>JALZEI010000188.1 GCA_030862115.1 Actinomycetota bacterium
CCTCTGCCTAGAACGACCGCCCTTAACCGGGCGCTCAGCGAGGCATGTGATCGACTGCCTGCCGCGGGGCGAGCCAGCTCTTAGGCGACGGAGCACGACGTTTCGAAGGCCGACGCACGAAAAGCACACGCCGTCGGGCGGACGCTTGGAGTGAGAGCGAAGCGGGATTGTCTCGCTGGACGACTTCTTCGCGGAAGAGGAAGGTTTTGACGAAGCGGATGCGGGCGAGTGGAGCCGCCGGCCTCGCGAAGGGGCTAGCGCGTTTCTCGGTGAGCGGTGTGCGAGCGGCACCAGCGGCAGTACTTCTTGAGCTCCATGCGGTCGCGGTTGTTGTGCCGGTTCTTCTCGGTTATGTAGTTGCGTCTCTTGCACTGGGTGCACTCAAAGGTCACGTGCACGCGGCGATCGGTGGCCATCGTTCACCTCGGTGGAGTAGCCGTCGGTCCGCCAGTATAGATGAGGGCCCTTTCGGATCGGCCCCCGAGAGAGGCTCTAGTTCTCGCCGTCCCGACGGGAGGGGCGCTGAGACTTTCTGCGCAGGCGCTTCGTTTTCTCCGGTCCCCAGTCGAGTCGGGGAGCGGGGGCGAAGGCATTGATGGGATCGTTAGTCAGGTCGATGTCCTTCTCGAGCTCTTTCCACACCTGCCCATACGACGCCTTGCGGGCCGGCGGCGGCGGGGGCGGGGGCGGCATACGTCGAACGGGAGCGACAGGAACGGTGCTCGGGGACGCGGGCCCAACGGGCGCCGCTATGGGAGTCGGCGAGGGGGACCCCCCTGAGCCGCTCGAGACGAGCGCCTCAATCTCTAGACGGGCCTCCTCGAACGACCGATCCACCTCGGCCCTCAGTTCGTCCAGGCTGGCGGTGGGCGCGTCGAGGGTGAGGCGGTGACCCAGGAGGCAAAAACCTCCGGTGTCCTCGACCTCGTTTTCGCACTTCTGACAAAACCTTGTTGTGTCCATTGCCCATTACCTCCACCTATCTCTTCGGCGGCAAGAGGGCCTCGGTTAAGCGCTGAAGCCGAACCGTTTTCCATCGGGATCAACGCTCCGCCTGCACCGTGCGTTACAGGCAGCGCCGCGACGGCCATGCCGACGAAGTGAGCCTCCCCCGGCCCCCAGAGCGCGAAAATCCCCCAACCGTGGCGATCTGACCCCAAGACGGGGTTCCAGATATTGGAGGAAAGGGGCCGCGCGGCCCGACCGCGCGGTGTTCGATCCAACGAGAGGCCGCCGGCCGGGCGTGAAGGACGCCACGATTGGGCCGGTTAAGTAGCGGCGGGTGGACTCGAACCACCGACTCGGCGATTATGAGCCGCCTGCTCTGCCCCTGAGCTACGCCGCCCCGATTATGGGATGGGGTTTTCGGCTGCGAAGAACTGGCCGTCCCGAGCCCCCTCACGGAATCGAACCGTGGACCTTCTCCTTACCATGGAGACGCTCTGCCGTCTGAGCTAAGGGGGCCTTTGAACATGCCTCTGACGTGCTGTCTTACCCTTCAAGGAGCAGATTCTAGTCTGGCCAGCGCTCCCTCAGCGAAATAATCTCGCTAATCCGATATCGGCATTTGTCCCCAAGCCGCTCCAGCACCCCGAGTTAGGGATCGCTGTGGCGATTATTTAGGGACCAGCCGCCGGCGGCGCGGTCGGCAGCGTGGGGGAGGCGGGCTGGTTGGCAAGCACCGTCCCCCTCGTTGGTCGGTTCTGCGCGCCGTCCTGGGCGAAGCTCGTGAAACCGCTGTTGCGCCCGAGGAGTAGTTCTGGCGATCACTCAAAGTCGTGCCGGTATAGCCCGGGAGTCGCAGCGTCGAGTTCGTGAAACGGGGGTCGGATCAGTTGCTTTCTTCAACCCGAAACGAAAGGCGGGGGTGGCTAGGTTACGAGCAATTCGCCCCTCCGTTGCCGAAGCTCCCGGTCGTGTCGGCGAACGCATTTGGCGTGCCGCCGGCGGAGTTCCGAGCGATGAGGAAAGACTCGATCGCCGTCTGGTCCTTCGCGCCGCCGGCGTATCCCGGCAGGTTGATCGTGTTCGAGGCAGAGTTCGTGAGGATGTTGATGTCGAAGAACGCGCCCCCTCCACCGACATCAGACCCGTGCACGTTGTTGGCGTCCGCACCGGCGCCACCGATGTCGAGGCAGAGTGTGTTCGAGGTGGAAGCGATGTCGACCTCGATCCCTGTGTCACCGAACGTGCCCGGCTGGGTGACCGTGTTCCCCTTGATCGTCATGCGCATCGGCGAGCCCGTTGTGCCCTGAGGATTGATCCTGATGCCGGCCCGGTTCGAATACTCCTGGATCGTGTTCCCGGTAACCGAGGCGGTGTGGGTGCCGGACCCTTCGTGGTTGAACGTCAGCCCGCTCGCCTGTTCCGAACCCGAGTCCGTCACCCCGGCGACGCCGATCCGGTTGTTCGTGAACGATCCGTCGTAGTCGCCTGCGCCGTTACCCACACCCGTGGTGATCGTGACCCCGTTGCCGAGTGCGTCGCGGAAGTCATTGTTGCTGATGCTGTAGTTCAGGTCCGTATTCGACCCGCCGCCGCCGGCGGCGATCGTGATCCCGCCACCCCCCGACACGATGCTGGGATGGTTGTTACTGAAGTCGTTGTTGTCGAGGGTCAGGGTCCCGACGGCGTTGTTGTTTAGGCGATAGTTCAGCAGGTCACCGCGGGCGGTAGTGAAGTCCGAATCGTTGTTGACCGTGACATTCATCGTTGCGTTGTTGAAGGCGGAGGCATTGAACGCGTCGTCCGAGAGCGCGCCTGTGCTCGTAGCGAAGTCAGAGTTCGAAACGGTCAATGGGTTAAGCGTTCCGCTCGAGTTCGAAACCATGAAGCTGTTCTCGTAGCCGCCGAGCACGGAGGAGTCCGTCACGGAAGCCGAGCCGGTCAGACCGCAGAACATGACCGTCCCTTCGTCCTGGCCTTCGTTGGTCCCGTGCGTGCCGTTGAACGTCGAGTCGTCCAGCGTGAAGCCGTTGACGTCGTGGCCCAGGAGGCCGTAATTCGACGACCCGTTGATCAGCATGTCGTTCAGGATCACGCCCTTCGTATCCTTGAGCAAGATCGCGACGCCGACGGGCTGACCGGGAGGCTTGGCGCACTGGTTCGTCGCCGCGTCGACGCCCGTGGTTCCGGTGATCGTGCCGCCTTCGTTCGTGTCGGCGCCGGGGTTGCCGGTGACATGGAGGTTGCCGGTATTGCCGGTGTTGTCGAGCACGATGCCGTTGGCTGCACCGCTGGACGAGATCGAGTCGAAGATGAGGTCGCCGGACCCGATTGTCGTGTTGACGACGTTCAGCGGCGTGCCCGTGGTGGTCGTGAGGCTGTTGTCGTCCGACGTCACGTGGATCGTGCCGCCGCCGGTGGCGTTGAAGGCCGGCTGGGAGCCCGTGTTCAGCGTGAGGTCGTTGTCGAAGCGGATGATGCTACCGGGGTTGCCCCCCAGTTCGATCCGAGGCCCCGACCCGGCGGATCCGCCAGTGATCGTCCCGTTGAAGTCCTTCGTGCCGCTGTTTCCATTGACGATCGAGACGACCACGCCGGAGCTGTCGGAGATGCTCCCGCCGTAGGTGAAATCACCCTCCACGTCGTTGAGACTCACGTCCGTGTTCGTGGCGTTCTGCAGCGATCCTGCGGGGGCCGTGAACGCCCCAGCGACGCTCACCAGGTTGATCGCCTGAGTTGGGCTGCCGCTGGACGACACGTTCGTGAACACCATGTCGAGGGTTCCTCCGTTGACGTCCAGGGCCTTGCCGGTGGTGTTGATCGAGGTGTCGCGCACCGTCGCCGTGCCGACGCTCGCGCCGCCCAGGGTGATCGTGCCGTTGCCGAGCGCCAGGTCCTGCAGCTCGTTGCCCGATCCCAGGGTCACGACGGTGTTGGCCGCGTGCGAGATCGCCGGGGGCGTACCTGCGCCGGACACGAGGTCGGTGTGCGTCCTGCCCACGGTGTCGGTGACGTCGAGGCTGTGCGGGTGGCCGAGCAGCTTCTGACCGTTCTCAAGGACGATGCCGTTCGTGTAGGTGCCCTCGTAGACGAAGATCCGATCGTTCGCGTCATCGATGTGGTTCGAGGTCCCTCCCGTCGAAAGCGGCGTCAGGCTGTTCAGGGGCGACGTCGAAGTGCCGTTCCCGCCGGCCGCAGCGGGGTCATCCACGAACCAAACCGTCGGTCCGGCGACGTTGATGTTGACGGTGCCGTTAGCCTCGCTGTTGGCGAGCCCGCCGTCGGAGATTCGGTAGTCGAACGAATCGGTCCCGACGAACCCGGGCGGCGGGACGTAGTGGAAGTCCCCGTCCGCTTCGAGCGAGACCGTTCCGCGCTCAACCGGCTGCGCGCCGATCCCGTCGGGGTCGTATCCGTCGGTCAGGCAGGTGAAGGGAGCGGTCCCGGTGCAGTCGGCCCCGGCAATCAGCGTGATCGTGTCACCCTCGATGTCGGTGTCGCCCGTGAGGACGTTGTGGAAGTTAGCGGGCTCGATGTCCAGACCGGGGGTGCTCGTGTCGTTGTCGAGCCTCACGTTGGACAGCGCGCTGTCGGTGCCGTTGAAGCTCTCCGTGTCGGCCACGGGCGGATCGTTGACGCACGTCACGGTGACGGTGACGGTCCCGACCGAGGCCGGGGTCCCGTTCAGCGTGTAGGTGAAGGTTTCCACCAGGTTCCCGCCCGCAGGCTGGAGCTCGGGGTCGTTGCAGTAGTTGGCTGCAGGCTGATAGGTGAGGTCGGCGCCGGAGTTCGTGATGGCGACGGTCCCGCCGTTGGTGCTGTTGGTCTTGGCGTCGACGAACTTGGGTCCGCCGTCGATGTCGGTGTCGTTGGCGAGGACGTCAATCGTCGTCGCGCTCGCGTCCTCGAGGACGGTCTTCGTGTCGTTCACCGCGACGGGGGCGTCGTCGACACACGTCACGGTGACCGTGACCGTCGCGACGGAGCCGCCGTTGAGCGTGTAGGTGAAGGTGTCCAGCGTCGTCCCGGGCGGGTTGTTGCAGTAGTTGGCGTTGGGCGTGTAGGTGAGATCCGCACCCGAGTTCGTGATGGCGACGGTGCCATTGGTGCCGTCGGTCTTGGATGAGATCGCCTTGGGGCCGCCGTCGACGTCGGTGTCGTTGGCGAGCACGTCGATCGCGGTCGCGCCCGCGTCCTCGTTCATCGTCTTCGTGTCGTTGACAGCGACGGGCAGGTCGTCGGCGCAGGTCACGGTGACGTTGACGGTGCCGACCGAGCCCCCGTTGAGCGTGTAGGTGAAGCTGTCGACCGGGATCGTCGGCGGGTTGTTGCAGTAGTTGACGTTCGGCGTGTAGGTCAGGTCGGCGCCGGAGTTGGTGATGGCGACGGTGCCGTTGGTGGCGTTGGTCTTGGATGAGATCGTCTTGGGGCCGCCGTCGACATCGGTGTCGTTGGCGAGCACGTCGATCGTGTTGGCTTCGGAGTCCTCTGCGACCGTCGGGCTATCGAGCACTGCGACGGGAAGGTCGTCGACCGCGGTCACCGTCATGGTCACCGTGGCCTCGTTGGAGTCGTTGTTGGCGTCTTGTGCCTTGAACTTGAAGCTCTCCAGGCTCGGTCCATTCTGGTTGGTGCCGGGGACGTAGGTGACCTGGTCGCCGGCCAGCGTGAAGGGCAGCGCTCCCGCGGTGATGAGGGTCCCCCCCGAGGTCGCGCCCTCGTGGAGCGTGCCGCCGGCGCCCGGCAGAGCGGTGATCTTGTAGGTGAGGGTGTCGTTTTCGGCGTCGGTGGCCGCAAGCGTGATGGTCTTTTCGGTGTCCTCGGCCGTGGTGGGGGTCTGTCCGGCGGCGACCGGCGCCTCGTTGAAGCTGATAGTCACGTTCTTGGAGTCGGTCTGGGCGCCGCCGGAGCCGGTCTTGCCGAGGTCGTCCGTCGCCAGCGCCAGCGTGTCCGAGGTGCCCGCGAAGCCGTCGTCGTTTTCATAGGTGAGGCCGCCGACCGCCGCCAGCGTGGCGTTGATCTCTTGCTGTGAGGCGGTGATGACGACGGTGTCGGTGCCGTTGCCGGCGACGTCAGCGGAAACTACGCCGTCGACCACCGATGTGTCCACGTCGAGGGTTCCGTTCAAGACCGCCAGCCGGAGCTCGATCGCCTGGGTCCCGGAATCGGGATCGGATATGGAGATGCCCGCCATGTTGTTGGCCACGTCGAGAGTCGCCGGGATCGACGCCGGAGCGGTAATGGCGGGCTTCTCGTTGACGTTTAGGACCGTGATCGAAAAGGCCTCCTCGCGTTGCAGGTTGGCGGAGTCGGTCGTGCGCACCCGGATCGAGAAGGGGCTCTGGGTCTCGAAGTCGAAGGACTCGGCGGTCTCGAGGACGCCGTTGTCGATGGTGAAGCGGGCGTTGTCTGTGTCACCGGTGCCCGCCACCAGCGCCAGCGTGTTGGTGTCGCCTGAGTCTTGATCGGTGACGGTAAAGGAGCCGACCGCGGTGCCGACGTCGGTGTTCTCGGCCACCGAGGTGGCGCTCAGGGTGATGTCGGTGGGGGCCTCGTTGACGTTGGAGAGATCGATGGTGACGGTCTCGGAGTCCGACTTGAGGGGCGAGCCGTCGTCTGCCACGGTCACGGTTAGCGCGAACGAAGGGGTGGTCTCGTAGTCGACGTCTGCTTGGTCGGCAACCGTGATGGCGCCGGTGAGCGGGTCGATGGCGAAGGCGCCGTTGGTGTTGCCGTCGGTGATCGAAAAGGTGTGGCCCTGTCCGGTGTCGTCGTCTGTGAAGGTGGCCGTGCCCACGGCGGTGCCGGTGGCCGAGTTCTCGGCCAGAGAAAACGTAGCCGAACCCACAACCGGGGCCTCGTTGACGTTGACTA
>JALZEI010000195.1 GCA_030862115.1 Actinomycetota bacterium
ACGACTTCATACCGACGGCCTGGTCTTCCGTAGCGAAGAGGCCGGCGAAGGCCTGACGTTCGAGTAGCAAACCGTTGGTCATGTCGACCTGCATGCCGTTTTGTATGACCTGCTTCGCGGCCATGAGCGCGACGCTCGGCCCCCGCGCGTAACGCTCCGCCATCTTCACCGCAGTCGGATACACCTCGGCGGCCGGAACGACCTCGTGAACGAGCCCTATTGCCTTCGCCTCTTCGGCCGATACGAAGCGACCTGAGTAGATGATGTCCTTGGCGCGACCTACTCCGATCAGGCGAGGGAGTCGCTGCGTCCCGCCGGCCCCCGGAATTACGCCGAGCAGAATCTCGGGCTGTCCCATTTGCGAGTCGTCGGCACACACACGAAAGTCACAGGCGAGAGTGAGCTCGCAACCACCTCCGAGCGCGTAGCCGTTGATCGCGGCAATCGTTACGACCGGAAGGTTCTCTAGACGCGTGAACACGTCCTGAAAATCGCCGATGTACTTGTACATCTGCACGGAATCGCGCTCGGCCATTTGCTTGATGTCGGCTCCGGCCGCGAACACTCGCTCGCCTCCCCACAAAACAACCGCCCTGACGCGCTCGTCCGATCGGGCCGCGGCCACGGCCTCGTCTATCTCTCGCGCCACTTGGTCGTTGAGTGCGTTCACCTTCGGCCGGTCCAATCGAATGGTCCCGACCCCGGCGTCCGATACCTCGAGGTTGACGAACTCGCCCATGACTCCTCCTATCGAAAGTTGATGAGGAGCGAGCATAGAGAATGGCCTGAGATGGGGCCCGAACACCGCTTCGCGCCCGTCTACGATTGGCCGGGTGAAAGATTTCAAGGAGGCGTTGAGCGATGCCCTTCACCTGCGACCGGCAGAGCACGTGCCTCTACACGACGCAAGGGCCGCGGCGGTCCTCATCCCCTTCGTAGCCGCCCGGGATCCCTACCTGCTTTTCACCGTGCGCACGGAGACTCTGTCGAGCCACAAGGGTCAGATCTCCTTTCCGGGCGGCTCGATCGACCCTAACGAGTCCCCCACAGCGGCGGCCCTCCGCGAGGCCCACGAGGAGATCGGTCTGGAGCCCGGCGCGGTGGAGGTGCTCGGCGAGCTCGACTCCCTGCATACCTTCGTATCGGGGTTCGTGGTGACCCCCATCGTCGGCTGGCTGGCACAGCCCCCGGCACTCGCTCCCAACCCCGACGAGGTCGCCCGCGTCCTCGAGATCCCGGTGGCAGAGCTCACCGAGGACATCCGCCGCGAGCCGGGGTTCGCACATCGGGGCCGCACCTTTCCCACGGAGGCATGGATCTGGAAAGACGAGGTCATCTGGGGAGTAACCGCGCGGATCCTTCGCATACTCATGTACCGGTTGGCGGAGGCCGGGCTCACGGACCCCCCCGGCGAGACGGCATCGCCGTGGCCGGAGATCTCGCCCTCACCGGGCCGATGATGCTGCAACTAGTGCTTGCCGCGACGCCGTCGCCCTCGCCGTCCCTCGATCCCTCGGTGCTGGAGCCCGATCCGCTGATAACCGTGGCCGCGGTGGCCGCGATCGTCCTTGCGCTGATAGCGGGAGTGATCGGTTACCGCATCATCCGTGGAGGCCGAGGCCTATAGGCAAAGATGTTGCTCGTCGACGCGAATACCAGAATCCTGCCCCCGCGCCCAAGAGAGCGCCGGCGGCCGGCAGGATCGAGTAAAGACGGTAGTCCAGGTCCCACAGCTGGATCGTTCGGAGCGATACGTACCACGCAAAGGAAGCTCCTCCGGCCAGTCCGAGAACAATATCGAAGTGTTTTTCGAACAAGGCCCGTGATCCAACCAGAGCTCCCAGGGCCAGTCCCAAAAAAAGAACGACAAGGCCGCTTGTAACCGAGTAGGGACCGATCACTAGGTCTAGCCACAATCGAGCCGCGACTGTGGCCCCCGCCGCAAAGATGGCCATGGCAATCCACAGAAAGGGCCGCCTTCGCACGGCCGGCACCACAGCCAGCACCAAACCGGAGGCGGGAACCCAGTAGGAAAAGGCGTCAACTACCCCTTGGCGGGGAAGGCCGCCGCCGCCGGCGGCGTACGCAACACCCAGCAACATGTAACCCAGCACCGTGGTCAGAACTACTATCGACATCGCTCCGGGATTCTTTCGGAACCAACTCGTGGCGCCGGCTACGGCGCCAAGGATTCCGAACAAGAGCGTGACCCCACCGGCGATCAGCAAAACGCGATCGATGTTCGGTTCCGTCATGTAAACGTCGTGAAGCATGGCGTTGGCGACCCAGGTGCCGACAACCGACCCGATCGCCAGACCGGCCGCGGCCCCCAACATCACCGAAGAGACCCTGTTCATGCGCGATGACTTCGTCGAGCCTTCTTGACCTTTGCGGAAATCGTCCACTCGTCCGCCCTCCTTCGGTCCCCCTGAACTAACCCCATTGTGCCCCGTTATGGGAGTAAGGGTGCCGAGGGACCGGGACCTAACAAAGGAGGGTTGCTAGAACATCGGGGGCTCGGTGTAGACGCCCCACACCTCCTTGAGGGCTCCGACCATCTCGCCCAGCGTCACGTAGGCTTCGGCCGCCTCGACCATGACCGGCACGGAGTTCTGCGACTCGTCGGCCGCCATATTCTTTAGCGCCTGAATGGCTTCTTGCGCTTTGGTTTCGTCCCGGTTGGCGCGGACCTCCGCCACAGCCTTCTTCTGACGCTCCTCGATCTGGGGGTCGATGACGAGCACCTCGGGAATGTCCTGAACGGTGCGGTTGAAACGATTGATCCCGACGATGACCTTCTTTCCCTGCTCCAACAACTGCTGGTACCGGAAGGCCGCGTCGGCCATCTCCTTTTGGAAGTAGCCGGCCTCGATGCCGGCCAGCATCCCGTCGAGGATCGAACCTTCACCGAGCTCGTCGATCTTTGCGAAATACTCCTCGGCGGCCGCCTCCGTCTCGTCGGTGAGCTTCTCGACGAACCAGGAGCCGCCAAGGGGATCGATGACGTTCGTCACGCCCGTCTCGTAGCCGATGACCTGTTGCGTCTTCAGCGCGATCTCGACGGCCTCCTCCGTCGGGAGCGCGAGGACCTCGTCGAGCGAGTTGGTATGCAGTGATTGCGTGCCGCCCAGCACTGCAGCGAGTGCCTCGGTAGCCGTGCGCACGACGTTGTTGTAGGGCTGCTGGGCGGTGAGGGAGACACCTGCGGTCTGGGTGTGGAACTTCAACATCCACGACCGTTCCTTTTTGGCGCCGTAACGCTCCTTCATCCACCGGGCCCAGATGCGGCGGGCGGCGCGGAACTTCGCTATCTCCTCGAAGAAGTCGACGTGCGAGTTGAAAAAGAACGACAGGCCCGGCGCGAAGTCGTCGACGTCCAGACCTCGACGCATACCTAGTTCGACGTGTGCGAACCCCGACGCGACGGTGAAGGCGAGCTCCTGAACGGCCGTTGATCCCGCTTCGCGGATGTGATAGCCGGAGATGGACAGCGGGTGGTACTTCGGTATCTTCTCGGCGCAGTACTCCATCATGTCCGCGGTCAAGCGCAGGTGCGGCTCCGGAGGAAACAGCCACTCCTTTTGGGCGATGTACTCCTTCAGGATGTCCGTCTGGCAGGTGCCTCCGAGCTTCGAGATGTCGGCTCCCTGGATGTCCGCGGCCGCCACGTACATCGCGAACAACATGGGGGCCGGCCCGGAGATCGTCATCGAAGTGGTGATCGCCTCGAGATCGATGTCCTTGAACAGCGTTTCCATGTCGGCAAGAGAATCGACGGCCACGCCGCAGCGACCGACCTCTCCCTCGCCCTGCGGATCGTCTGAATCGCGGCCCATGAGCGTCGGCATGTCGAAAGCGACCGACAGTCCGGTCTGGCCCTGATCTAAAAGAAACCGGTATCGCTCGTTGGTCTGCTCCGCGGTTCCGAAGCCGGCGAACTGACGCATCGTCCACAGCCGCCCGCGATACCCGGTGTCATAGATCCCCCTCGTGAAGGGATACTCGCCCGGCCAGCCGATCTTGGGATCGACGCCCTCGTCCGGCACATAAACAGGTTCAAGCGGCACGCTCGAAAGCGTGTCGAAATCGATGTCGTCACGGAACTTGGCGTTCGCGTACCGCTCTTCCCAGCGCGTGCGAGCGTCGTCGTCCATCGGCCCAGTCTACGTTGCCAGGGGACGTCTAGAGCGTGTCGAGCAGGCGGTCGGCGGCCGCGTAGGGGTCGAGCTCTCGGTTCTGAACTCGCCGAGTCAGCTCGGCGAGTGCGTCCGACTCCTCGTCGACCCGATCCCGAAATCGCTGCGCCACGATCTCTTTGATCTCTCTTTCGATTCGTCGCCTGCGCCTGGTTTCCATTAGCCCGTGCTCGTCCTGGTAAGCGCGGTGTTTTTCGACGGCCGTCCACAGCTCGTCGATGCCCTCACTCTTGGTGGCGACCGTCTGCACGATCTCGGGTTTCCAATCCGCATCCGAAAGCTCGAGCATCTGACGCAACTCCCGAACGGTCTGTCGCGCCCCGTCGCGGTCGGCTTTGTTCACTACGAAGACATCGGCGATCTCCATCAGGCCGGCCTTCGCGGCTTGCACGGCGTCCCCCCATCCGGGGTTGACGACGACGATGGTCGTGTCGCAGGCGTCGGTGATCTCTACCTCGGCCTGGCCGACGCCGACGGTCTCAACTACGACGAGGTCTTTTCCGACCGCATCCAACACGCGCACCGCCTCGGGCGTGGCGAGTGAGATACCCCCCAGGTGGCCGCGCGTCGCCATCGAGCGAATGAACACGTCGGGATCCGTCGCATGCGACTGCATCCGCACTCTGTCGCCGAGAAGCGCTCCGCCGGAGAACGGGCTGGAGGGATCGATCGCAAGCACCCCCACCCGCTGAGAGTCTCGTCGCGCGCGGGCCACGATCTGTTCCGTGAGAGTCGACTTGCCGGCCCCCGGCGCCCCCGTGATTCCTATCGTGTAGGCGCCGCCGGTGTGCGGATAGAGAAGGTGCATGGCGGTTCCCACATCGGGCCCGCCGTCTTCCACCAACGACAGCAGCTTCGCGATGGCGGGGCGCTCGCCTGCAAGAGCGCGATCGACGAGAGATTCGACTTCGGAGGTCACTCAGGCCTCTATGGCTACGACCTCGGTGACCTCCGGAACGCGCTCTCGAAGTAGACGTTCGACACCTTGTTTGAGGGTCACGGGCGAAATGGGGCAGCTCTCGCAGGTGCCGAACAGGTGAACCGTGACGACGCCATCCCGGACCCCGACGAGCTTGATGTCGCCGCCGTCCATCTGGATGGCGGGACGGATGAGCTCCAGTGACTCCTTTACCTGCTCCTCGATGGTTGTCGCTTGGGCCACCCGCTAATCGTAACGGCTGCCGTGGTCGAACCGACGATTAGAAGGAGGAAAAGAGCGGTCAGGGTCAGGGGTGTAGACACGCCCGCGGGAGCAGTCTCGGCGGGCTTTTCGGGGGCCGCTTGTTCCTCCTTTATCGCCGCCAGAGGTCGAACCTTCACCACGATCGGTTTGCTAATCCCGGACCCCGAATCGGAGATCGCCTGGACCCGCACGCGATAAGTGCCCGGCTTCAGGGGGGCGAGCCAGGAGATCCTGCCCTTCCCCTCTTGTTGGAGCTGGACGCTCATGTCCGAAAGCGGTCCTCCGTTCGCGGTGACGGTGGTCACCCGAGCGGATTTATCTAGACTGAAGAGAAGGTTTATGGACTCCCCGACCGCCACCGACTCCGGGGCTTCGAGGATGCTCACATCGATCGGGGCGCCCGCGGAGGGCAACTTCACGGCCGAGCTCGGCAGGCGACCGGTGTCTCCCGGAGTGAACGACACCCGATCACCGCCAGTGAACCCAAAACCCCACGTCCCGATGGCGTTCGGAACGATGGTCTTGCCCCGTCCGTCGACGATTGAGAACGCGCCGGAGACCGAGGTCGAAGACTTCGCCCACGCCACGCCCACTTCGATGCCCCCCTTGTAGGGGAAGTCCGACACGTTCGTGTCGCGGTAGTAGTAGGTCAGGATGTCGTCGTAGGTAAACCCCAGCTTGGCCATGCCGTACGCGCCCCACTGCGACATACCGGTGCCGTGCCCCCAACCCCGTCCGTAGAAGTGAACCGTGTCTCCAACGGTCGCGACTCGGAACCGTTCGGAGGGAAGCGTTTCGGGCAAGATGCCCGACGGCGTATCGGGGGCAGCAGATGGATAGACACCGGGAAACATCCCCGGGGCGAGGTCGCGTGCAATCGTCCTGAAGTCGTCCCCCAAGCGTCGCAGCGAACCGCGGCTCCCTCGGAAGACGATGTCGGGATACGGAAGGCCGGTCGTCGAAGGAGAGACCGTCCTGGCCGACACCAAACGGCCTTTGTCCGGCCCCCACCAGCCGGCGCGCTCCAGCAAAGCCTGCATGCGAGCTCGAGGAAAGGTGACGTGCCAGCGCCACAGCGGTGCCTCCTGTTCGTACGGACTGGGCACCGACTGCAGATATGGATAGGCGCGCTCTTCGTAGAAGACGTCTTCGTTATCGAACGTTCTTCCACCCGAGGTGGAGTGATAGCGGGCAAGGATGGGCGCCCCGCGGTAGAGAACCACCTGATTCGCCGTCGACTGCACCGCCTGTGCCCAGCGCGCCCCGTCCGGCAAAGAGAGCACATCGGCACCCGTGAACACCTGGCACTCGATCGTTGCGCAGATGTCGAATCCGTAGCGGGCGGCGTCGCCGGAAGGAGGCTTCAACAGGCCCTGAAGCGCGTAGGTGCGCGCCGCAATCGCCTGTGCCTTGAGAGCCTCGAGCGGCCAGTCGGGAGGGACCTCGTTGAGACCGAGCACGTAACGCTCGAGGGGGAGCCGATTGGTGATCACGAGGCCGTCGGGTGCCGGCGAGATCTCGATCGAATCGAGATAGGCGTGGTGGCCGGCGACCTCCAGCCGGGTGTCTCCCGCCGCGACGAGCCGCACCGGCCCCACGGCCGAGGTAGGTAGAGGACGCTTGCGCGGGGGCTCCTTCTTCTTTTGAGCGACGGCGGGGCCGGCTACCGACAAACAGAGCGCCGCGATAACGACGATCGCCGCACCCGCCACCGTCGATTGCTGAAATCTGAGCGCTATTCGATGCGATTTCAGCATTCGACGGGGTTAGTTGGGATGCTCGACCTCGTCGACGGTCGCGCCGAGGCCGGAAAGTTTCTCTCGAAAGTTCTCATATCCCCTCTCGATGTGGCCCGGATCGAAAACCTCCGTGCGGCCCTCCGCCGACAGCCCGCCCAACACGAGGGCCGCCGCGGCGCGGATGTCCGGGGCCCGGACGGGGGCTCCCGATAGACGTTCGACCCCTCGGATGACGGCGTGATGCCCCTCGACGCGGATCCGCGAGCCCATTCGGTTCAACTCGTCAACGAACAAGAACCGGGCTTCGAAGACGTTCTCGGTGAGGATCGAGGGACCCTGGGCCTGCGACAGCAAGACCATCATCATCGGTTGTAGGTCCGTGGGAAAGCCCGGATACGGCAGCGTTACGAGGTCGAGCGGCCGCGGGCGGGTGCGCATCGATACCCGAACCTCCCTGTCTCCCCGCCGGACATCCGCACCGATTTCTTCGAGCTTCAACAGCGGCAGCTCCATGTGATCTGGGCGAACCTCGAGGAGTCTCACATCGCCCCCAGTGGCCGCCGCCCCGATGGCGTACGTCCCCGCTTCGATCCTGTCGGGAACGATGGAATGGATGGTGGAGCCGAGCTCGTTCACTCCGTCGATGGTCATGGTCGGGGTTCCCACCCCTTCGATGTGGGCACCCGCTCCGCACAGAAACGCCGCAAGGTCCTGGATCTCGGGTTCGCGCGCGGCGTTGTCGATCGTCGTGGTGCCCTCGGCCAGAACCGCCGCAAGCATGAGGTTTTCCGTGGCTCCCACCGAGGGAAACTCCAGCAGCACTCTCGTGCCGTGCAATTTGTCCGCCACCCCTTCGACGTAACCATGCTGCGTAGTGAACTTGGCTCCCATACGCTCGAGTCCGGAGAGATGCAGGTCGATGGGTCGCGAGCCGATCGCGTCTCCTCCCGGCATGGCAACCCGAGCTCGGCCCAGTCGAGCCAGCAGAGGACCTAGAACCTGGATGGACGCGCGCATCTTACTCACGACCTCGTAAGTCGCCTCGTCGGCAAGCTCCCCCGAAGCATCGATTACCAGGCGGTCGTCTTCGAACGACACCTTCGCCCCGAGCTGCTCGAGAACCTGAGCCATCAAAAAGACATCTTTGATGCGAGGCACGCAGGCGAGCTCAACGCGCGCCGGAATCAACAACGAGGCCGCCATCAGCTTCAACGCCGAGTTCTTGGCACCGCTTATCCGAATGTCTCCCTCAAGGGGACGGCGACCTTCAACCACATACGACC
>JALZEI010000235.1 GCA_030862115.1 Actinomycetota bacterium
AGGCGAGTCCTATGTGGCCCAGCGGCTCCGGGTCCAGATCGGCCAGATCGGGCCCGGCGTGAACCCAGTTGAATCCCAATGGGTCGGCGACGAGGCCGGGAAGTAGCTGGAGGCTGGTGAACAGCCGATTGCGGCTCATGGCGAGGGCCAGGATTACGCCTAGAGCGAGCGGCACGGCAACCGCGGCCCCCGCGCCGATCGAGCCCGACAGGAAACCGCCCGCTCGCATGAGAACCGCACCGACCAGGCAGCAGGCGACGACTCCGAGGGTCGCCCACAAAAGCGCGTGGGGTGAGATGTTCAACTCGCCCCACAACGTCGAGGACCGCAGCTCGTAGAAAAGCAGTCCCCCTATGAGGGCGCCCATGACGAGGTCGGTCCCCTTCGGGGGAGCCCACGACCCCAGACCCCCCTTGGTCATCCGTCCCGCCCAGCCGCACATCAGCCCAAATAGCTCCACCCGCGCGAGGCATTGCCGTCGGCCGACCCACAGGCACCCGGCGAGAATCACGATCGTGTACACGGCAAGGGCCGATCCCACCGACCGGGGGTCCAGCGGCGACCTCCAGGCCCCGAGGTACCAGGTCCACGCGATCACGACGGCAATCGCCGGATACACCGAGCCCCGACGGGCCTCGGCCTCCTCCGTGGCGGGGTCGGGGACGGTTAGCCGCGCCAGCGTGTCGTAGGGATCGACGTGGGCCCAGGCATTGCCCACCACGACAGACAAGAGCGGGAGTAACGGCCACAAGAGGCCGACGACGAGAGCGGGGGCAATGTTGTCAAGCTGGGATTCGACTCCCAGCCGGCCGGCCACAATGCACAGCGCCAGCACCGCTACGCTCGCGATGCGGAGGACGACGGTGGCCGGTCGAAGCGGGGTAAAGCGGGGATCAGCGCCGGCGGTGGGCTCTCCCGCCCGGCCGGCCCTTCGCGCCAGTTCGGCGGCCGCGATGATCACGCATGACCCCGCAACGATGAGCACGAGGGGTGAGACTCCGAGGTCCTGGACCTCGGTTAAGGGATGGGCGGAAAACACCAGAGCGCTCCCGTCATTTGGTAGGGGGCGGCTGAGCCTATTCTTGTGGGCCGAGACGATCGCGGGAGGAGTGATGGGCTTCAACTGCGAATAGATCATTAACGGACGTGTGGGCAACGGACGTGTGGGCACGAACTAGCCCGGCTAGGGGGACCATATGAAAAGAATCGTCGCGTCGGTCGGCACCGTACTGATCGCAAGCTCGCTGGTCGTCGGGGCCGGGATTCCCGCCTCCGCGGACCACACAAACCCTCGGGAGCCGCAGGCGGAAACGACGGGTCCTCCTGCCGAGGGAGTGGCCATGGGCGAGGGGGAATGGACCCACATCATGAACCTCCCGCCGAACCCGGGGACGGACCTCGAATTCTTCCGCAAGGGCCGTATTACCTATTCCTCGAGCGGGACCCTGGGGCAGGCCAACTTCAACCACGTTGGTCAGCGCATCCTCCGCTTGATCAACCGCAAGGGAAAGGTAAGGCCGAAATGGGTGGCCGACCACGGATCTGCAAACTGCGTGACGGCTAACCCGAGAGGAACGCTCGGGCTCCAGCATGACGTTCAGGTAACCCCCAAGAGACGCCCTCGGTTGATCATCGATGCCACCGACTCGACCGGGCGATGCCACGATCCCGGCAGTGGCGGGCTCGAGCTCGTCGACATATGGGGCCTGCGACTGGGGAAGAAGTTCAAGCCGCGAGAAGTTCATCTGACCCGTCACGACGGAACGACGCACAACATGACCGTGGACGCGACGCGTCCCTGGATCATCTACAACAGCAGCAGCGACACGCTTCGTCCGTGGATCGATGTGATCGATATCCGCACGTGTCTGGGTTCCCGCAGTCCAAGTCTCGAGAAGCAGCGTCAGAGATGCCGGCCGAAGGTGTACAGGATGCCTTTCGACCCCCGGTGGACTACCCAGACCAACTACGACCCCAGGGACGGTGAGGTAGGGAAGCTCGAGAACCCGCAGCATCCAGACAGCGGAGGGACGGGGTGTCACGACATCACGGCCAAGCCGGGCCGGATCTACTGCGCGGCCATTAACGGCACGGCTATCTTCAGCGTCGTCAACCTGACGACCCGGTCGGGCAAGGTGCGCGGCGAACCTCTCCCGTGCAAGGTCATCGACGGCACGCTCACTAAGGCGAAGGTCACCAACTGCGACCTCTTCATCAAGGGTCAGGGCGACGCCGACGGCAACGATCCGCCCGCGGAGGACAACGAGGCGTACCAGAAGATCGGAAAGCCTCAGGCCAAAGGTTGGAAGCTGATCGGCAACATCAACCACCCCGGGCGAGAGACAGGGAACAGCAACGAGTTCGTACAGTCAACCGAAGGCGTAGCTGTATCGCACGAATCCGACCCCTCCCCCAACGGGAAGTGGCTCTTCGTGACGGACGAGAGAGGAGGAGGCGTCATCCCCGGGGGCGCCACCTGCACCACCGGCGTGGATAACCCCTACGGAAACGGCGGCCTTCACGTCTTCGACATCAGGAATCCATTCAATCCGAAGTACGCCAAGACACCGGAGGGAGACAAGGCGGTCTTCATCAGCGACAACGTCGTGACGGAACCGACCTTCTGCAACATTCACGTCATCGAAAACATCCCGGGCGAACAGCGTTTGATCATGGCCTGGTACAGCCAGGGCATAAAGATCGTCGACTACTTCGTCGAGAACGGGAAGTGGACTTTCGACGAGGTCGCCTCATACCACCTTCCGGAACCGAATACATGGACGGCGGAGGATTTCAAGATCAAAGACCACGGCGACGGGACGAGGACGTATCACATCATGACGTCTGATATCGAACGCGGTATCGACATCGTGAAGTGGCGCGGGCCTACCAACAAGAGAGGTGAGCGTGCGCCGGACGTGCTCGGAGCGCAGGCAGCCGCAACCACCCGAGGCAACGCCGGCCTGATCGTCGCGGCGTTGACCTTGCTACCCCTCGCCGCCGCCTTCGGCAAGAGGCGGCGCACCGCGTAGGAATGTAAGGGAGGCCGGCCCGCCGGCCCCCTCTACGCGCTTTTCGCGCGGGCGATTCCCGGGCGGGCGACGTCGGGATTCACCGTGAAAAGCGTGACCTTCCCGGCGAGACCCTTCACGTGCTCGTCTCGTGAGTCTCCGAAGGAGATCTTTCGAAGTCTTTTCTCGGCCAGATCGCGCGCCGCCTCCGAGACCACGATCTCGCCGGGCTCACAAAACTCGAGCAGCCGGGCGGTCAGGTTCACATCGAGCCCAAGAAGGTCTCCGCGCTCTACCAACGGCTCCCCCGCATGAACCGCCATGCGGACCTTGACCGGGAGGTGCTTCTTGGCGATCGCCTCGCGGATCTGGACCGCCCCTCGCACGGCCTGTGAGGCGGAGGGAAAGGCAAGGAGGAAACCGTCGCCCAGGTTCTTGACGCACTCCCCCTTGACCCCCTTGATCGCCTTGTCGAGCAGCGCGTCCAGTTGCGAGATCAAGTCGCTGGCGGCTTCGTCGCCGTTATCGGCGGTGTATTTCATGAAATCGGCGATATCGACGAAAAGAATGCCGACCGTGGAACCGTCGGCAATCGCCGCCAGGCGGTCGCTTGACTTCTTGTCCTCCACCGCAAGGCTGGCGAGGACGTGAGCGCTCTTGAGGCCGAGTTTGCTCAGCCGCGAGGGCCGCTTGCGGGCCGCCTCCTCGAGGATGGGCTCCAGGGCCTCGGCCGCCTGGACGACCGTGGACATAGGTCCCTTCTCTTCGTCGATCTTTCCGCGAAGCTTGTGAGCGACCTTGGGGAGCAATTCGGGGTCGCGGCGCAGCGCGGCAAGAACCGTTTCGCGCATGTTCATGTCTGAAATGCTAGCGGCCCAACGTTACGTAACCGTTTCATTCGCCACCAAAGATCAAGAAGTTTCTCTCGCGCCCAAATCGAAATATTGGGGGCCACGGGGGTGTTTAAGGCGCTAGCGGCAAACGAGTATCCGTATTTTCTTGTGTATCTCGAAAGTCACCGGTGTTCTCAAGTCCACAAGGTCGCCGTCGCAGTTGAACTCCATGGGGGGAATCGAGGTCACCTCGAATCGCGTGCCTCGCCGTACATGCGCATCCTCGTCGTCGACGTGCTCACCTCTTTTGAGGTCGACCGCCAGTTTCAAACCGGACGCGATGCTCGCAACAGTCAGCGCGCAGAGATCTAAACGACCGTCGGACGGATCGGCGTCCGGAAAGACGCGAATGCCTCCTCCCGCGGTGGTGCCGTTGCCTACTCCCACCGCGACGCAATCGTCGTATCGCTTACCGTCCACCTCGACCTCGAAGCGAGGGAGATCGGAGGCGGCCTTTAATCCTCCGGCCCAAAAGGCCAATGCGCCTATTTTTTTCTTGAGGTCTTCATCTATGGCTTTGTTCACCGCCACCGGGAACCCGCCCATGCAAGCGTTGATGAACAAACGATCGACCCTTGGCCCCCGGACCCGCCCCACGTCGAATTCTCGAGGGGTGGCGCGCGTGAGGTCCGCCACGCATTTAATTGGATCCTCGTCGAGACCAAGCGTTCGCGCGAAGTCATTGCCGGTACCCATCGGAAGGACCACGAAGTTCAGATCGTCCAACCGGTCGCCCAGCGCATTGATCACGCAGTGGAAGGTGCCATCGCCGCCCGCCGAGACGACCGTGTCTCCGACTCGGACCTCGCGGCGCACCTCTTCGTCGAAACGATCACGATCCGAGGGGCCGACTTCGCGCACGTCGCCGAAAGATCGGAGGGCATCCGTGACCTCTCGAAGCGTCTCATCGCTGGCGCCTCCCGATGCCGCGTTCGAGACGACGACGACTCGACTCACGAGCGCGCGCGGAAGTGACTCAGGATGTGCGGCACAACGTCGACCGCACTGGGACGCGGGGGCGGATCCGCAAGTGTCGAAATGAACGGGACGATCGAGTCTTGAGCGTGGAGCGACGCGTGATCTCCCCCGCCTCGATGGTCGCCTCCGGCGAGGTCCGTCAGCTCGTATCCGAGTTTCGTGGTGACCACAACATCACCCACACGGTCGAGATCGAGGGCGTCTTTGATCCTCACCAGGGCAAGTGGATAGGTCGGCGTAACGATCTCGTTTCCCTCGACGGCCCCGTCAACGGCCCCCAGGTCTCCCTCGAAAGTCCACTTGTTGCCTCGTTCGTCGACGGCCCCCTCGCTGCGCGCGTCGCAAAAGCGAAGGGTTTCTCGATCCGATGCCACCACGTATGCCTCTTGTTCGCGCCAGATGACCTGATCTATCCCCGGCGACGAGCCGAGCGTCTCGACCACCGGCCGGAGCAGATCGCTTTTTCGTCCCTCGTTCAGATACACGAAGCCGACGCGACCGTTCCCCGCGCAGGCGACGTCGTTGTCTTTGAAGGGTTCTTTGCCCCGGTTCGTTTCGAGCGCCTTGAAGTCATCCAGGACCGAATTCAAATCCAGGATGTGATCGTCGTCGTCCTCTATGGGACTCTGTGAGTGGTCGGACACGACGACCCAACCCACCTCGTCCACTGCCTGCTCCCAGGAGTCGAAGCCGTCGAGCACATAAGCGACGTGGGCATCGGCCTCCACGAGGCTGTCGGTCTGAGCCCCGGGCCCCTCCCGGTGCGAGGTGTGGTCGTTCTCGTGGAGATAGAACAAGATGAGGTCCGCGGCCTTCGTCTTAAGCAGCTCTCTCGTGACGCATGCGGCCCACGAATCCGTGGCGCGCATCCTTTTCGCCACCCCGCGCTTAGAGAGCAAGTTCGAACAGGCATCCGCCGGACCGCTCACGACGTCGGCAAAGTAATGCTCTTTGGGACCGGGCAGGTAATCGGGCAGGTTCTTGTTGAACAAGAACTTCTGGAGAAGGTTCGTCTCAAACTTGTGACGATGCGGACCGCGGAAGATCATGTAGTTCACGGAGGCCGAATCGAATCCCAGTTCGTAAAGGGACTCGTGAAGAGTGGAGACCCCCGAACTCAGATGCGTGCAGTTCAGATTGGTCATGAAGTCGCGGACGATCTGCCCGAGGCCCTCTACCACTGCCGCCCGAGGGCTCTGCCCGTAGTTCACGAAGCGCTCGGCGTCCCGGTCGTACCAGCACATGCCCGGGACGCGGTGACGGGAGGGCGGTTCACCGGTCAACAGCGTCGCCGTGGCGGCGGGGGTGATCGTTGGAAAGGTCGCCACCAGGTCCCGGCAGTAGTGGCCGTTGCCGCGCAGGAAAGCAAGAGCAGGAGCGCGACCCGAATCGGTCACCTGCTCGAAGGCATCGCGGTTGACCCCGTCGATAACCGTGTAGACGACTCTCTTCGGCCTGCTCACCGCCTTAGCTTGCCCCACTACGCTGTGTGTTTAAACCGCTGCGGTCTGCGTCCGGGTAGCTAGGCCTCGAAGGAGCTCATGATCGGCGCCCCGGTCGGCTCCTCGACCTCTTCCTCCTCGACGGTCACGGCCACGTCGTCGAAGCCTCCGAGCGGAAGCCCCGTTTCGGATACGACGAGCCCTTCCTCGAACTCGAGGGGGCCGGCGCTCTGGACCCCACAGGGACCGTGTCTTTCCGGCGCGCAGCCGCCGGTCATCCTCCAGAGCTGGTAGATCTTGCCCTCGGGCGGCGCGGACAGGCCTCGGGCAACGAACACGGCCCCTTCATCCCCGTCCACCAGCTTTCCCGTCGCCCCGGATCCGGCGACCTCGATACCGTCCTCGGCCAGCAGCGCGACGACGAGCTCGCGCGACTCGCCGAGCTCGGACTTGGCATCGAAAAGCATGAAACCGAAAACGGCGAAGAGGGCAGCCAGCGCGAAGCCGGCTCCCGCCCACCCCCACCTCTTGCGGGCGGGCACCGGCCGCACCTGCAGGGGTGACTCGGCGTTTTCGGGCCCCATCTCTCTAACTCGTGCCAGCACTCCGTCTTCGAACCCCGGGGGGACCGCGACGGGTTCGACGGCCATTGCGAGCGACGACGACGCCTTCGCAAGTGACTCCGCCTCTTCGAAACACTCCTCGCACGACATGATGTGGGATCGCACCCGCGCGTCCTCCTCGGATGAAACCGACCCCAAGACGTAGGGCGCGATAAGCGATCGCATCTCCTCGTGGGTGTCGGTCATCCCTGCGCTCCTCCAAAGGTGGACATCTGCCTCAGCTGAATGAGCCCATCCCGCAGCCTCGTCTTGGCGGTTCCCTCCGGGATCCCCAGCTCTTCGGCAACCTCGCGGTAGGTGCGCCCACCGAAATAGGCGAGGACTATGGCCTCTCGCTGAGGGGGAGACAGCGACGCCAGCGCATCCCGTATCTCATGCCTCTGCTCGACATCCGTAGCGTGTTCGGTCGTCGGGAGCTCCTTGGATGTCGCCTCCGCCTCGGCGATGAGGGTCGTGGCCACGCGTCTGGACGATTCCTCTCGCCTCACGAGATCCACCGCCTTGTTTCGGGTTACGCCCAGAAGAAACGACTGGAGCGACCCTCGCGTGGAGTCATAAGCTCCCGGCCGTCGCCACAGGGCAACAAAGACATCCTGGGCAACCTCCTCGGCGAGATTGGGGTCGGAGACGATGCGGCGGGCGAGGCCGTACACGGTGGGACCGTGCGCGGAGACGACCTCCCCGAGGGCCGACTCGTCTCTACTCATGAGGCGGTCCACCCACGCCTGTTCCGGTCTCTGCATCGAAACGCCATCGTAGCGGGAGGTCCGATCCAAGATCACCCTTCGCATCTCTACGGTCGGAAGATCCATTTTCATTGCAATGGTTCGGTCACAGCCCCACAAAAGGATTGTCGAAAAATCATCTTGCTGCCGCTTACCCTTCCGATATGAGTCACCGCGTCGAACGGAACTGGACACTTTTCTGGGTAGTGGCCGCCATCATGGCTATCGCATTTGTCGCTTTGGCGCGGCTCCCCGAATCGCTGGTCGCGCAGATGACTCGGAACCGACCCTTTTTCGACACCTCCGCGCAGGCCGACTGGGCCTACCGGATCCTTGTGATCGTGGCCGGGGCCCAAGCGATATACGGGGCCTTTTCCGTCCTTCAGGTTGATCGCGTGCGACGGGCGATGGACGCCGACCCCCGGCTCTCGCTGGCGTCGCGTCAGCGCGTCCTAGTGGTCGTCACCAGAACGGCGGCCGGAATGATCCTGTTGACGCTGGTGTACGGCTTCGTGGCGTTCTGGTTCACAGGTCAGCGGGGGGGGTTCTGGTTGTTCGCCTTCATAGCCGTGGTGCAGTTGCTCTGGTACCTGCGCCAGGTGAGCTCGATAGCCGGTTACCTGGATTGGCAAAAAGATCCCGTCGCCGCGCCCGCCGACGACGGGTGGCACTTACCCTCACCCGATTACTCACCCCCGATCGCGCGGGGCCTCGGGCCCCCCAACACGGGATCCAGCGTCTGAGTCATGCCGGGAATCGGTGAGCGCGCACGGTCTACGCCGGACGCCACGGCGCTCATCGAGATAACTGGTACGACGACCTTCGCCGAGCTCGACGCTCGTCAGAGCGCGCTGGGAGGAGCACTTCGGGGGGCCGGTTTGCACCCGAAGGATCGAATCGCCGTTCTCAGCGCCAACCGCAGGGAGCTCATAGAGGTCACGGCAGGCGCGCTGCGAATGGGGATCGTTCCGGTGCCCATCCACAACGCGCTCGGACCGGCGGAGGTGGGCTACATCCTCGAGGACTCTGGGGCACGGTGGTTGTTCGCCGACCGGATGTTCGAGCACGCCGGCATCGAAAGAGTGGTGACCTTCGGCGACGCCTACGAACGATTGTTGCACGACGCGGAGCCCATCAAACTCGCCGATCATGTGCTCGGACGACCCATGCACTACACCTCGGGTACGACCGGCAAACCCAAGGGCGTGTGGGCGCCTCCCACCGGGGATCGAACGGCCTCTTCGATCTCCGAACGCTTCCGAAGGATGTGGGGTCTCGCCTCGGAGGACGTTCACCTGTTGTGCTCGCCCCTGACCCACTCCGCGCCCTATCGGTTTGCAGTTCGCACGCTTGAAGCCGGTGGTGCGGTGGCCCTGCAGAAGAAGTTCGACGCGGCGGAGACGCTCGCGGCCATCGAACTCTTCGGGGTGACCTCTACGTTCATGGTTCCCACCCATCTCGAGAGGATTTTCTCGCTCAAACCGAAGGCGCGACGGAGACACGACCTGTCGTCGATGCGTCTCCTCGCGCACGCGGGCGCGCCCATTCGAGAGGAAACCAAACGGGCGACGATCGACCTCTTTCCGCCCGAAAGCGTCTGGGAGTTCTACGGCTCCACCGAGGGACAAGCGACGCGCATATCGACGCAGGAGTGGCTACGAAAGCCCGGCAGCGTCGGCCAGGCCATCGAGGGAACGGGGGTGGTAGTGCGCGACGAGGGGGGCCGGGAGGTCGAACCCGGCCACGTCGGCGAGGTGTGGATCGACGTCGGAGAGGGCGAGCGTTTCGAGTACTGGCGCGATCGTCGCAAGACGGCTGCGGCGTGGGACGGCAACGCCTTCACGGTCGGCGACCTCGGCTGGCTCGACGAGCAGGGCTACCTTTTCTTGGCCGGACGCAAGCACGACATGATCATCACCGGCGGCATCAACGTCTACCCGCAAGAGGTGGAGGCCGAGCTGTCGCTTCACCCCGCGGTGGCCGAGGTCATCGTGTACGGAGCGCCGCACGATGAATGGGGTCAGGAGCTTCGGGCCCGCGTCGTCCCGGCCTATGGTCAACCTCTCGATCCGGAGTCGCTACGGGCGTGGTTGCGCGAGAGGCTCGCCGGCTACAAGTGCCCGCGCGTGATCGAGTTGGCAGACGAACTGCCCCGGACGGCAACCGGCAAGCTAATGCGCACCCCCGTCGTCGAAGACGAGTAGCGTGGTCGTCTAGTTTGTTCGTAGCGCGGATTGAACGCGAAAGGAAGGAGCGAGCGTGGCCAAGGACAAAGACAAGGGCAGCAAGGCCGACAAAAAGCAGCCCCAGAAAAGCCTGAAGGAAAAAAGGGCCGCTAAGAAGCAAAAAAAGAAGTAAGCCGCCGCCCTAAGTACTTACCTTCAGTTCTTCCAGGCCGCGGAGGTTCATCGTAGGCCGCCATACAGCATCGCTCTCGACCAAATCCAAGCTCGGAAGTGCTTGAGGCAATCGAGAGAACACTTCGGCCCCCTCCATGCGCGCCAGGCTGGCGCCCAGGCAGAAGTGTGGCCCTCCACCGAAGCTGAGAGGCACGACGTCCGCGCGCTCGATGTTGAGCTTCGCCGGTTCGGTAAAGCGCTCCGGGTCTCGGTTACCCGCTCCGACGATCGGCGCTACAACCTGCCCTTCATTCACCACTCCGTTCGCGACCTCGACGTCGGTGCGCGCGACGCGCGGCGTGGCGATCTGCACCGGGCTGTCGTAGCGAAGGATCTCCTCGACCGCCTTCGGGGCCAGCGCCGGGTCCTCAACCAGCTTGTCCCACTGGTCGCGGTCGCAGAGGAGCGCCAGCATTCCATTACCGATCAGGTTCGACGTCGTCTCAAATCCCGCGGCCAAGAGCAGCGTTCCGGTTGCCACGAGCTCTTCCTCGGTTAGCTGCTCGCCGGCTTCTTCGACTTCTATCAAGCGCGACAGCAGGTCGTCGCCGAGGCTCTTGCGTCGCTCGCGCACCAGCTCGGTGAAGTAAGACTCGAATTCGTCCGCGGCTACATCGGCTCGGTCCTGGACCTCGGGCGACGGGAAGGGCTCAAGCGTGGCCGCAAGTGCCACGGTCCACTTGCGAAAACTCTCACGCGCTTCCGTCGGAACGCCGAGCATGTCGCAGATGACCATCATCGGAAGCGGGAGCGCAAAATCCCCTATGAGGTCGCCGCCGCCGCTGTCCGCCATCTTCCCGACTAGGTCGTCGGCGCGCCGAGAGATCTGCGGTCGCAGATGCTGAAGATATCGAGGAGTAAAGGCACCGCGCACCAACCCGCGTATGCGCGTGTGATCGGGCGGGTCGATGAAAAGCATGTATCTCCGCTGCTGCTCGAACCAGAGTCGCCCGGTCGCGTTGTTGATCTCACCGCGCCGCTCCCAGGAATCCTCGTGCTGGCGAACGAGATCGGGGTGGCGCATGAGTCGATCGCACTCGGCGTAAGAGGTAACGAACCAGAAGTCGAAGTCACTCTCGTAGGCCGGTCCGGCCGCCCGGATGGTCTCGTAGGCCGGATAGGGATTGGCTCTGGCGGCGGGATCGCCCACGAGCGCGAACAGCGCGGTCTCGGCGGCCTCGTACGTCTCGGCAACCTTCGTATCGGTCATTGATCCCCTCCCGTGTGGTCGACTCCGGCTATCATACAGACTGTATGTAACCTACTGGGAGTGTGGGGGCGTGTGAGCCTCGGCGAGCGTGCCCCCACGTAGGCGGCCGTTCCAGAGTCCTTGGCCGGACAATAGAAAGGTCGCCCCGGCAGCGCCTACGGCGCTACCGGAAAAATGATGCCTTGTGAGCATTCCAGGCCCGCGGAGGTGCCCTGTCCTACCCTCAGAATCCATGCAGGAGAAAAGCCGGCGAACCGAGTATGCCGAAGCCACCCGCGAGGCGCTTCTCGAGGCGGGCATGGAGCTGTTTGCCGAGCGCGGCTACGGCCACACCTCCACCGAGGAGATAGTCAAGCGCGCTCGGGTCACGAGAGGGGCGCTCTACCACCACTTCAGCGGGAAGGCCGACCTCTTTGAGGCGGTGGTAGAACGGCTGCAGGAATTCGGGGTGCAGGCCATCGCCGAAACCGCCTTCGCGGCCTCGGATCCCTGGGAGGTCATCAAGCGAGGCAGTGAGGCCTTCCTCGATTTCTGTCTCGAGCCGAAGGTGCAGCGGATCATGCTGCTGGACGCGCCCTCGGTGCTCGGCTGGGAGAAGTGGCGAGAGATAGACGTCCGTCATTCCTTGGGCCTTACCCAGCAGGCACTGGCGAGTGCCATGGATTCGGGAGCGATCGAGCCTCAACCGGTGGAGCCCCTCGCCCACATGGTGCTCGGCGCCATGCACAACGCGGCCCACTACATCGTCGAATCGGAGGACCCCAAAAAGGCCAGAGAGGAAGCCGGGCAGACGATGATGCGGTTCCTGGAGGGGCTCCGACCCCGCTAACAATCGTTTTGTTGAGCGAACCGGTCCTTAGGAACCGAATCGTCAACATAACCATCCGCTAGGGACAAGCGTTGCCTTTGCACGTTCGATCTCTGGTCAGTTGGGCCTTGATCGCCTTTAGGCGCGGATCGTTGCCCTTCTTATCGTCGCCCAACAGATTGTGTAGTTGCCACGGATCGTTCTTCAGGTCGTAGTACTCGCGGGCCAACACGTCCGTACCTCGTCCCTCCTCGTAGTACTCGACGTATTGATAGCCCCGGGTTCTGATCGAGGCCCACTTCGCCCACGGATAGGAGTGCGAGCCCCACGCCTCGGTCAGGATGCGAGTTCGTTTGTCGCCGCGGAAGAGCGAGCGGCCGTCGACCGAATCCGGCACGCGGAGACCGGCCGCTCGAAGTACGGTCGGCGCGATGTCGATATTGGCGACAATTCGCCTGTCGACGTCTCGCCGGATGCCACCTGCGGGCCAGCGCATGATCATCGGTACCTTGATCGACTCCGTGTAGGGAAGTGATTTCTGTACGAGTCGATGCTCTCCCCACAGGTACCCGTTGTCGGAGACGAAAAAGACGAGCGTGTTGTTGGCCTCGTCGGTCTCCGCGAGCTTGCTGAAGACCTGTGCTACTAGATCGTCCACGGTCGGGAGCGTGCGAAGTTGGCCCTCTCGCACGCGCGCGATCCGACCTTCGGAAGCTCGCGCCTGCTGAACGAAGAGAGGCTTGTCCTCGCGATTCCATTCGAGAGTAGCCGGCGTCTCCTCCATCGCCGGCAATTCGGACTCCGCGTATTTCTCCTCGGAAACGCAAGGGCAGTGCGGCGCGAAGGGGGCCAGGTACAAAAGCCACGGTCGACCGTCGTCTGCTTCTGCTTGGTCGATGAAGGTCGTTCCTTTGTCGGCAACGTAAGTGGTCGAGTTGGTATCGACGGTTTCCCGCGTGCCGTTGTCAGAGAAGACCGCGTCGTAGTACCGGTAACCGTCGTCGACGAAAATCGAGTAATTATCCCAATACGGCGGGGGTAGCTCTCCCGGCCACCCGTTCAGAAACTTCCCATAGATCGCAGTTCGGTATCCCGACCGATCGAGGTAGCGCTGAAACGATTCCCTGTGCGGCATCCTGCGCCAGTCGGCCCGGTGAACCCCGTGATTATGCGAATACTGCCCGGTGAATATCGATGCCCTCGACGGACAACACCACGGCGTGGTCGCAAATGCGTTCTTGAAGTTGACTCCGACCCGCATCATCTTTCGCCGGAGAGTGGGCATTACGTCGAGCGTGCCGATCCGCTGATCGTCGGTAACGATTAGCAGGACGTTCGGGCGCGACTTCGTGCCGCCGGCGAAGGCGCGGCCTCCGGTCTTCGTGGGCACCTGCTGCGCGCCGACCATCAAAACCAGACCGGTCAGCACCCACAGCGAGGCGAGGTGCCTCGGCTTCTTGAAAATGTGCGCCCTCCCCAAAAGAAGCTGAGTCCCGACGATAGCGAAACGGTATGGGTCTTAGGTCAAATTAGAACAAGGCCAGAGACAGGGCCCGCCGAGCCGCCATAGCGGCGGGATCGTCGGTGGGCACCAGTTCAAGCAGTTTGAGAAGGTGCTTGCGCACGGTCTCGCGCTCGTCGCCGGACGTCGTCCTCACCGCATCGACCAGAAGGTCGAAGGCACGGGAGAACTCCCCCCGGGCCGCATCGAGATCGGCAAGCTGAACAACGGCCTCCACGTCTGCCGGATCGCGGGCCAGTCGAGCCTTCAGAGCCGCCTCGTCTGCGTCGCCAACGCGAATGAGGAGCCCGACTCGCTCGAGGCCGGCCCGGGCTCCCGCGTGGCCGGGATCCTGTTTGACGGCTCTCGAGTAGGCGGCCTCGGCCGCCGGGAGATCGCCGCGCGCCTCGGCGAGTGAGCCCTGCTCCACAGCGATGTCGGCGGGACTCGGCCCTAATCCGTCGAGCCACATCCTCACCTGGGGCTCCGGAAGGGCGCCGACGAACTCATCGACCTCCCTACCGTCCCGCCAGGCTCGTACGGCCGGAATTCCCTGGATGCCGAACTCGGCCGCGAGACGCTGATTTGAATCCACGTCCACCTTGGCGAGGACCCAGTCGCCGTCCGCCTCGTCCGCGAGGCGCTCCAGGACGGGCCCGAGGGAACGGCACGGGCCGCACCACGCAGCCCAGAAGTCGACAACGACCGGGACGTCGTGGGATCGCTCGACAACGTCTTTGTCCCAGGTTGCTTCGGTTACCTCAATCGCGTTGCTCATATGTGGTGTAACGCGCCGGAGACGGCTGAGATTTCCGGAGTGAGCCTTAGCCGCCGACCGACGAGAGCTCGCTGCACTTAGAGCGGATAGCCTCGGCCGCCTCTTTTAGCTGGCCGAGCTCCTCGTCGTTCAGTTCGAGCTCGACGATCTCCCGTACGCCCCCCCGGCCGAGCTTTGCCGGCACTCCGAGATAGACGTCGGAGATGCCGTATTCGCCGGTCGTCCACGCGCACGTCGGCTGTACCTCCCCGGTGTCGGCCAGGATCGCTTTGACCATCGCGACCGCCGATGTCGACGGTGCATAGAAGGCGCTGCCTTTCTTCAGGTAGCCGACGATCTCGGCCCCCGCGTCGCGAGTCCTCTGGAACAGCTCCTCCAGCGTGGGCTCGTCGACCAGTTCGGGGAGCGGCTTGCCCTGCACGGTGGCGTGACGAGGTAGAGCGACCATCTGATCGCCGTGCGAGCCGAGGGTTATCGCCTCGACTGAGGTGGGAGGAACGTTCAGTTTCTCGGAGATAAAGAAGCGAAGACGAGCCGAATCAAGGACCCCCGCCATTCCCATAACGCGCGACTTATCGAAGCCCGAGACCTCCGACGCGAGAAAGGTCATCTCGTCGAGAGGGTTGGACACCACGATCAAAACGGCATCCGGCGAGTTGGCCGCAAGCTGCTTGGTGACTTCCGTCACAATCTGTGCGTTTTTCTCGAGCAGGTCCATGCGGCTCATGCCGGGTTTGCGGGGAAGGCCGGCGGTGATCACCGCAACCTCCGAGCCGGCGGTGTCCGCGTAGTCGTTCGTTCCCGTCACCAGCGTCTCGAACTCCTCGACCGGAGCCGATTGGTTGATGTCTAGGGCGAGGCCCTGCGGCAGCCCCTCGACGATGTCGATCATCACAACCTCGTCGCAAAGGTTGCTCTCCGCAATTCTTCTCGCGGTGTTCGAGCCGACGTTGCCGGCCCCCACCACAGTTACCTTTCCAGCCGTCATTGGCCGTCCTTTCTACGCGCTCTCTTCGAGTTTTCTGATGACCGCGTCCGCGACCTGCGAGGTGCCCACCGCGGTCAGGTCGTCTCGGTTCGGCTTCATGTCATAGGTGACGTCCTTGCCCTCCTCGATGACCGATGCAAGGGCTTTCTCGAGGCGGTCGGCCGCGTCCATCTCGTCGAGGTGTTGCAGCATCAGCACGCCCGAGAGCATCATCGCCATCGGGTTCACCTTGTTCTGCCCCGCGTACTTGGGGGCCGATCCGTGCGTGGGTTCGAACACGGCCGCCTCGTCGCCGATGTTTCCTCCGGGTGCAACGCCGAGTCCGCCGATCAAACCAGCTCCCAGGTCCGAGATGATGTCGCCGTAGAGATTGGGTAACACGAGCACGTCGTACAACTCGGGTTTCTGGACGAGCTGCATGCACATGTTGTCGACGATGCGGTCCTCGAACTCGATGCCCGAGTCTTTGTACTCCTCTGCAACCTCGCGACTCGTCTCCAACCACAGCCCGTCGGAGAACTTCATGATGTTGGCCTTGTGGACCGAGGTCACCTTCTTGCGGCCGTGCTTGACGGCGTAATCGAAGGCCCCTTTGACGATGCGCCGCGTGCCGGTCACCGAGATCGGCTTGATCGAGATGCCCGAGTCCTCGCGGATACGGCGCGCGCCGAGATCTGCGAGGAAGTCGATGAGCTTGCGCGCCTCGGCCGAACCCTGCTCGAATTCAACACCGGCGTAAAGATCCTCGTGGTTCTCACGGACGACGACCAGGTCGACGTCCTGATAACGCGACCGCACGCCGGGGTAGTACTTGCAGGGACGCAGGCACATGTAGAGATCGAGTTCCTTACGCAACGCGACGTTGACGCTGCGAAACCCCGTCCCAACCGGAGTCGTGATCGGACCCTTGATCGCCACCTTGTTGTTGCTGATGGATTCCAGGACGTGGTCCGGCAGAGGCGTTCCGTGTTCCTCCATGACGCTCTCGCCCGCGTACTGCACGTCCCAGTCGAAGGAGACGCCGGTTCCTTCGAGCACGCGGCGCGTGGCGTCGGCTATCTCCGGTCCCGTACCATCCCCCGGAATAAGCGTGACGCGATGGGTCTTCTGTGACATGGATGCTCCCGTTAGGTAGTGGCTGTTCGACCTCGCAGGCTACCCGATGCCTTCCACCCGACGGCTTACCCCGAACGCGCAAGAGGGCGCCGCGAGGGCGCCCTCTTTACGAACTGGTGCGAGCTAGTCGTCGGTGTCGTCGCCTCCACCGGAACTGGAGTTGTCGTCATCCTCGCCGCCGGAGCCGCTCGAGCCCGAACCACTAGACCCCGAGCCGGAGTTGTCGTCGTCCGATCCACCGCTGCCGGATCCGTTGCTTCCGCTTCCCGAACCGGAGTTGTCGTCGTCGTCACTTCCCGAGCCGGAGTTGTCGTCACCGTCGGTGACGTCATCACCGCTGCCGGGACCCGAGCTGTCGCTCGGTCCGGAGTTGTCGTCGTCTCCCGCACCGGGTCCGGAGTTTTCACCCGGTCCGGAGTTATCGATACGGTCGGCGTCGTCTCCATCGTCCGTCCCGGCGGTGTCGTCCGTCCCGGCGGTGTCGTCCGTCCCCGCGGTGTCGTCGTCGGTGTTGTCGTCAGTGTCGTCGTCCCTTCCATCATCATCATCGTCGTCATCGTCATCCGACTTGCGAGCGATCTCGTCGTCGGGGGATAGGTCATCGCTGGGACTAACATGCGCCGCCGGCTGCAACGATGTACTCGACCCGTTGTCCTGTAGCACGCCGAGGGCGAAACCGCCCACTCCGAACAGCAGCGCAATTGCGGCTACCGCAAACTTGTGAAGTACCTGCATACCTCTCTCCTCTCGAATTCGGACTTGCAGGGATTCAACGGAGCTACCGGCAGTGGCGTTACGCGCAGAGGCAGAAAAGGAGCCCGACCGGACGGCGTAACGTGTGGCGGCCGGGCTCGTTAGAAAGCGGAGGATGTGGAGATCTCAGACCTCAAGTCGGAGGTGCGCAGGGCCGCCCGCGGGGACACGGAGGCCGCTGCGGTGTTGTTCGATCACTACTACCCCCGTGTCTTCAGATACGCGCGCGCGAAGCTGCGCGACGACGCCGACGCCGAGGACGTCGCAGCGGAGGCCTTCGCCCGGGTCCTGAAGGGACTCGGGAAGTTCAGATGGAAAGGCGCCGGCTTCGAGGCCTGGATCTTTCGGATCGCCTCCAACCTCGTGGTCGACTCCTTGCGAGCGTCCTCGAGAGAGCGCGCCGAAGAGGACGTCTCCGAGGACCTGGTGGGAGAAGGGGATGCCCCCGAAACCATGGTCCTCCAAATGGAAGACAGAAAGGGTTTGGAGGCAATGCTCGGAAGACTCGCAGCGGACCAGCGTGAGGTCCTTCTTCTGCGCTTCGGCGCCGGCCTCGATACGCATGAGACGGGAAAGGTCATGAAGCGCAACGCCAACGCGATCAGGCAGCTCCAGTTCCGAGCGCTGGAGAAGCTGCGCGAGATGAACCAAGCTGAGGCACTGAGACCATGACGCAACCTCTGGACCGCGAGCTGGACAAGGCCCTTCGCACAGGCAAGGGCGCCGAAGACCCGCGGCTGACCGAACTGGTTCGGCAAGCCGACCAGCTCGAGACCGAGTTGGCCCACGAGGCGCCGTCGGGGGGCCGCGAGCGCGCCGTGTTCATCCAGGGCGTCGCGTTGCGTCGACGCCATCTGCCCGGCCTCAGAATCCTGGCGCCGGCCGTAGTCGTGCTTGCGGCCCTGGTAGCAGTCGGAGGTTTCAGCCGCTCCGCCCTTCCCGGAGACACGCTCTACCCGATGAGAGAGGCGCTCGCATCCGTCGGCCTGGCGCCCTCGTCGACGGAGGAGGCCGAGCGTCGGCTCAACGCGGCCGAGCGGGCCCTCGATCAGGCCAACCTCGACGTCGAGACGGACCCATCGGAGGCTCGGGAACTATCTCTGGGAGCGATCACCAACATTCGACAGGCAGAACGTCTGCTCGAGGACGTCGACACCGAGAGAGCCGCCGCCCTGCTCGACAGGGCCGACGACCTCGAGGACCGCTCGATCAACATCCTCGGCAGGCTCGAGGACAGACGAGAGAGGGCAGAGGAACGAGCCGAGGAAAGACAAGAGCGGCTCGAGGAGCAACTCGAGGAGGCGGAGGAAAAGGCCGAGGACACCTCCGGCCCGGGCGGTGGCAACGACGACAACTCGGGGCCCGGAAGTGGAGACGACGGCGGAGGGGACGACAACCCCGGGCCGGGGAGTGGAGGCGACGGCGGCGGGGACGACAACTCCGGCGCCGGCTCCGGAGGTGGGGACGACAGCTCTGGGTCGGGTTCGAGAGGCGACGGTGACGCCTCGGGCTCGGGTTCCGGGGACGACAGCTCTGGATCCGGAAGCGGTGAAGTGGAGCTGAGCAGCTCAGGTTCCTCGGGGAGCGACGACGACCCCGACGAGGACGACTAGTCTCTTCCGGTTACTCCTCCGCGCGGTTTCGATCGGCCAGCGACACGACGTTTCGTAACAGCATCGCGATCGTCATGGGCCCGACTCCGCCCGGCACCGGCGTGATCGCGCCGGCTATCTCTCGGGCCGCCTCGAAATCGACATCGCCGACCAGGCCCTCTTCCGTGCGGTTCATTCCCACGTCGATGACGGTTGCTCCGGGAGCGATCATCGGTCCGGTAACCGCCTTCGCCCTCCCCATTGCGGCCACGATCACGTCGGCGCGCCGGGTGTGAGCCGCCAGGTCCTTCGTTCCGGTGTGACACACGGTTACGGTCGAGTTGGCCCCGTCTCCCTTTTGCATCAACAGCGCGGCCAGGGGCTTGCCGACGATGTTCGAGCGACCGACGATCACGACCTCGGCCCCCGACATCTCGACCCCGGTCCTTATGAGCAGCTCGCGTATGCCCGCGGGTGTAGCGGGCGCTACCACGGGACTGCCGGCCAAAAGTCTCCCGAGGTTGTAGGGGTGGAATCCGTCCGCGTCCTTGTGAGGCGCAACGGCATCGAGAACGAGCGACTCGTCGATGTGCTCCGGAAGCGGTAGCTGCACGAGAATGCCGTTCACGGAATCGTCGTTGTTGAGGTCCTGGAGAAGCCCCAACAACTCCTCCTGCGGGGTGCTCGCCGGCAGATCGTGGTCCCACGACTTGATGCCCACCTCGGCCGACGCCTTGCGCTTGCCGCCGACGTACACCTTCGACGCGGGGTCGTCGCCGACCAGCACCACGGCCAGTCCGGGAGTGATACCGAGTCCCCCGAGCCGTTCGACCTCGACGGCGACCTCGCGCCGCACGTCTGCTGCAATCGCCTTGCCGTCGATGATCTCTGCGCTCATCCGATCGTCCCCTTCAATGGCGGAAGTGCCGGCGGCCGGTGAAGACCATCCGAATCCCGTGCTCGTCGGCGGCCTCGATCACCTCGTCGTCACGCACCGAGCCTCCCGGTTGGATAACCGCGGCCGCCCCTGCGGCGACCGCCGCGTCGAGGCCATCGCGGAAGGGGAAGAACGCGTCCGACGCACACGCGGCCCCCTGCGAACGACCTCCGGAGCGGCGGGCGGCGAGCTCCGTCGACTCGACGCGGCTCATCTGCCCCGCCCCGACGCCCACCGCCGTCAGCTCCTTGGCGAAGACGATCGCGTTCGATTTCACGTGCTTGGCCACCACCCAGGCGAAACGAAGGTCCTCCCACTGTTCGGGAGTCGGCTCCACCTTCGTCACGACCTTCGCGTCCTCGGCTCGATCGAGCGGATCCTGCGACTGCAGCAGCAAACCGCCGGCCACCCGGCGCAGCTCGGGCTCAAGGGCGGACGGAAGTGCGCCGCGCAGGATGCGCAGGTTCTTCTTGGTCTGCAGAACGCTCAACGCGTCGGGTTCGAAGTCGGGGGCGATTACGACCTCGGTGAAGATCTCGGCGATAGCCTCGGCCGCGGCGGCGGTGCAGGTCTCGTTAAGAGCGACTATTCCTCCGAAGGCAGACGTGCGGTCGCACTCCAGCGCGCGCTGGTAGGCCGTCGCCGGATCTCCCGCGACCGCAACGCCGCAGGGGTTCGAGTGCTTGATGATCGCGGCGCCGGCGCCCTCGAGCTCGAGCACCAGCTTCCACGCCGCGTCGGTGTCTAGGAAGTTGTTGTAGGACAGCTCTTTGCCGTGCAGCTGTTCGGCGGCCGCGAGTCCGCT
>JALZEI010000132.1 GCA_030862115.1 Actinomycetota bacterium
GGCGCCTCGACCACACCCATGCCCATCAGTCGAGCGATCCCGAGCTCGACGGGCATCTCGACGAAACAACCCATCGAGGGCCCGAATCTCTCCTTGAAGGGCACGAGGTCGGGAACGTGGTCGCCGCCGTCTCGCGTAAGGATGAAGTTCCCGGCGAGCTTGCCGGCCGCGGTTCTCTTGCGATTTACCTCCGAGTTCTGCAGCACCTCGTAAGACGCGCCCAGCCACTGATTCGTGATGTGCGCCGCCCTTCTCGCCGCGCGATCTTGTCGGTGTCCCTCGATCGGCGCGACGTGAACGACGCGGTTGTCGAAGGTTTCCTTGGCGACCCCGAGCGCGCCCTGGCGGCCGTAGGCCGGGTCCGAGTTCTCGACCTCGGCCGACAAGGGACCCTCGTCAGACCTCAGCACCAAACAACCCCGGTGCCCGATGGTCGCTTTGAAATCGAAGTCGACGCCGGGCAGCGACACGTTTTGCTGCACCTCGTCGGCCAGCGCGTGCGCTTCTTCCGACGTGAGGTCGCGTTCGACCCTTCGATCGACGATGGCCCATCCGTCGGCGTCCTTTTCAACGGTGGCGAAATTGACTCGATAGGCGAGGTCTCCATCGTTCACCGTTAAACCGGCCCCGATCGACTCGAGGGGGCCGCGTCCGGTGTGATGTTCGTGGGGGTCGTAACCCAGGATCGCGAACACGGCGATGTCCGACTCCGGCGCGATGCCCTCCCCCACCGTCGTCACGTAACCGTTGCGCCCTTTCGCGGCGAGGCCGTCGAGGTTCGGAGTATGCGCCGCTTCGAGTGGCGTCTTGCCCGCCAAGGCGTCGAGGGGGTCGTCCCCCAAGCCGTCGAGGATGACGTACACGATCTGCTTCGGGCTCACGCGGCCGCCTTCACGATCGCCGCGAACTCCCCCGCGTCCAGTGATGCTCCCCCTACGAGGGCACCGTCGACGTCGGACTGATGCATAAGCGCCTTCGCGTTGCCGGCCTTGACGCTTCCCCCGTACTGAATCCGCACCACTTCGGCGATCTCTTTGGAGAACTGATCTGCGACGACGGAGCGGATGTACGCGCACGTCTCCTGTGCGTCGTCGGGCGTCGCCGTCTTGCCGGTCCCTATCGCCCAGATCGGTTCATACGCGATCACGATGCCCCCTACCTGATCCTCCTTCAGGCCCTTGAGTCCCTCTCGCACCTGACGCTCCACTTTGTTTTGCGTCTCACCCTGCTCGCGCTCGTCGTCGGTCTCGCCGCAGCACATGATCGAGAGCAGGTCGTTTTGGAAAGCGACTTTTACCTTCTTGTTAACCCCCTCGTCGGTCTCGCCGAAGAGCTCACGACGCTCGGAGTGACCAAGGATCACGTACTGGACTCGCAGCGACTTCAGCATCTCCGCCGAGATCTCTCCCGTGTACGCGCCGCTGGCCTCGTAATGCATGTTCTGCGCGCCAAGGCCGAACCGCATCCGGTCGGAGTCGATCAGCGTTTGCACCGTGCGCAGCGAGGTGAAAGGTGGACACAGCGCGACCTCGATCTTGTCGTAGTCGTGACCAGAAAGCTCGTAGTTGAGCTGCTGCACGAGCTTCAAAGCATCGTGATGTGTGTTGTTCATTTTCCAGTTTGCTGCGATGAGAGGAGTTCTCATGCTCCGTCCTTTCTGAGTACCGCCACTCCCGGTAGCTCGCGTCCCTCGAGAAGCTCGAGCGATGCGCCGCCGCCGGTCGATAGGTGTGTCACCGCGTCGGTCATGTCGAAGGCCGCCAGCGCCGCCGCCGAATCTCCCCCACCCGCCACGGTGAAGGCTCCGTTCTTCGTCGCCTCGGCAATTGCCTCGGTCACGGCCTTCGTCCCGCGCGCGTAGGCCTCGATCTCGAAGATACCCATTGGACCGTTCCACAGGATCGACTTGGCCGTGCGGATCCGGCGGGCGAAGGCGGCGCGCGCTTCGGGGCCGATGTCGACCCCCATGCGCCGACCTATTTCGGTCAAGGGGGCATTGGCGTATTCCTCGCCCTCCTCGATCGAGTCCGCGGCGACCACGTCTTCCGGGAGGAGTATCTCAACCCCTTTACCTTCGGCGGCCTTCAGTACCCCGGCCACTTCTTCGACCCTGTCGTCCTCGACTCGCGACCTCCCTACATTTTTTCCTTGAGCCTTCAATAGCGTGAACGCCATGGCCCCCCCGACGCAGATCACATCGACGCGGTCGAGGAGGTTGGCGATTACGCCGAGCTTGTCGGACACCTTCGCCCCGCCGAGAACCGCGACGAACGGGCGCTCCGGTTCGTGGAGGAGCCGTTCGAGTGTTTTTACCTCGTTCGCCAGGAGGTACCCGGCCGCCGACGGGAGCCGTTCCGGGACGCCCACGATCGAAGCGTGCGCCCGATGGGAGGCGCCGAAGGCGTCGTTGACGTAGGCATCGGCGAGGTCGGCAAGCGCTTGCGCGAAGGCCTCGTCGTTCTTCTCCTCGCCGGGGTCGAAGCGCAGGTTCTCGAGCAACACGACGTCGGTGTCGGACTCGCAGGCCTTGCTCGCTTCATCTCCAACGATGTCGCTCACCGCTCTGACCTCTCGTCCCAGCAATTCGGCGAGCCGGATTCCCACCGGGGCGAGCCGCAGCTCTTCTTTGACTTGTCCTTTGGGGCGACCGAGGTGTGAACACACGGCTAGCCGCGCCCCTCTGTCGAGTAGCGCCTCCAGCGTCGGCAGCGATGCCCGTATCCGTAAGTCGTCTGTGATCCGGCCTTGGCCTAAGGGGACGTTGAGGTCGCAACGAACGAGTACGCGCCGGCCCTCAATCTCGAGGTCGTCAACCGTGGGAAGTGCCGGAGGCTCCATTGCCATGAACCCAAGATAATCGACGGTCTTTGTGGGCTTCGTTGTGGGAACCTTCGTGGATCAACGGCCGTCCAAGGAATAGAAATGACAGTGGATAACCCTGATGAATAGGCGAGCGGTCGCGGCGGTAGCCCTAGCGGGGCTTGCCTTTGGCGTTGGTCCAATCTCTCCCGCTCCGGCAGTGTGCGTTCCGCCGAGCGTCAGCGTCGCACAAGATCGGGTGCGAGTCGGGGACGAGATCTATGTCTCCGGGCAAGCATGGTTCAGCGGGTGTCAGGACAGTGGGGCTTGCGGCGCCGGTTGCTTTTCGTCCGCGGAATGCGACTACGGGCCGCCGGAGAGGCCGATCAAGAACATTCAACTGTTCCTCAAGAGGAACGGCGCAGCTCACCTGTTGGCGGAGGTGTCGGCAGATTCGAGATTTGAATTCAAGACGCGCGTGACGATCCCGAATCTCTCACCCGGCCGGTATCGGCTTACCGGTCACAGCCCGTCGGGTGACACTTACGACCGAGTCGCAGTGACCATCCTGAAGCCTTCTTCTTCGAAGCAATAGTCTTTTGCGTTGCCCCCGGAACGTTCCCT
>JALZEI010000255.1 GCA_030862115.1 Actinomycetota bacterium
GGTCGTACATAACGTTCAAAAGCACCTCTTCGAGGATGGCTCGAAGACCTCGGGCGCCCGTCCCTCTGAGCATCGACTGCTCCGCCACGGCCTCGAGCGCATCGGTGGTGAACTCGAGCTCGACGCCATCGAAGTCGAAGAACTTCTTGTACTGGCGAACCAAGGCGTTCTTGGGCTCGGTAAGGATCTGAACGAGCGCGTCCTCATCGAGGTTGTGCACATGGGTGATGACGGGAAGACGGCCGACGAACTCGGGGATCAGGCCGTATTTCAAGAGATCCTCTGGTAGTACGTGTTCGAGGATCCCGCCAAGGTCCTTCTCCTCCATCCGACGGATGTCGGCGCCGAAACCCACGCCCTTACGTCCGATGCGGCTCTCGATGATCTTCTCGAGTCCCGCAAAGGCACCGCCGCAAATGAACAGGACGTTCGTCGTGTCGATCTGAATGAACTCCTGGTGCGGGTGCTTGCGTCCGCCCTGAGGAGGAACGCTTGCGGTTGTCCCCTCGAGGATCTTCAAAAGCGCCTGCTGCACGCCCTCGCCGGAAACGTCGCGTGTGATCGAGGGGTTTTCGCTCTTGCGGGCGATCTTGTCGACCTCATCTATATAGATGATCCCCGTTTCGGCCCGCTTGACGTCATAGTCGGCAGCTTGGATCAGCTTGAGCAAGATGTTCTCGACATCCTCGCCCACGTAGCCCGCCTCGGTCAGTGCCGTTGCATCTGCAATCGCGAAGGGAACGTTGAGCATCTTCGCGAGCGTTTGAGCAAGAAGCGTTTTGCCACAACCGGTCGGACCGAGTAACAGGATGTTGGACTTGGCCAGCTCGACCTCGCCGTCCTGGTGCGCGCCGACCTGGATGCGCTTGTAGTGGTTGTAGACGGCGACGGAAAGGACTTTCTTCGCCGGCTCCTGTCCGACTATGTAGTCGTTAAGGAACTCGTAGATCTCTTTGGGCTTAGGAAGGTCCTCTAACTTGAGCTCGGGGGTCTCCGAAAGCTCTTCTTCGATGATCTCGTTGCAGAGGTCGATGCACTCGTCGCAGATGTACACGCCCGGCCCGGCGATCAGTTTTTTGACCTGCTTCTGCGATTTCCCGCAGAAGGAACACTTCAGGAGGTCGCCACCATCGCCGAACTTCGGCACGATAAAACCCCCTTAAGCCTCTGGCTTCTCGGCTGGAGAAGCTTCGGTCTGAACTTCGGCCAAACGAGTGGGCTCCCCTTCCAAAGGAAGAGGGCTTTTCTCGGCGGCGGTCCGGCTGCTGATTATTTCATCGATAATACCGTAGGACTTTGCGTCTTCCGGGGTCATAAAGCGGTCGCGATCGATGTCTTTTTCGACCTGTTCAATAGGCTGATTGGTGTGACTCGCAATGATCTCGGCCATCCTTCGACGCAGCGACAAAACCTCTTTTGCATGGATCTCGATGTCTGCCGGGGTCCCCTGAAAGCCGGCGGAACCCTGGTGGATCATGATCTTTGCGTTCGGAAGCGCGTACCGCTTTCCCTTGGCGCCACCCAACAACAGGATGGCGCCCATGGACATGGCCATGCCCACGCAGATCGTGGAGACATCCGGCTTGATGTACTGCATCGTGTCGTAGATCGCCATGCCCGCGTAAACCATGCCACCGGGCGAGTTCACATAAAGGCTGATGTCTTTGTCGGGATCCTCAGATTCGAGGTGTAGGAGCTGCGCCACGATGAGGTTGGCGACCTGATCGTCCACGGCGGTTCCGAGAATGACGATTCGCTCTTTGAGTAGACGCGAGTAGATGTCGAAGGCGCGCTCGCCGCGGCTTGTCTGCTCGACAACCATCGGAACGAGGTAGTTCTGTGGCAAACGGTCGGATTCACTCACTGTTGGCAACTTCCTTAGGTTGGGGACGATTCGTCACGTTGGCCTGCTCGACGACATAGTCCAGTGCCTTACGACGCATGATATCGGCTGCTACGACACCTAAACGCCCTGCGTCCGCTAACTCCTGTGCCACCTCGCGCGGCTCCCGCTGAGCCCGAGCGGCCGCCAGGGCGATCTCCCGCCCTAGCTCCTCCGAGGAAACGTCTATTTCCTGGCGCCGCGAGATGTCCTCGAGCAAAAGCTCCGCCTTGACGGATCGCTCCGCCTGCGCCCTGATCTCCGATCTGATCTCGAGCTCCGTCGACTGTGTGGCGCGGGCGTAGTCATCCATCGTCGCTCCCGCCTTCTTCAGGTCCTCCTGAAGGTGCTCGAGCCGGTGTTTGAACTCGTTGCGGACGAGCTTTTCCGGGGCCTCGAAACTAGCCGCGTTGATCAAAGCCTCGAGCGCGAGGCCGCGAATCTGGTCTTCAACAAGCTCGCTCTTTATGTCCGCCAGACGTGTGCGAAGGTCCTCTTTCAGATCATCGAGCGAATCAAACTCGCCCACCGTCTTGGCGAATTCGTCGTCTAACGGCGGGAGCTTCTTCGCCTTCACCTCTTTCACCAAGACGGTGAAGGAAACCTCTTGTCCGGCCAGCTCGCTCCCCTCGGGCATCTCAGCGTTGAACTTCAGGATCTCCCCTGGACGGGAACCCTCGAGCTCCTCGTCGAGCCGCGGGGGGCCGGACCGGGAGCCGACCTCGTAAAGGAAGTCGGGAGCGCTGGCGCCTTCAAGCGGCTCCCCATGGCTGTAACCCTTTAGGTCGATAAGCACGTGGTCGGTCCGCTGCACCTGCCGTCCCACCGTCTCCAGTTCGGCGAACCGGTCGCGCAGGCGTTCGAGCTGCTCGTTGATGTCCTCATCGGTCACTTCCGACGGCGGGGCCTCGAAAGACAGCAAGGCGAGATCTGGAAGCTCGATGTTCGGACGGGTATCGATCGTTGCCTCGAAGACCAAGGGGGCCCCCGCCTCGAACTCCACGACCTCGATATCCGGTGGGGCTATCGCCTCGAGCTCCTCGGCCTCGAGCGCACGCCGGTAGAGATCGGGAAGGGCGTCGCGAAGAGCCTCCTGACGGACCGTGTCGGGACCCACGCGGGCGTCGATCAGCTGGCGCGGGACCTTTCCTTTGCGAAAGCCGGGCACCTTTATCTCGGTTGCCCACCGCCGGTATACCGCCTCGAGGGCGGGAGAAAGAGCCGACTCCGGCACCTCCACACGGAGCTTGACGCGGTCCTTATCCACTCGCTCCGAAGTCGTGGCCAGGGCATCGGTCTTCATAGAGAGGCCATCGTAGTGGCCGGGTAGGAGAGGAAGCGCGATTTAGAAGGCGGCTACGCAGGTGGCGGAAGGAAGAGTGGCGAACATTATGGGCGGCGGACCCACCCGGACAACCGGGTCGGGAGCCAGAGACCGCTCTAGGCGGACGAAGTGGGGATGTCGGCCCCTGGCCCCCGGCCCGGG
>JALZEI010000134.1 GCA_030862115.1 Actinomycetota bacterium
CCAGCACGGCTTTGTCTCTTAAGTCGATGCCCGCGTCGGCCACCACCGCCTCCCGAAAGCCGTCGACGTCCGTGTTGTGTCCCACGAGTGCTTCGCCGAGCCGTTGAACGGTATTCACGGCCCCCACGCGCCGGGCGTCCCCCGAGAGCTCATCGAGAAGAGGGATGACTTGCTCCTTGTGGGGAATCGTTACGTTCGCTCCTTCCGCACCGAGTGCGCGCAACCCCGCCACGGCGCCGGCCAGATGTTCCGGAGGAACGGGCCAGCGGAGGTAGATCCAGTCGAGGGCAAGGGATTTAAAAGCCGCGTTGTGGATCGTGGGCGACAGGGTGTATTCGAGTGGCCAGCCTAGTAACCCCACGAAGCGCGTGTCGCCCCTCACCCCGACCCTCTCAGCATTGCAGTTCACGGTAGCGGGCGACGTTTTGCTCGAACTCATCGAAACCCTCGCTAAAAGCGTGATGTCCCTCGCAGTCCGCCAGCACGTAATAGAAGAGGTTCGTCGCCGCCGGGTTGAGGGCCGCTTCGAGAGACGAGAGCCCGGGGCTGCCGATGGGAGTCGGAGGTAGGCCGGCGACGACACGCGTGTTGTACGGGGAGTCGCTCGCCAGATCCGCGTCCGTCAGTTCCCGTCCCCGATCCCCCAGCCCGTAGATGATCGTGGCGTCGATGCCGAGTCGCATCCCTTCGTCAAGGCGGTTGTAGATCACACTGGCGATCTTCGGGCGTTCGGAGTCGACGAACGCCTCGGCTTCGATCATCGACGCGACGATTACCGCCTCGTAAGGCGTGACGCCGAGCTTTGCGGCGGCGGCCCTTCCACCCGCGGCCTTCAGTTTGCTTTCGAACTCGTCGACCAGTCGCTCGATAATGTCGGCGGCCTCTACCCGGCGCGGGAACTCGTAGGTCGAGGGGAACAAAAGCCCCTCCAGCGTGTCGACGGAGCGCGGCTGGATGGAGGACCGAATCGATCCGGAGGTCGCGACCTTGACGAACTGCTCGAAGGAAACGTTGGTGGATCCCTCCACGATGCCCGCGAATTCCTTTAACCACGAGCCCTCTGGGAACGTGAGGCGCACGACCTCCGGCGGGGCCGGGCCGTCGAGCAATCGGGCAAGCGCGTCCTTGGCCGACAAGTCCTTGGGCAGCTCGTAGCGTCCGGCCTGGATGTCCTCCGCGCCTCCCTCGAGATAGACCGCAAAGCGAAAACCGAGCGATGAAGGAACGATCTGCTTTTCGGCCAGGATGTCCCCGACCTCAGATGTGCCCGCGCCTTTGGGGATGACGAACGACACGTTGCCGTGGGGCGAGCTCTCCTTTAAAAGACCGAGCGATCGCAGCCACAAAAAGACCGGAACGGCCAGTAGGACAAGAATCAAAATAAGAACCCCGAGGGCGGAGGCGATCCGACCCTTTCGAGTCAGCCTCACACCGGCCCCCTCGCATCGAGAAAATCCTGCAACATGACTTGCGCGGCAACCGCGTCGCGCACGCTCCCGCGCGCTTCGGTCTTTGCCCTCGATCCGCGCAGCGACCGCTCGGCGATCACGGTTGTAAGTCTTTCGTCGTACTCCTCAACCGGAACGGAGGTTGCCGCACGCAACCTCTCGGCAAACTCGGAGGCCACCGCGGCGGCCGGTCCGGCCCGTCCCGACAGCCCCGTCGGCCTGCCCACGACGATCAACGACACCGAGCGCTCCTCCACGAGCTCGAGCAGTCGCGTCACCGGGTCATGGGTACCTGCGTCGATTACCTCGACCGGAAGAGCGAACCGCGTCTCCTCGTCGGCGGCTGCGACGCCCACTCTCTTCGTGCCGGGGTCTACTCCCAGAATCATCCTCGGAGCGCTGATCGTGCGGCGGCTCCGACCGCGTCGAGCGCCTCTTGCAACCGCTCGGACGAGCGCCCGCCGGATATGGCGAGCTCGGGCTTTCCTCCCGCCCCGCCACCCAGGAGCGGGGCCCCCGCGGCGAGAAGATCGCGCGCAGACAGACCGCGAGACACAAGGTCCTTGCTTACCGCCGCCACGAGATTTGCCCGGCCCTCTTCACCTGTGCCGAGCACCACGACGGACGACCCCAATCGACCCTTGATTTTCTGAGCGAGCTGACGAACCGCGTCGACATCCCCATCGCGCCGGGCGACCACCAAGCGAGCTCCGTCGACATCCAGAGAGGCTTTCGCCAGTTCCTCGGCCTCGCTGTCGGCCGAGGCGCGATCGACCTCCGCGAGACGTTTCTCCATGTCCCGTTGCTGTTCCAGCAACCGCTCGATGCGAGCATGAAGTTCGTCCGGCGTGGTCTTGAGCAGCTCGGCGCTTGCCTCGAGCACCTGGGATCTGCGTTCCAGGAAGCGAAGACCCTCGGCCCCCACGAGGGCCTCGATACGTCGGAGGTTGGCGCCCACGGACCCCTCGCCGGTTACCGCGACGACTCCGATCTGGCTCGTGTGGACCACGTGCGTTCCGCCGCACAATTCCTTTGAGTAGTCGCCGACCTCGACGACTCGAACGAAGTCACCGTATTTCTCGCCAAAGATCGCCATCGCCCCGATCGAGCGGGCGAAGTCGTAGGTCGTTTCGAAGGCCCGCACGGAATCGTCGGTGAAGACCCGGCCCTGCATCTCTTGCGAGATATCGCGCAGGCCCTGTTCGCTCAGCGCCTCGAAGTGATTGAAATCGAAGCGGAGCCGGCCCGGCTCAACCAGAGAGCCGGCTTGATGGGCGTGTTCACCAAGGCGGTCTCGCAACGTCCAGTGCAGGATGTGAGTCGCGGTGTGCGCCCTCTCGGCTCCCCTGCGCCACGCGGCATCGACGGCCGCCTCGACGCCGTCGTCCGCAGCCAGCTCGCCCCTCACCACCTTGACTCTGTGCACGTTGAGACCGGCCATCCGTCTCGTCGTGAGCACCCGCGCCTCTCCCGAGGACGAGGTCAGCGTGCCGCGATCCCCTACCTGTCCTCCACCCTCGGCATAGAAAGGGGTTCGGTCCAAGACGAGGTCGATTTCGTCGCCCTCCGTTGCAACCTCGAGTTGGCTCACGCCGTCCGAAAGAGCCACGATCGTTCCGTCCGCGGCCAGGTGTTCGTAGCCGAGGAACTCGACGCCCTGTATGCGGTGGGCGAGCTCGTCCCAGATGCGCTCGCCGGCCTCCAGCCCGGGGCCCTCGCGTGCCGCCCGCGCCCGCTGCCGTTGCTCGGCCATCAGCTTCTCGAACACGGCGTGATCGACCGAGAGGCCGGCCTCGGAAACGATCTCGGTCGTGAGGTCGATGGGAAAACCAAACGTGTCGTGTAGTTGAAAGGCAACGTCTCCCGCCAGAACCTTGGAGGCCGCACTTCTGGAAATCTGTTGCTGCAACACCGCCTCTCCTTGTTTGAGCGTGGCGCTGAAACGCTCCTCCTCGCTGCTCGCGACGTTAACGATGAAGTCCCGTCTCTCGACGAGCTCCGGGTAGGCGTCTCCCATCAGCTCGATCGTGCCGCTCACGAGCTCCGGAAGAACGGGGTCGTCGCGGCCGAGCAGGCGCGCGTGACGGACCGCTCGCCGGATCACGCGACGCAACACGTAGCCGCGCTCTTCGTTTGAAGGAAGAACGCCGTCGGCGATGAGAAAGGAGAGCGATCGTCCGTGGTCGGCGAGGATCCGTAGTGCCCTGTTGGTGCGGTCGTCCGATCCGTATTTCCGCCGGGTCAGCTCCTCGGCCCGCCCAACCATCCCCCCGAGTGTGTCGGTCTCGTAGATGGAGTCGACGCCCTGCAATACCAGCGCCAGTCTCTCGACTCCCGCACCCGTGTCTATGTTTTTCTTCGGCAGCTCGGTGACCGGCTCGATCTGCGCGTTGCACTCGTTCTGCATAAACACGAGGTTCCAAATCTCGAGATAACGGTCCTCGTTGCCGTCGGGGCCGACGTCCGAGGATTCACCGAAGCGCTCGCCCAGGTCCACGAAGATCTCCGAGCACGGCCCGCACGGCCCCGCCACCCCCATCGACCAGAAGTTGTCCTTCGCGCCTCGGCGAAGGATCCGCTCGGGCCGAACCCCCACGTAGTCTCGCCAGATCTCGTACGCCTCGTCGTCGGTCTCGAACACGGTCGCCCATAGACGGTCGACATCGATCCCCCAACCTTCGGTTACGAGCTCCCACGCCCAGGCACAGGCGTCGGGCTTGTAGTAGTCGCCGAACGAGAAGTTACCGAGCATCTCGAAGAACGTGAGGTGACGGGTGGTCTTACCGACCTCCTCGATGTCGGTGGCTCGAAAGCATTTCTGAACACTGGTGGCGCGCGGAAAAGGAGGAGTCTGTTCGCCCAGGAAGTACGGCTTGAACTGGTTCATGCCTGCGTTCGTCAACAGGAGCGTGGGGTCGTTCGGAACCAGCGAGGAGGATGGGACCCGCGAGTGGCCGCGTTTGTCGAAATAGTCGAAGAAGCGGTCGCGAATGACCCTGGATTCCATGGCGCTCAGGATATGTGGGAGGAACTAGGCGGAGGTCTGGCGCTTGGACTCGAGGCGCTGATTGACCTTGTCGAGCAGCGAGCCCGTCATGGCGTTGGGCGTGAACCGCGCCTTCTTCTTGTCCAGCCAGCGGTCGGCCTGAAGGGCTCCAGCGGCCCCGACGGCCACCCATAACAGAGATTTGATCACCATGATCGAACCCTAACCGAGAGCGACTACCCGGTTTTGGGGACTCGGAGCCTCCGGCCAGCGATCCACATCAGCTTTCCTTTTTCTTTTGGTCGATCTCTTCTTGCAGCTCGGCCTCGCGGCCTCGGATCGCCTCGAAGTAGCGGCGGTCACGAAGGCGTTCGGGCAGATACGACTGCTCGACGTACCCCCCATGGCTGTGCGGGTACTCGTAGCCCTTTCCGGCCCCCGTCATGCGCGAGGCGGCTCCGTGTGAATCGCGGAGATGGTCCGGAACTTCAAGGGGGCCGGCCGACTTCACGTCTTCGTCGGCCCTCCAGATCGCGACCGCCGAGGCGTTCGACTTCGGCGCCAACGCAAGATAGGCCGCGGCCTGAGCGAGGTTGAGCTTGGCCTCGGGCAATCCCGCGAACTCCAGAGCGTGATGCGCGGCCACGGCGACCTGGAGTGCCGTTGGGTCGGCGTTGCCGACATCCTCCGAGGCGAAGATCACCATCCGGCGGGCGATAAAGCGCGGATCTTCTCCCGCGTCGAGCATGCGGGCCATCCAGTAAACGGCTGCATCGGGGTCCGATCCCCGCATCGATTTGATAAAGGCCGAGATGACGTCGTAGTGCCAGTCGCCGGCTTTGTCGTAGGGAAGCGCCCTTCGCTGCAATGCCTCCTCGGCCGTCTTCAGATCTAGAGCCGTATCCGACGTGGAGGCAATCAAGGTCGCTTGCTCTAGAGCGTTGAGCGCGGCGCGAGCGTCACCGCCGGTGGCCGACGCGATGTGAGTCAGGGCATCCTCTTCGACGTCGACGTCATGGGTCCCCAACCCTCGTTCGCGATCCTCGAGCGCGCGCTTCAGTATTGTCACGAGATCCGCCTCGGTCAGCGCTTCGAGCCGGAACAGCGTGCTGCGCGACATAAGGGGCGCGTTCACCTCGAAGGAGGGGTTCTCGGTAGTCGCGCCGACGAGCACGATCCAGCCGTTCTCGACGGCCAGCAACAAGGCGTCCTGTTGGGCCTTGTTGAAACGATGGATCTCGTCGAGAAACAGCAGCGTTCGCCGTCCCTGCTGGGCCAGGCGGTCGCGCGCCGCGGCTATGACCTTCCTTACATCGGCGACGCCCGCCGTAACCGCGGACATCGATTCGAAGTGACCCTCGGTAGCCCCCGCGATCACGTGGGCGAGGGTCGTCTTTCCCGAGCCGGCGGGTCCCCACAAAATGATCGAAGAGATGTCCCCGGACTCCACGAGAGCTCGCAGAGCACGGCCGCGCCCGAGGACATGCTCCTGGCCCACGATCTCGTCAAGCGTGCGCGGTCGCATGCGAGCCGCGAGCGGCGCGTACTCGGCGAAGCGATCCTCCAGGGAAGCTTCGAAGAGATCCACTAGCCGTCGCCGTCGCCGGCTCGCGGAGCGGTGGACCTGAGGTGCAGGGCGTTCAACTGGTCGGCGCTTACGGGGGCCGGCGCCCCCGTAAGGGGGTCTTGCGCCGTCTGCGTCTTGGGAAAGGCGATGACCTCCCGGATGTTCGTCTCGCCCGCGGCGAGAGCCACGATCCTGTCGATCCCGGGGGCGATGCCTCCGTGCGGCGGAACGCCGTAGCGGAACGCGGTGAGAAGAAAACCGAACTTCTCCTGCGCCTCGGCCTCCGAGTGGCCCAGCGCTTTGAGCACGCGCGTCTGAGTCTCGCGGTCGTGGATTCGAATGCTCCCGCTCGCAAGTTCCCATCCGTTCAGGGTGATGTCATATGCCTTTGAAAGAACCTTGCCGGGATCGGTGTCCAGGTACTGGAGCGTGTCCTCCACGATCCCGGTGAAGGGATGATGGCTGAAGTCCCAACGGTCCGCCTCGTCGTTCCACTCGAACCACGGAAAGTCGACGATCCATACGAAACGCCACGCCTCGGGGCTGGACGGATCCACCTCCGGAATCAAGCCGAAGCGGTCGGCAAGTCGCGTTCGTAGGCCTCCGAGCACTTTGTTTACGAGGGAGCGACGCTTGTCGGCCACGATGAGCACGAGATCTTCGGGGCCGGCCTCGGCAGTGGCCGAGAGACCTTTTTTCTCCTCGTCGCTCAGGAACTTCGCTATCGGCGACTTGACGTCTCCGTCCGGTCCCAGGGAGGCCCACACCAGCCCCCCGGCTCCGAGCGACTTGGCCTCTTCGACCAGCGCGTCGAGGTCCTTCCGCCCCAGTTCTCCTTTACCCGCGAGCGCTATCGCCTTGATCGCGCCGCCCTCATCGAGCACCGAACGAAAGACGCGTACTTCGGTCCGCTCAAAAACCTCGCCCAGATCATGGAGCTCGACGTCGTATCTCGTGTCCGGCTTGTCGCTCCCAAAGCGATCGACGGCCTCCGCATACGAAAGCCGTGGGAAGACGGGAAGCTGCACCCCCAGTACTTCGCTCCAGACCGAGTGGAACATCCTCTCGGTTACGTCCAGGACGTCTTCGATCTCGGCAAAGGACATCTCGAGATCTAGTTGCGTGAAGTCCGGCTGGCGATCCGCGCGCAGGTCTTCGTCTCGAAAACAACGCACGATCTGGTAGTAGCGATCGAGCCCCGCCACCATGAGAAGTTGTTTGAAGAGCTGCGGAGATTGCGGAAGGGCGTAAAAGCTACCCGGGTGTAGGCGAGCCGGAACGAGGTAGTCCCGCGCGCCCTCGGGAGTCGCGCGGGTCAGCATGGGGGTCTCGACCTCGACGAATCCCTCTGCGTCATAAAACCTTCGTATGGCCGAGATGATGCGATGTCTTAGCTTGAGGTTCTCCTGCATCGAAGAACGCCGAAGGTCCAGGTAGCGGTACTTCAGGCGGAGCTGCTCGTCCACGTTCTGGTACTCGTCGACCTGAAAAGGTGGTGTCTCGGCCGCGGCGAACACCTCGAGCTCGGAGGCGGCGACCTCGACGTCGCCGGTAGGAAGGTTCGGGTTGACCGTTCCCTCCTTGCGCCTACGCACTGGACCGTCGACGCGGATGCAGTATTCCGAGCGCAGGGCCTGCGCCGCTTCGTGGGCGCCGGCCGACTCGTCGGTGCTGAACACGACCTGAACCACGCCCGACGTATCCCGCAGATCGATGAACGTGACACCTCCGTGATCCCGACGAGAGTGGACCCATCCGCACAGGGTCACGCGCTCGTCGGTGTGGTCTGCTCGAAGGTCTCCGCAGCGATGACTTCTGATCACGCGCGAACCCGGCTCTCGACCGCGTCGAGAGGCACCGTCTCTTGTTCGCCCGACGACATGTCCTTGAGCGTCGCCGTGCCGGCGCGAAGCTCGTCCGCCCCCAGGATCACGGCCCAGCGAGCTCCGGAGCGCGACGCGTCTTTCATCTGACCTTTCATGGCCCGACCGGCAAGGTCGAGATCCGCCCCGATCCCGGCGCGCCGCAATCGCGTGGCAAGCTTGAGCGCCTCCTTCGCCGCCTCCTCACCCAGGGAAACGACGTAGACCTCGACCGGGGTCGCAAGGCGGTCGACATCCTCGCCGCGCGCGAGAAGGATGCGGTCGATGCCCAGCGCGAATCCGATCGCCGGCAGGTCCCGGCCCCCCAGCGACGCGGCCAATCCGTCGTAGCGACCTCCCCCACCGACCGCGTTCTGGGCACCCAGGTCGCCGTGGACGAACTCGAAAGCCGTTCTCGTGTAGTAGTCGAGACCTCGTACGAGCCTGTGATCGATCTCGTAGGAGATCTCGAGATCGCCGAGCAGACCGAGGACCGAGTCGAAGTGCTTACGACACGGGTCGCACAGATGGTCGGAGATGAGAGGGGCATCCGACAGCGCCGCCTGTGTGCGCTCGTTCTTGGAGTCGAACGTCCTCAGCGGGTTCGTGTCGATTCGGGCGCGGTCCTCCACGGCCAGCTCGTCGCGATGCTCCGATAACCACCTTCGGAGCTCGGTCAGATAACCGATCCGGCACGACTCGTCGAGGTGTCCGATGGAATTGAGCAAGAGCGTCGGTGAGATTCCGGCCTCTCGGAGGAAGCGAACACCGACCTCGATCACCTCCGCATCTACCGCCGGAGAGTCCGAGCCGACGGCCTCGATGCCGACCTGGAAGAACTGACGGTAACGGCCCTTCTGCGGCCGCTCCTGCCGGAACATCGAACTCGCGTAGGAAAGCTTGACCGGTAGCGGACCACGATCGAGTCCATGCTCGAGGATCGCTCGCATGACGGGAGCCGTTCCCTCGGGCCGTAGGGTCAGAGACCGCCCGGCCAGATCGCTGAAGGTATACATCTGCTTGTTCACGACCTCGCTGGTCTCGCCCACTCCCCGCTCGAATACCTCCGTGTGCTCGAAAAGAGGGGTCTCGACCGGCGCGTAACCGGCTTGGGCAAAGGTGTCCTGAGCGAGGCGAACGACGGCCTCCCATGCCCACGACAGGGGAGGAAGAAGGTCTCTGGTGCCCTTGGGGGCTTTAAAAGCGCCCTGTTCTTCCATCAGGCGATCCTAAGAGACAATGGTCGCTCCCCGGCGGTCCCACTCAAAGAGAAAAGGAGTCCCCCATCAAGCGTCTTGTCGTTCTCCTCGCCCTTTTCCTTCTTGTGATCGTGGGCCTGCCGTCCGCGGGCGCCGGCCCTCCGGGGGCGGTCGTGCAGACGTACGCCGGCGATCTGAAATTCCCGGTGGACTTGGCCTGGGAGCGGGGCACGAACAGGTTCTTTTTCACCGAGAAGAACACGGGGAAGGTCCGGGTCATGGAGGGCCGGACGCTACTCCCGAAGCCCTGCAGGAAAGTCGATGTCCAAAACAACTTTGAGCAGGGTTTGCTCGGCAACACGCTCCATCCCGATTACGAGATCAACCATTACCTCTACGTGTATTTCACGAAGCGCGCCCCACGCGACAACCGCGTTCTTCGCTACGTCGTGGAGAACAACAGGTGCACCGAAAGGACCCTCATCGTCAAGGACATTCCCGCCAATATCGTGCACAACGGGGGCCAGCTGAAGTTCATCGACGGCAAGCTGTTCGTTTCGACGGGAGACGTCAACGTCCCGGCGAACGCTCAGGACCTCACCCTCGACCCGGATCCCGAGGCCAAAGTAGAGGCCAGCCTGGCCGGAAAGGTGCTCCGCTACAACGACGACGGCACGATCCCGGCGGACAATCCGTTCGTCGGCGTGGCCGGACACAATCCCGCCATTTGGTCGTACGGGCATCGCAACGGTTTCGGCTTCGCCCACAAAGGGGGGACGTCACATCTCTGGGAGACCGAGAACGGACCGGGATGCGACGACGAACTGAACTTCATCGAGTCCGGGATGGATTACGGCTGGCCGCCCGATGACATCGAGAACTGCTCCGGGTACGACAAGACATCTCGGGAGCCGGTCGCCCGGTGGAACCCTACGATCGCCCCCACCGACGCCCACTGGTACGACGGTCGGCTCGACGTCTACGAACCGGGCCTGTACTTCGGCGACTTCAACTTCGGGCAGATCCATTTCCTCGACATGAGCCTGGACGGGACGGAGGTGCTGAACGGCGACCAAGGCCAGGTGGTGTACGACGGTCCCGACCCGATCATCGACGTCGCCAAGGGGCCGGGCGGCTGGTTCTACTTCCTCACTCCCGACGCGATAAAGAGGATCAAGAACGCCCCTCAAACATGACGGTCGTGACGAGCGCGAAAAATCCTCCCGTTTCGAGCGGGCGGAAGGGTCCGGGTCGCCCGAGCGCTGTGATTGGATACGACGGTCGGGACCCAAGTGGCCGGGAGGTCTGATGCCCCACTCACGTAAAGAGGACCGAGCCTCGCTCGAAGACATCGCCCGGAAGCTCCGGCGGGACATAGTCGAATCGACCACGAAGGCCGCCTCGGGTCACCCCTCGACGTCTCTGTCCATGGTCGAGGTACTGACCGTGTTGTATTTCGGGGGTGTTCTTCGCTACGACCCGGCCGAACCACATCACCCGGACCGGGACCGTTTCGTTTTATCCAAAGGCCACGGCGCGCCGGGTCTCTACGCGACCCTCGCGGAGGCCGGCTATTTCCCGACCGAGGATCTCGCAACCCTGCGGAGCCTTGGGTCGCCTCTGGAGGGACACCCCAACATGTGCAGGCTGCCGGGCGTCGAGGCATCGACCGGCTCCCTCGGCCAGGGCCTATCGATCGGCGTGGGCCACGCGCGGGCGGCCAAGCTTGACGGCCGCGACTACCGCGTCTACGTCATGGTCGGAGACGGCGAGAGCCAGCAGGGACAGGTGTGGGAGGCCCTGATGTACGCGGGCAACAGCGGGCTCGACAATCTGACGATGATCCTCGACCGCAACAGCTACCAGCAAACGGCCGCGGTGAACGAGGTGCAGCCGCTCGACCCGCTTACGGACAAACTCGCCGCCTTCAAGTGGGAGGTCAAGGAGATCGACGGGCACGACCTGAGCGCGGTGGAGGCGGCCTTCGAGTGGGCGCGGGGGGTCGAGGGGTCGCCTCAGGCGATCGTTTCCAACACGGTCAAGGGAAAGGGCGTGTCGTTGCTCGAGGCCGCGCCCGGCAAGTGGCACGGCAAACCCGTTCCGGACGACCAGGCCGAGGCCGCGCTCGCCGAGATCGGAGCGGCCCGATGAGTTTCGGCATAAGGAACCTCGACCTCCGCGACGGAACGCCGACCCGCGAGGCCTTCGGAGAGGCCCTCGCCGAGGCCGGGGCCGACGAAAGGATCGTCGTCATCGACGGCGACGTCAACAACTCGACCTTCACCATGAAGTTCAAGGAACGCTATCCGGATCGCTTCTTCAACGTGGGCATAGCCGAATCCAACATGATCGGCATCGCCGCAGGGCTTGCGGGGGCCGGCAAGATCCCGGTGGTTTCGTCCTTCGCGGTTTTTCTTCTGTGCAACGCTTTCGATCAGATCAGGATGTCGGTCGCCTTTCCCAACCAGAACGTCAAGCTCGTAGGGACACACGCAGGGATCTCCATCGGCGAGGACGGCCCGTCGCAGATGGCCGTCGAGGACATCGCCCTTGCTTGTTCGCTCCCCGGCGTCACGGTGATCGTCCCGGCCGACGGGGCGAGCGCCGCCGCGGCGACGGTGGCGATGCTCGCACGAGAGGGCCCCTCTTACCTGCGATGCGGGCGGCCCAAGGTCCCGGTCGTCTACGAGGACGGCGCCGACTTCCATGTGGGCCGGGCCAACCGGTTGCGAGAGGGCGAGGACGTGACCCTGATAGCGAACGGGATCATGATCGCCATGGCGCTGGACGCGGCGGAAGATCTGCGAGCGGAAGGGATCGAAGCGACGGTTCTGGACATGCACACCGTGAAACCCATAGACGTCCAGGCCATAGAGCGAGCCGCGAACGAGACACGGGGCATCGTTGTCGCCGAGGAGCATCTGGCCTACGGCGGACTGGCTTCGACCGTTGCGATGGTTCTCGCCGAACGCAGGCCAACGCAGATGGCCTTCGTCAACATCGGCGACACCTACGCGACCTCAGGCAAGCCGGACGAACTGCTTGCACAGTACGGCTTGACGCCCGGAGCGATCAGCGACGCGGCTCGGAAGGTCCTAAAGACCTGACGTCGAGGTCTGGCTAAATCGAGCCTTCGACTTCAAGCGTGCCGGTCATCTCCTCGTGACCGGCTATGGAACAGTAGAACTCGTACGAACCCGGCGCGGCGTCGAACGCGATGCGGGCGCTTCCGCCCCCGGGAACCGCTTCGTCGATGTCTAGCTTCTGAATGCTGAAGGTGTGGGCCGTTAGATCATTGTTCTCCAGGAAAACGGTGATCGGCCCGGCCCCCGCCCGCACGGTCGCCGGCGAGAAGTCGATGTTCTCCGCATACACGGTCACGTCACCGGCTCGACCGGGAGGGTCCTCCCGTAGCAGACGCAAAGTCACCGAGGCACCGACGCCGACGATCATCGTCACCAGGAATGCAATCATCGCCCGGCGAGCGCCCCTCGACTCGCGATCGGAGTCGCGATCGCGAACGACCGCGAGCGCGGCGACCAGCAGCAGCACGGCGCCGCCGATGGACAGAAGGTTCAACGAGAAGTCGACCGAAGATTGGACTAAGAGCAAGCTCTCGATCGCGAACGGGACGGTCGCCACCAAGGACGCGACCGCAAGCATCGCGAGAGCTCCGGCTCCGGCGATTCTGTAACGCAAAAACGCGGCCAGGCCGATGAGGAGGAGCGCGGCGAAAACCGTCATGGCCACGATGACGCCCTCGATGATCAACACCATCGCACCCACAATCGACAAGACCACCGTGACCGCTCCGACGACGACGGCCCTGCTCCAACTCAAAACTGCTTCTCCGAGTCCAGCAAGATGGTCACCGGTCCGTCGTTGACGAGCTCCACCTTCATCATCGCCCCGAATCGCCCCGTCTCGCAGGGGACGCCCGCCGCACGTATCCCGCGGACGACCTCTTCATAGAGCGCCTCCGCCTCCGGCCCACCCGCGGCGCGCACGAAGGACGGACGGCGTCCCTTGCGGGTATCGCCGTACAGGGTGAACTGCGAGACCACGAGCGCGGCACCGGCGACGTCTACGAGCGACCGGTTCATTTTGTCGTCCTCGTCGGTAAAGATCCGCAGGTTCAGCAGCTTGTCGACCATCCATGCGCTTTGCTCCCGTGCATCGTCGATAGAAATCCCCAACAAGACCACTAAGCCGAGTTCAATAGCGCCGACCTCGGCTCCATCGATGGTGACGCGCGCGCTCGACGCTCGCTGCACGACCGCTCTCATCAGGTAAGGGGCAGAACGGCCTGCAGTATCTGTCGCGCCAGAGGAGCCGCGACCTCTCCGCCGATCCCGCCGAACTCCGAAACGACCGCCACCGCTACCTCCGGATCATCCGAGGGAGCAAAACAGATAAACCATGCGTGGTTCTGAATGCCGCCCCCTACGGAGACCTCGGCGGTGCCCGTCTTGCCGGCAACCGTGGGAGTGCCGAGGTTGGCCGCGGTTCCCGTGCCGCCCACGACGACCGCCTCCATCAGTTCCGTCATCGTCTCGGCAGAGCGCGGGGACATCACCTCCACCCCTTCCTCGGGATCCGACAACAGGACGCGCGGCTCCATCCGGGTCCCGTCGTTCGCAACGGTCGCTGCGACCGTTGCCATCTGCAGTGGCGTCGCCAGTACCTGAGCCTGCCCTATCGAGCTCCACATCAGGTCGGTCAGGTCCTGTGGTTTCGGGAACGAGGGCGTTGCCGTCTCCAGCGGCATGGCCGGTTCCTTGTTGAAGCCGAACTTCTCGGCGTACTCGGTCATCGTCTCGGACCCGAGATCCTCCGCGATCTGTGCGAACGCGGTGTTCACGCTCTTTTGAGTGGCGAGGAGAAAGGAGATCGAGCCGAACTCTCCCGACTCGAAGTTGTGAACTCCTTTGTAATTGCCGGGGCCGGTCACCTCCGTCGTCGGTTTGACCAAACGCTCTTCGATCGCCGCCGAGGCGGTCACTACCTTCATCGCCGAACCGGGAGGATAGGTCCCGGACAGAGCGCGGTTGAAGGGAGTTATGCCCTCGACCCCCACGTAGTTGTTGGGATCGAAGGGAGCCGACGAGACGACCGCGAGGAGATCTCCGGTGCTCGGCTCGATAACGACCGCCCCACCGGTGGTGCCTCCAAAGGCGTTCTCGGCCGCGCGCTGCATGTCGATATCGAGAGTCACTTGGACGTCTTCTGGCTTGCCTGCCTTCTTTGTTCCGAGAACCTCGACCGTGTCCCCTGCCTCGTCGACGAGGAGGAGGTCTGCTCCCGAGGAGGCGGTCAGGAGGTCGTCCAGGCCTTTCTCGAGACCCGATACCCCCACGAGCTCGTCCGGGTCCAGGCCCGGCGGAACCTCTTTTTTGGGAAGTGGCGCGATATGTCCGATCGTGCTCCCGGCGACCGAACCGTTCGGATAACTCCGATTGCCGCCTTGGCCCTTCGCCAGCACGTCGCCGTCACGATCCACGATCGCGCCTCGTTTCGCCTCTCGTATGTCGACTCCGAAGCCCGCGGCCCCTTGGCTCTCCGGCCACATGAGATTCTCGACCCAGCGCACTTTCCACCCGTCGTCCTCGAAGACAAGAGGAAGGCGACCGGACATCTCGACGGCGGTCGCGGCTGCATCGGACTCGTAGGTGATCGTGTAGGGGGCGGTGGCCGTCGTGCCGGGAAGCTCCTCCTCGGAATCCACCTCCGGGGTCGCGGCCCTCCCAACCTCCACCGCGAGGCTCGAGATCGCTCCGGCATCTAATGTCCGGACCATCCACTTCTCGAGACCCTTGGGCGTCCACTCCCCCGCCGCCTCGGCCGCGAACGATCCCACCATTCCGTCGGCGTCCTGTGCACTCCAACTCTGGGCGAAGGCGGACGCAGCCTTGCTCACGGGCGGAACAACGACGTCATCGCTGCACGCCGCGCCGGCGACCAGAAAAAGGACCGCGCAGAGTAAACGCCCGCCCCCACTGAGGTTCATGTACTCGGCCTACCCCCGCGCGCCTGTGGGAACGATGCGGTAGGCATCGAAGACGGAGTCGATACGTCGAACGCTCTGGAGCACGTGCTGAAGATGATCGGGGTCGGCCAGCTCAAAAGTGAAAGTAAGCGTCGCGATCCCGTCTCGTCCGGTGCGGGTGGACGAGGCGAGGATTGACAGGCCCTGATCGGCGATCGCGCTGGTTACGTCCCGCAACAGTCTGGTGCGGTCGAGAGCCTCCACCTGAATGCCCGCTTCGAACGTGGAGCGTCCCCGCGCGTCCCACCACACCGAGATCATGCGCCCGGAGTCGCTGTCTTTGAGCGCGTCCGCGTTCGGACAGCCCTCCCGGTGAACCGAGACACCGCGTCCCCTCGTCAGGAATCCCACGATCGGGTCGCCTGGCACTGGTGTGCAGCAGCGCGCCAGACGCACGAGGAGGTCGTCGTGACCCTCGACGATGACGCCTTTTCCGCGCGGAGCGCCGGGTTTACGCCGGGGGCGCTCAACCGGGACCTCGAAGTCCTCGACGTCCTCGATCTCGGGTTCCAGCAGACGCAGGAGACGCGACGACACCGACTGGGTTGACACGCGTCCCTCCCCCATGGCCACGTAGAGCGAATCCAGATCTGGATACTTCAGATCCTCGACGAGCCTCGTCAGCAAATCGCTTTTGGTGATCTTCTCGATCGGCAGGCCCTGCTTGCGGAGCGTTTGGATCAAGCTTTCTCGACCCTGGGCGAGCGCGTCTTCACGACGTTCGCGGGCGAACCAAGTTCTGATCTTGTTACGAGCTCTCGGAGTCTTAACCAACTGGAGCCAATCGCGCGAGGGGGCCGCCTGTCCCTTGGCGGTGATGATCTCGACCGAGTCACCGGAGGCCAACTCATGGGCGAGCGGAACCAGCCTTCCGTTCACGCGCGCGCCCACCGTCCTGTGCCCCACCTCGGTATGAATGGCATAGGCGAAATCCACTGGAGTCGCCCCGCGCGACATCGAGATCACATCGCCCTTGGGGGTGAAGACGAAGACCTCGTCGGCGTAAAGGTCGATCTTCAGCGACTCCATGAACTCCTTGGGGTCGGAGGACTCTCGTTGCCACTCCATGACCCGCTGGAGCCACGCCATCTCCTCTTGGGGGACCTTTTTGTGGTGCCGCTCCTTGTACATCCAATGGGCGGCCACCCCGAACTCCGCCGCGCGGTGCATCGATTGGGTCCGGATCTGGATTTCGATCGGCCTTCCGCCGGGCCCCATCAGGGTCGTGTGCAGCGACTGGTACATATTGAACTTCGGCATTGCTATGTAGTCCTTGAAGCGGTTTGGAACGGGCGTGTACAAAGTGTGAATCGCGCCCAGAGCCGCGTAACAATCCTTGACCCCTTCGACGACAATACGGATGCCGACGAGGTCGAAGATGTCTTCGAACGTCTTCCCCTTCAGAACGATCTTTTGATACACGGAGTAGAAGTGTTTCGGCCGGCCGGATACATCGGCCTTGATCTTCGTCTCGCGTAACTTCTTCGAGATCTCGTTGCATACCTCGACGAGCATTCCCTCGCGCTCGGGCTGTCTCTGATTGACCAGCGTTCGTATCTCCTCGAACCGCTTCGGATGCAACTGCTCGAACGCCAGATCTTCGAGTTCCCACTTCACGGAGTACATGCCGAGCCGGTGAGCGAGCGGAGCGTAAATCTCGAGCGTCTCGCGAGAGATGAGCCGGCGTTTGTCGGAATCGAGAGGCGACAGAGTACGCATGTTGTGCAGTCGGTCCGCGATCTTGATCAGCAGGACGCGCAGGTCCGTGGCGGTGGCCACAATCATCTTGCGGATGTTTTCGGCACGTGTGTGTTCTGCCGATCGGTACTTGATCTTCTCGAGTTTCGTGACGCCGTCGATCAGCCGAGCGACCTCGTAACCGAGACGCTCCTCGATGTCGACAAGGCTCAGCTCGGTGTCCTCGACCGTATCGTGCAGCACGGCGGCGGCCACGGTCGTCTCGTCCATCCCGAACTGCGCGACTATCAACGCCACGTTCAGGGGATGGGTAATGAACTCGTCGCCCGACTTCCTTATTTGCCCCTCATGAGCGTTGGCCGCCATCTCGAAGGCTCGCTCGACCAGCTTCACGTCGGCCTTGGGGCGCTGCGCCCGGACCTCGCGCACAAGCTGGTCGAAGACCGGGGCCGGTGACTGGCGCGGGGACCGGACTTTGGCGAGGACCGCTTTCACGCCGCGCGTCTGCGGATCAGAGGGGGCGGCTTGCTGCTTCTCGACGCTGTCCGGCATTCGGGCCATAACCCATTCTACGAGTCAAGGGAGCACATATCGCGCTGCATCCTGGATATGGCGAGTGGCGGGTCAGCCGGAACTGCGGCGTTCAAAGGTGACACTGGAGTGGTCGCCGCTCAACCCGATGACCTCCCACCCCGCCGTCAGCCACGCCCTGCTGTGCATCCTGCGGTCGTCGTTCCGCCACCACGACGGAAAGCGGGCGTTGCCCGGGAGGGTTTCCCCAACGAGTTCCTCGAACTCCGTAAGCGTCATCTCCACCCTCTCGACCTCCGACGGCTGCCCGGCCAGGTAGGCCGCGAGACGGATGTACTTCAGCGAGCGTCGCTGGGTGCCGTTCGGGATCGCCATGTTCCTAGCGTAGGGAGCCGAACTACCCGCGCATAGTGGGTAGGCGGATATTTCCGAAGAATCCCTTTTGGGGGGCCCTGTCAGTAGGAGATCAAGCTGAAGAAGTCGTAATCGGTGAGCTTCTCACGGCCCCCGAGGAAGCTCAGCTCCATGATCGTCGCAATGCCGGCGACCTTGCCGCCGCATCGTTCGGTCAACCGAGCGGTGGCGCTGGCCGTACCTCCCGTCGCCAGGACGTCGTCCACCACGAGGATGCGCTCGCCGGAGGTGATGGCATCCTGGTGGATCTCCAGGTGATCCAATCCGTACTCGAGCTCGTACTCTTCGGCTTCGACGTTCCAGGGGAGCTTGCCTTTCTTTCGAACCGGAATCAGCCCCGCCGTGAATCGGTAGGCAAGCGGCGCCGCGATCATGAAACCTCGGGCCTCGATTCCCAGGACCTTATCGACGTCGTCACGGTCGAACTGGTGGGCTATCGCGTCGATCGTGTAGGCGAAAGCCTTCTTGTCCGCAAGCAGGGGGGTGATGTCTTTGAACATGACGCCCTCTTTGGGGAAATTCGGGATGTCCCGAACGTACTCTTTCAGCCAGTCGTGGTTCGGTTCGTGGGGCATGGAGTCTCCTTAGCGCCTCTTGCGACGCTTAGCTTTTTTGGTGCCGGCTTTCGGACGGGGAGGGCCCGTCTTGGTCGTCGTCGTCGTCGAAGGACGAGCGGCCGGCACGGGCGAGGGGGAGGTGGATTCCACGGCGGGCTCCGACACGGCCCCACCACCGGCCGCCGCCCCCGCGGCGGCG
>JALZEI010000274.1 GCA_030862115.1 Actinomycetota bacterium
TCGCCGGCCTCGAACGACTGCACCGGCTTGCGCGTCGACACGGAGCCGCGGCCTCGAAGTGTTTCGAGCAGCCGGACCGCGGCCCACGTCTTGCCTACCTCGGTGCCCGAACCCGAGACGAAGACTCTTAGGTCAGCCACGTGCCTCCTCGAGTTTCAGGGCGCTCAGGTTGTTGGCAAGCGCCGAAATCTCGTCGTCGGTGTGCGCCGCGGACACTGTGACCCGCAGCCTCGAGGTCCCGACCCGCACCGAGGGGGGCCGGATGGCGGGGACGAACAGGCCTCTTTCGAGCAACCGTTGCGACGCGTCGAGGGCGGCCTCGGCCTCGCCTATCACCACTGGGACGATCGGAGACGGATGTCCCGTGGCTATTCGGTCGACGTGCGCGCGCAGGCGGGCGCGCAACCGGTCTCCCTCTTCGCTCCGAAAGACGTTTAACGCCGCCAGTGCGGCGGCCGCGTCCGCCGGACTTGATGCGGTGGTGAAAATAAAGGGGCGACTCCTATTGATCAGCAGTTCGATGAGTTCGCGTTTGCCCGCTACGAAGCCGCCGAAGGAACCGAGGAACTTCGACAGGGTGCCCACGCGGAGGTGTTCGACGCCTGTCAAAGTAGGGTCGGGTCCCAGCACGGCGTGAGCCTCGTCGATCACCAGCAACGCGTCGTAACGACGGCAAAGTTCTGCGAGGTCGTCGACGAGGGCCTCGTCTCCGTCCATCGAGAAGACGCTGTCGCTCACGACGATGGAACGGCTTGAGTGGGCGAGCATCCCTTCGAGTGCGGCGACATCTCGATGCGGAAAGACGCGCACGTCCGCCCGTGACAACCGACACCCGTCGACGATCGAGGCGTGGTTGAGTTCGTCGGAGAAGATCGTGGTTCCCGGCCCCCCCAACGTCGACAGGACTCCGAGGTTCGCCGTGAAACCGTTGGGGAACAACAGCGCCGCCTCACAATCCTTCCACTCGGCCAGCGCAGCCTCGAGCTCGGAGTGCACCGGCCGCGATCCGACGATGAGGCGAGCCGATCCCGATCCCGCTCCCCACTGTTCGAGCGCGGCGCGTCCCGCCTCGATCACCGCCGGATGAACGCTGAGGCCGAGGTAGTCGTTGGACGCAAAAGACACGACGCTGCGCCCCCCGAGGTCGCCGCGCGCTCCCTTTGCGTCGAAGTCGCGAGGCGCGCGCGCCTGGCCCAAAAGGCTCGCGTCGTGGTTGAGAGCCGCGGCCCGCTCGGTCCAGCTCATCCCAGCGTCTCCTCGATTCCGTCGCGCAGGACGTCCACGATGGTCTCGATCTCGGTCGCGGTGACGGTCAGCGGCGGCATCAACACGACGACATCGCCGAGGGGACGAACCAGGACGCCGCGTTCGACACAGGCCGCGGACACCAGCCGACCGCGCCGTTCGGCGGGTCGCGAGGCACAGAGTTCCACTCCGCCCATCAGTCCGCACAGGCGCGCGTCGGCGACCGCCGTCAGTGGCTCGATGCGCTCGGTCAGAAAGCCGCGCAGCTCCGCCGAGCGTGCGCGCACGTTGTCCAGCACGTCGCGTTCGTCGAGGAGCTGTAGATGTCTCAACGCCACCGCCGCGGCGAGCGCGTTGCCGCTGTAGGAATGGCCGTGATACAGAGTCCGGGGCCCGAGGTCCTCGCCGAGAAACGCTTCGTACACGCGCTCGGACGCCGCCGTGGCCGCGAGCGGAAGGTACCCGCCGGTGATCCCCTTGCCGAGGCACATCACATCCGGCTTTAAACCACATTGCTCCGAAGCGAAGAGGGTTTCGGTCCTCCCGAAGCCGGTCGCGACCTCATCGCACACGAGAAGCACACCCGTTTCGTCGCAGGCTGCTTGCAACTCGCCGAAGGCCCCCGCGGATGCGAGGCGCATGCCGGCTGCCCCCTGCACGAGCGGCTCGATAACGACAGCGGCCAGCTCGTCCCCGCGCTCCCTTATGGCGTGCGCGGCCTTCTTCAGCGAGTCCGGATCGTCGTAGCCCGGTGATCTCACCACGGGGAAACGCAGGGGGTCGAAGATGTCGGTTCCAAAACCACCCCCGCCGAGCGATAGCCCACCTATCGTGTCCCCGTGGTAACCCTCTCCTAAGGCGAGATAGGTCGTGCGCTCGGTGTCTCCGCGATTGACCCAGTACTGGAAGGCGATCTTCAGTGCCTGTTCGACCGCCGCCGCCCCGTCGGACGCGAACAAGAAGTGGGGATCTTCGATGGGAACGCGTTCCGCGAGGGCCTCTGCGAGCTCGACGACGACGGTATTTCCGTGTCCCAGCATCGTGGAGTGGGCGAACTTGTCGAGCTGGCGACGAAGAGCGTCATTGAGTTCCTCTACGTTATGACCGAGCGTGTTGACCCACAATGAGGAGATGGCGTCCAGATACCTTCGACCGTCGACATCGATCAAGTAATGGCCCTCGGCACGTTCGATCATGAGCGGCGAGTTCTCGGCATAGGTCGACATCTGCGTGAAGCCGTGCCACACAACGCGGGCGTCTCTTTCGATCCAATCGCTCGACATAGGAGAGCGACCCTAGCGAGGGGTCGCCGCGGCGACAAGCGGGGGCCGGCCTAGACGTGCCGAAGAACCTGAGGCCGCTAACCATCGTCGTGGCCGGATTTGCCCTCGCCCTGGGCGTATCGGTGCCGCTCGGAGAGCTCGTCGACGGGCCCTTCGCGCAGCCCGTCCTCGACGGTTTCGACCGGCCCTTGGTGCGGTGGTTCGCGGACCTTCGCTCCGACGGGCTCACTACAGCCATGAGAGTCATAACGGCGATGGGGGGCACGATCGTCGCCCTCGTCGTCCTTACGGCGGGGGCCCTCACGTCGTACGTGGTCACGCGTTCGCCTCGCTGGCTTGCGTTCTTCGCCGGCGTCATGGGGGGAGGGCTGCAGCTGGCGGCGATCGTAAAACCCATTGTGGGCAGGGCGCGCCCCTTGCTCGATGCGGTCTATCTGGTCTCCTCGGACGCGTGGCCCAGCGGCCACGCCGCGGTGGGAGCGGCCTGTTGGGGGGCGCTGGCCTTCTTCGGAGCCCGTAAGGGGCGATCGAAGAGTGTGGCGACAACGGTCTGGCTTATCGGCGGGATCATCATCGTTCTGGTGGGGATAAGCCGTGTGTATCTCGGCGTGCACTGGCCCACCGATGTGCTGGCGGGCTGGGCTCTGGGCGGTTTCTGGGTGACGGTGGTCGCCGTGGCTACGCGTCCTCCGGGGGCCGAGCGCCTCGAGGGCGGCGGTATCCTGCCCGCTTGAGCCAGACACAACGCCCGGCGGCGTGGCCGAGTGGTTTAGGCAAGGGACTGCAAATCCCTGCACAGCGGTTCGATTCCGCTCGCCGCCTCCCGTGAGCTCCACCTTCACGCGGGGCAATCCCCTTCACGCGCGCGTTTACGACCTTATCTGCGGCTGGGAGGAGCGCCGCGGTCTCCTCGAATGGAGGGTGCAGCTGGTAAAGGGGATCTCGGGCGACGTCTTGGAGATCGGAACCGGGACGGGTCGAAACCTGGGTCACTACTCGAAGAACGCGCGGGTTTACGCGTCGGAGTTCGATCCGGTCATGCTCGCGGCCGCGATTCCTCAGGCGAAGCGAAGCGCGGCCGCAGTCGATCTCCTGTTGGGCGACGCCATGAGGCTTCCCATCAAAGATGCGAGCGTCGACTGGGTGGTAATCGGCCTCGCGCTCTGCAGCATCCCCCGTCCCGAGCGCGCGCTCCGGGAGGTAAAGCGAGTGCTTCGCAAGACAGGGCAGCTCCGCTTCGTCGAGCACGTGCGCGATGACGACGGGACGCGCCGGGCCAAATTTCAGGACGCATTCAATCCCGCGTGGCGGTTCATCTCGGGTGGATGTAACTGCAACCGGCGCACCGAAGACCTCGTCAAGGCTGAGGGTTTCGACGTCACCGAGATCCATCGTTTCAAGTTAGGGATGGCCCATGTCTCACCACACATCATGGGGACCGCGACACCCGTCATTAGTTAGGCCGAGGGGGTCGTGGGCCGACGGCGTCGGCTCGACTAGAATCGATCGCCTCCGGGGCGTTAGCTCAGCGGGAGAGCGCCTGCTCGACAAGCAGGAGGTCACTGGTTCAATCCCAGTACGCCCCACCATCGGAACAAAACCGGTATCCGTTTTGCGTCACTTGTGAGAAGCGGCTCCGATGTGGGCGAGCCCCAAGACCACCTCTTTCGGCCTGTCACAAGAAGAACGATAGCGACTACGGCAGAAACGGCTCCGAACCCGAGCACGACGAACGCTGAGGTGACGACGAATCGATCTGTCGCTGTCAAGGACGTCTAAGGCAAATAGCGATAGGAGAGCAAAGAGCGTGAACGGCCACCAGGGTAGTCCTCTGCTGCCCCACTGTGGGACTTTTATCTCTTATCCCAATGGCTGAACTGCGACCGGCCCGGTTCTGTCGATGGATCAGAGTCGCGCTAAACAGAAGCTTTGCTTCCCCGCTTCCATAACTGGACGGTTCCATAGAGCGCGCCGAGGAAAACCACTATGGCCAGTACGAACCTCCACACTATTATCTCGCCCTCGCCGAAGATTGCGCCGACCACCACAATGCCGGCGAGCAAGGCTACAACCGCGCAGAGCATGGCCAATATCCGATTCATATATACGTCCTCCCCGTCAGATTCCCTAGGCTCCGATCTTTGTCTCGACCTTAAGCCCGGGCCGGTCGACTCACAAGGGGGTTGGCAAACTCAGCTTGCGATTGTTCTCGCCGCGCCTCTGTTGTCGCCGAGTTTCCTAGAAAACGAAGCCCTGTCTGAAAGAAGACCCCGAGAGAGTGAAGGCTTCGTAAACTTGGGCAAGCTCCTAAGCGAGTCGAATCTCAGGCCCCCCAGAGAGGTGCTCACGGTCACCCACTTTGAATCTGGAGTTCCCCCGCTTTAGTGGACACCTTCTTGCTGAGACAACCTAACGTTTTCCTGGAACCTCCTCTCGAACTCAACCGGTGATAGCTGACCGATGGATGAGTGCAGTCTCTCGCGGTTGTAGAAGGCCTCGACGAAGTCAAAGATCGCAAGGCGAGCCTCGCTGCGCGTGTGGAAGACATTCCGCCACAACAGCTCGGTCT
>JALZEI010000277.1 GCA_030862115.1 Actinomycetota bacterium
TGAGGGTGTCTTCGGTGAGCGGGAGATTGAGCTCGACCGGGTCTCTGAAGGTCGAGTTGGGGTTGAAGCGACCCGACTCCAGCGCGGCGGCGGCGACCGCGACCTTGAAGGTCGAACCCGGCGGGAAGCTGCGGGCCGTCGCCTTGTTGATCAGCGGACTGGTCGGGCTGTTGGGATTCAAGGAGTTGCGATGCTGCCGTGATTCCTTGGAGTCGAACGAGGCGAGCGGGTTGGGATCGTAGCTGGGGTTGCTCCACATCGCTCGCACGGCCCCCGTGGCGGGATCGAGGGCAACGACCGATCCTTGCTGATCTCCGAGAACCTCGCGCGCAAGCTCCTGTAGCTCGGAGTGGATGGTCAGCCGGACGTCGTCGCCCTGTTCGCCTCCACCCAGGAAACGATTCTCGAGATCCTGCATGGTGATGACCCCGCTGTCGCCCTGGAGCTCATCGTCGTAGGCGGATTCGATACCGGCCGTTCCATAGACCACGGAGTAGAAACCGGTGGCGTGCGCGTAAAGTTCGCCCCCTGGGTAGGTGCGCTTGAAACGAAAGCGCCCGCCCGTGTCCACGCTCCTGGCAACAGTGACGCCGTCCTCCGTCGTGATCTCGCCGCGCTTCACCGAATACTCGGCGATCAAATGACGGATGTTCGCGTTGTTGCCGGCGATGCTCTCGGCGCTGAAAACCTGGACGAAATTGAGTTTGGTGAACACGGCCAAAAACGCAATTACCAACCCTGCTCCGACGAAACGAATCTGTCTCTCCACGGCTACCGCCTTCCGCCGATCAGGATTTCGGCGGTCTGCGCGGGGGCCGACTCCTGTGATGCCGACCCCGCGTCGGAGATACGCAAGAGGAGCGCCATCAGGATGAAGTTCGACAAGAGGCTCGAACCGCCGTAGGACATGAACGGCAGCGTGATCCCCGTCAACGGAAGTAAGCCGCTCACGCCGCCGAGGATGATGAAGCTCTGAATGGCGAAGATCGTGGTCAACCCGGCCGCGAGCAGTCGTCCGAAGTCGTCGGGAGCACGCATCGCAATGCGCAGCCCCCTGGCCACTATGAGCAAGAAGCACAAGAGCACTGCCGTAGTGCCAAGAAGCCCAAGTTCTTCACCCAGCACCGAGAACACGAAATCGGTCTGCGCCTCGGGGATGAGATCGGGTCGGCCCTGGCCGAAGCCCGTTCCGAAAATCCCACCTGTGGCCAGGGCAAAGAGCGATTGCGCCAGCTGGTAGCCCTCGTCGTTGATGCGTTGTGGGTCGAAAACGTCGAGCCATACCTGGACACGGGTCTGAACGTGGGCAAAGTATTGGTATCCGAAGTAGGCCCCGACGGAGAACAGACCGAAGCCGAACACCATGTAAACGACCCGTGAAGTCGCGATGTAGATCATCACTAAGAAGATAGAGAAGAACAACAGGCTGGAGCCGAGGTCTTTTTCGAAGAACATCACCGCCAACGAAAGACCCCACATGACGAGCAGAGGACCGAAGTGTTTGATATCGGGAAGACGCATCCCGAGGACCCGCCGCGACGCGATTGCGAGTAGCTCTTTGCGTTCGGCGAGGTAGGCCGCAAAGAAAATCACGAGACAGAGCTTTGCCAGTTCACCGGGTTGGAACGAATACGACCCGAACCGCAGCCACAGCTGTGCCCCATTGATCGTTGCGCCGAGAGGACTAAGTGGAAGCAAAAGCAAACCCACGCCCAGAAAACCAAGGATGTACTTGTAACGCGCCAACACCCTGTGATCTCGAATAAGCGCGAGCGTTCCCACAAAGAAAGCAGTTCCTACGGCGGTCCATACAAGTTGTGCCGGGCCGAACTGCTCGTCGGGACTGGAGGTGGTCAAGCGGAAGATCGCCGCCAGCCCGAGGGCGTTCAGGAGGGCCGTCAGCGGGAGAAGAAGAGCATCGCCTTTCTTGGCTAGATAACGCACCGCGAAATGGGCGAAGATGTAGCAAATCACGAGGGCCACCGCGTAAGGGATGGCCGTGTCCGGCCGGTCGGGGTCCTTACCCAGTGCAACCAGAGCCAGGGCTCCCCCGCCGACGATGAGTGCGACGAGAAGAAGAGTGAGCTCGGAATTGCGAGGTGACGCGGCCCTAGCCATTGGGTCCCGGTGCCGGCCACCGCCGTGCGTGCATCACTGCTTGCCGTCACCCTTCTTGTTGGTCCGGTCGTTCGGTCGGCGCCGAGGTTCGGGGGAGGGACTTGGTGAAGGTGTGGGCTTCTTTTTGATCTCTTTGAAGTCGTTCGCCCGGTCCTGAAGGTCCCCCACGACACGCTCGGCCTCGGCCCGGGACTCGACCTTTCGGCCTTCGACGAAGGTGTCGCGAAGGTTCTCGGGAAGATCCGACAGCGTTAGATCGGTCGTTTGGACCCGATCCGAGAACTCCATGCCGAGGATCTCTTCGGGGATGCCCCGGTAGATCCCGATCTTGTCGTCGGCGTCTACTCCCACATACCAGGAGTTGTTCACGGCCCAGTTCGCCGCCACGAAGCCGCCTCCTCCGAGGACCCCGAGAACTACAATCGTTAAGAGCACGCGCCGGGGCCAGCGGCGGGGGTAAACCGGTTCTGGAGGGGGCCTCGACGGGCGCTGAGGTGACGGCGTGGGAGTGGCGGGCGGAGACGTCTGTCTTTCGACCGGCCGCTCGGTTACGTCGAGAAGGACAACGGTGATGTTGTCCTCTCCCCCGGCGTCGTTGGCGAGAGCGACGAGAGCGCCGGCCGCGGCCTGCGGGTCATCCTCGTTACGAAGGACGTCTCCGATCGACTCGTGGTCGATCATCGACGACAGTCCGTCCGAGCAGAGCAGTAGGCGGTCCCCCTCTTCGAGTTCGAGCGTGTCGAGATCCACCTGCACCTCTGCGTCGACTCCGAGGGCCCGGGTGATGATGCTGCGCTGTGGGTGACGCTCGGCGTCTTCCGCCTTCAGGCGACCCTCTTTGACCATCCGAGCAACGAGAGTGTGATCCTCGGTTAACTGCCGCAGTTCACCGTTGCGCATCAGATAGAGGCGCGAGTCACCCACGTGGGCGATGTGCACGCGCGCTCCATCGAGTAGCACGAGCGTGCACGTCGTACCCATTCCGCGGAGTGAGGGATCGGCTGCCGCTTTTTCCCAGATGGCCTGGTTGGCACTTCGCAGCACGCGGGCGAGAGTCTCGGGATCGTCTGCCGAAACCTCGGAGGACTTGATTTCGATGACCTCTACCGCGGTGGACGAGGCAACGTCTCCTGCCAGGTGGCCGCCCATTCCGTCCGCCACCGCGAACAGAGGGTCGTTTACGAGATAGGAATCTTCGTTGCCCTCGCGTACCTGACCGACATCGCTTTTTGCCGCGACGACTACGTTCACTTGCGCATCTCCAGGACGGTCTTTCCGATCTTTACTTGGTCTCCGCGCTGCAACTCGACCGGGGACGTAATACGCCTCTGGTTCAAATACGTGCCGTTTGTCGACCCCAGATCTTCTACGACGAAGGTTTCACCTCTCGAGAAGATTCGAGCATGCATCTGGGATACATAAGCATCCTCAAGGGTGAGATCGCACCTGTCTTCGCGGCCGATGGTTAGCTCGTCACCCAGCGTGAAACCTTTTCCTTTGAATTTGTCCCCCTCGACCACGACCGCGCGCGAAGGTGGTTTTTTGGATTTGCGAGGCGGCGGCCGTGATGGGGTTGGCGCAGGCGACTTCTTGCGCGGCGCTCGGCGAGACTCGGCGGGCTTGAGCTCGACATACACGGCCCTGACCGCCCGCGCGACAAAGATGTACAGGACCAGCAGAAAAACGTATTTGAGAAGGTCCAATACGAGATTTGGCATACGACTAGGCCGCCCCGGACGCGCGGAAGATCAACTCACTGGTTCCGAAGTTGAGTCGGTCGCCGTCACGCAAGAGGTGCTCAGGACCCGGCTTTCCGTTGACGGTCGTGCCGTTTGTCGAACCCAGATCCACGATGCGCCACGAACCTCCATCCCGGCGAAGCTCGGCGTGCTTTCGGCTCACATTCGGATCCGACAGAACGACGTCGTTCGAAGACATGCGTCCTATGACCACCGGGGTACGGGTGATGGCGATCCGCTCCTTGTCCTTTCCTCGGTCATCCAAAACGACCAACTCGGCCGGCGCTTTGGCCAAGCCGAGTTTGCTCGCCGTATCGACCGAGATCGCCCCGGTCGCCTGCGGGTCCTCTTTTGAGGGCCGGCGCGTGGACACTTTGGGGGAGCCTCCCGGATCGGCCGTCAAAGAAGCCTCGACTCGGAACTCCCCCTTTCCCATCTTTTCGTTTTCCACGAACGCGATCTGTGGCATACCCATCAGGTTCCAACGATCTTGCTTTGCCTGGTCGATGACCAACTCGGTGAACTCGCGCACCAGCTGAGCCTCCATCTGGGAGAAACGTGAGTAGTCGTCGGAGCCCATGAAGATCTGGAAGTCGTTCGGGGCGTAGGTGCGATTCACGGAAACCGTTCGACCCTCCTCCATCTCCCGAAGGATTCGTCGCCCCACCTCGACGGGCTGCAGACCGGAGCGAAACATCTTTGCGAAAAAGCCCTCAACCATGCCCTCGAGTCGCCGCTCGATGCTGCGCGCAACCTTCATAGCGAGGATTATCCCCGGCCCGGACGAGGTTGAGGCTGCAGGTACCCTCTAGGTTCGGCTCGGTCGGCGGTTCGACCTCGCCGTGGCCAACTCGGGCGAGTGGTGGAACGGCAGACACGCTGGCTTCAGGTGCCAGTGCGCGTAAAGCGCGTGGGGGTTCAAATCCCCCCTCGCCCACGCTGGGCGTCGGCGAGGGTCGCCATGCCCGATGCCTTTTCACCCACGCGGCTACGCCGCCCTCGTGGCGGTTCAAATCCCCTTGCCCACGCTTCGCGTCGCATGACGCCTGCGAGGAGACGCGGTCGCCGAGGAGCATCCCCAAAGCCCATTGTTCCCCCTAGGGCGCCGTGCTTTACTCATCGGACACGGGGCCAGGGCAGGCGCCTAACAGGCACGAGGGGAAGCATCCATGATCTGTATCAAGGTGGCCCGAATGCGGCGGTGGGTCCTCCCGGGCGTCGTTGCCTTCCTCGTGACCGGGTTGCCGCACGCGTCCGCGGTACCGGTTGTTGCGCCTCAGCAAGCGTGGACGCATCAGTTCGGAGGCGTCCTCAGGGATGAGGCCCACGCAGTAGCGGCGACGTCCGGGGGCATCTATCTCGCCGGCGATACCCACGCCGTGCTACCGGGGCAGTCAAGCGCGGGCGACGTCGACGCGTTCGTGCGCAAATACGGCCCCATCGGCGACGTCGTGTGGACGCGCCAGTTCGGAAGCCCTTCCCAGGACTTCGCCCGCGCAGTAGCGGCGACGCCTTCGGGCATCTACGTCGCCGGATTCACCCGCGGCGTGCTACCGGGGCAGTCAAGCGCGGGGGACGATGACGCGTTCGTCCGCAAATACGACGTCGACGGCAACGTCGTGTGGACGCGCCAGTTCGGAAGCGCCGAATTTGACATAGTCGCAGGAGTAGCGGCTACGCCTGCGGGCATCTACGTCGCCGGATATGCCGAAAGCGTGTTACCGGGGGAGTCAAGCGCGGGGGCCGGCGACGCGTTCGTGCGCAAATACGATGTCGACGGCAACGTCGTGTGGACGCGCCAGTTCGGAAGTGCCTCCGAGGACTTCGCCTCCGGAGTAGCGGCGACGTCCGGGGGCATCTACGTCGCCGGCGATACCCGCGGCGTGCTTCCGGGGGAGTCAAGCGCCGGTGCCGAGGACGCGTTCGTGCGCAAATACGATATCGACGGCAACGTCGTGTGGACGCGCCAGTTCGGAAGCGCGGACTGGGAGGAGGTCCACGCAGTAGCGGCGACGTCTACGGGCATCTACGTCACCGGCGACTCCCCCGGCGTGCTACCGGGACAGTCAAGCGCCGGCGGCGAGGACGCGTTCGTGCGCAAATACGACGCGGACGGCAACGTCGGGTGGACGCACCAGTTCGGCCGCCGGTCCTACGACTCCGCCACGGGAGTACGGGCGACGCCTGCGGGCATCTACGTCGCCGGCTACACCTCCCGGACGCTACCCGGGCAGACAAGCGCCGGGTACAGGGACGCGTTCGTGCGCAGATACGATGCGGTGGGCAACATCGTGTGGACGCGCCAGTTCGGAAGCGCGGGCTCCGACACCGCCCACGCGGTAA
>JALZEI010000046.1 GCA_030862115.1 Actinomycetota bacterium
ACCGGGACCGCATGCGGTCGGCCCGCGCCATCGACGGACGTAAAAACGGCCCGCCGCGCAGAAGACAAGACCTCTGCGATCTCAAGAGGCAAGTCGGCCAACCGCTCGACCCGTCCCGACGCCATGCACCCAACATAAGGCGGCTCGGTCCGGCTCCCCCAATAGAGCGAAGGGACACAGAGCCGGGTATTACGGTCGGGTCAAGATGATGATCGTTGAGAACAAGGTAATGGAAGTTCCCTTCGCTCGCCCCTTTGGAGATCGGCCGATGGTGCAGGGATTTGCGCCCGCGTCGGGTGCCTTACCTCGCCCGTCGCTTGATCCATCAGGCGGGTGCGCATTGCCCTTCTCCTGGTGAGAAAGAGAAGCTACTGATGGCCCGCGGCGCGGAAAAGTCGGTGCAGGCTCACGGGGGAGAGCCCTCGTCGACGCAAACCCGTAACCATCGAGGGGACCGCCGAGGCCGTGTTGTCTCGGACATGCATAACCACGATGCTGCCAGGCTCAGACTCACTCACCACTCTTGAAGCTATGTACCAGGGGGACGGGTTCCTAAAGTCACTCGGATCGACATCCCACAGGATGACGCGGTAGTGAGATGTGCGAGCGGCCGCGGCAAGGACACTCTCACCGGAGGCCCCGTAAGGCGGCCTGAAGTAGGGAACAGATGTAGCGCCGGATGCCGCCCACCAGGCATTTCGATCCTTCTTAAGACGATTGGAGATGTCTTGAACCGAGCGACCCTGTAACCATGCATGGTCCCATCCATGAGAACCAATTGAGTGGCCTTCCCGCACGGTTCGTCGGGCGAGATGCGGGTAGCTCAATACCTGGCGGCCGGGGCAGAAGAATGTGGCGTGCGCTCGATAGCGACGAAGCGCCCCGAGGATGCGGCGCCACGCTCCCGGATCGTCACAGTCGTCAAAGGTGAGAGCGACCCTGCGCCCGGCTTCGTCGACGTCGGTCCACACCCGGGCGCCCACATCACGATAAACGCGCCAGGGACGAGCTCGAGAGAAATTCGCATTACCCGCCGGGTCCCAGGCCTTGATTCTGCCCCAGTAAGAGCCGGGAGCGAGAGGCTTGCCGCTGCGGTAACGAGGTCTATACGCGTACGCCGATCTTCCTCGTCTGCGTGAAAGAGCATCTGACCGGTCGATGGGGCCAAGGTCGTCGGCGATATGCAAGCTCATGCGCAGGGACTTCGAGCTGTCCTTCAAGGCGAAGTGGAATCGCACACGTCGACGGCCGGTAGTTGGTTCGGGTGAAATCCTCCCCCATCGGACGCGTGGTTTCCTCGTATCGAGACGCACCATGGTTCCTGCCCTGTCTTTCATCCCCAGCATGTCCCGCGCGATCGCCGCGACGCGATATCGACCATCGGCCAAGACGCGAGAGCTCTCCCCCCGCCCCCACCAGCTGATCTTGCGCTTCTCCCCGTGGTCGGATTCTCGTTTCCACTTTCGTCGCACTCGCCCTTTACGGTCGATGACCCGAACCGTCAGATCGACGGGCTTATTCGGCTTGATCTTGATCGTCGTCTTGTCTTTCTTGCCGTCTGTATTGGGCGAAAAGGGATCAGGAGAAACGGAGACCTTTAACCGAGGCGCTTTGTTGACGACACGAACGTGCACTCGGTCGCGCGCCCTCTGCGTTATTCCGTGAGCGGTTGCACGGATGATCGCGGGTCCGTTGTAGTCACCGGTCTGCCACGTGGTAGCCCATCGATTAGAACCAATAACGTCTATGCCGATCGGGTGCCAAATGACTCCCCGGCGAGACCATTCGAACGTTACCGCCTTCACGTCTCCGCGGGTCCCGACAAGAATCCTTTGTTCGGCGTCCACAATCGCCCCTTTTGGTGGGGTCAAGATACGTACGCCGAAGCGGCGGGGGAAAGCGGGAGCCTCGACCGTGAAAAGCGTCCCCGTTACCGCCGCCAGGACCAGCCATGCTCGAGTTCTCGAGACCGCCCGCATCCACACCGCCCTGCGCCCCACCTGCGCGTCTCCGACTAGGAGGCCAATCCTAAGACTCTACGCATAAAGGATGTCGCCCCATGGAACACGATCTGCAATGCGATGCTCCGGAAATGCGCGCCGCAAGCGCCCGCTAGCATCCTGGTTAGAGATGGCCGACAAGGAAGAAATCCTTCTGATCAACGACCGCGAGGTCCGAATCACGAACCCTGAGAAAGTGTTCTTTCCTGAGCGCGGGGAGACAAAGCTCGACCTCGTCAACCACTACCTGAGGTTTACAGAGCCGGTGATGCGCACGATGGGAGAGCGGCCTCTGCTCCTACAGCGCTTCCCGAACGGCGCGACGGGTTCGTCCTTCTATCAGAAACGAGTGCCGGACTCGGCTCCGGAGTGGCTGGAGACGACGATCGTCTCCACACCGAACGGCACGCAATCACGTGCGCTCGTGGCGGCGGATCTAGCCCATGTCGCATGGGCCGTCAACATCGGCTGCCTGGGCTTCCACGTCTGGCCGTACCGCGCCTCCGACCCAGAGATCACCGACGAGCTGAGGCTCGACCTCGACCCGCAGCCCGGCACGGACTTCACCCACATACGCGAGGCGGCGCTCGAGCTCAGGAAGCTTCTCGACGAAGTAGAGATCGTCGGTTATCCAAAAACGACAGGTAACAAAGGTCTGCACGTGTACGTACGGCTCGAGCCCCGCTGGGACTCCTACCAGGTTCGGTCGGCAGCCGTCGCCATTGCAAGAGAGCTTGAGCGACGCCGCGCCGACATCCTGACCGCCCAGTGGTGGAAGGAGGATCGAGGCGAACGGGTATTCGTCGACTTCAACCAGAACGCCCCACACAAGACGGTGTTCGGTGCGTGGTGCGTACGCGCCCGTCCTGGAGCTCAAGTGTCGACACCCATCCGCTGGCCCGACATCGACAAGATCCATCCCGATGAATTGACGATCGCGTCCCTCCCCGAGCGCGTCAAAGCCGGCGGCGATCCCTGGGAAGAGATGAACGCCAATCCACAGTCGCTGGAACCGCTGCTCGAGATAAACGAGCGCGATCTGGCCAACGGACTGATGGATGCCCCGTGGCCTCCGGTCTACCCGAAGCAACCCGGTGAGCCGCCTCGAGTGTCACGGAGCCGCGCAAAGAAACGTGATTCTTAGAAGGGGCTATTCATTCCCAAGCTGTCGATCACGCCGTTGTCGTCACTCTCCCGCTAGCAATTGATGATTTCGCTCGTGGCTGACTACGAATCGTCTCGGCCCTCGACCTCGTCGCGAAGAGCTCCCAGGATCTCTAGCTCAATACGATCTTTGGGCTGGCCCGCGGCCTCCTTCATACGCATCAGGTCCTCGAGTGAAGCCACCAGCACGGTGATCCCATCAATGATCATTTCTACGGCGTTCGGCACCAGATCCTCATAGCCCTGAGTTCCGGCGGGCTCACCCAAAACGTCAAGGGCACCCATCGTGGTCGTGAAAGTGAAGTTGACGCCCCGCGACAATGACTTCGTATCCAGCAGGAACGGAACAACCTCTTCAACTCCCCGCAGCTTGGCATCGATCGACTGCAGGGCCCTAACGAGACTTTGCAAGTTCTGTTCGTCGCGCGCGGGACAGATGTCGATATCAAGCGTGACGGTGGGTGACCCGTGCAAACGGGCGGCGAGTCCTCCGACGAGAACGAAGCGCACCTCGTACCGGGTCAGGCCGCTGAGCACTCCGAAGAAGTCGCTGGCGTTCATCGGACCCGGGAGAGCATGCGAGACAGATTCAGCGCTTCCTGATTGGCGCGTCGGAGTCGCTCGCTGGCAGACAACCTCAGCAACTCCCTTATCAAGGAGCGGTCGATCCCCCGGCCGCGCAGGGGTCGGGCCTCGAGCGTCTCGCCGCAAGCCCGCAACAACTTGTCCAGGGTGTCCGTGCGAGGACGGGCCGCCCCACTCTCCAGTCTCGCGATCAGCGGCTGAGACACGCCCGCCAGCTCGGCAAGGTCGCGCTGGCTGAGTCCCCGGCGTCGCCGGCTGGCGCGAAGCGTTTCACCTGCGTCCAGAGCTGGATGATAACATTTTTGTTATCGCTTTCGGCGTCGCCCAGTCTACGCGTGGATGGCGAGGATCGATCTGGATTGTTCTGGCGAGACGAGACGCGAACTAGCGAGGCTCGGGATCTTCCTCCGGCTCGCCGAAAAGCGACTCTCGCATCAGTCGAATCAGACCGCCGGGGGCTACGAGAACGTGGTCGACCATCTTGAGATCGTTTCGAACCACCGCTTCCAACAGTCTGTCGAAGAGGATCACATCCTGGTCGTGCACCTGATCAATGGGTCCCGAGGAGACAGAGCCAAACAGCATCTCCTTCGCACCCACCTTTCGAGCCAGGTTGAACATGACCTCGTCGCTGGGAAGCGAGCGGTCTGGACCGGTGAGTACGTGGCAATCCCCCGGCCCAACATCATCCCCGAACACGGTCGAGACCAGCAGGAAGTCTGAGCGAACACGGCCTAGAACCGACGCCATGCATTCGAGTGCCGTTCCGATGTCCACTCGAATCTGAGTGTCCCAGTAGGTCATGGAGACATTCGACATCGTGTTGACTCAGAAGATGGTGGTCTAGATCACAGCGAGCTAAAGGTCAATCCTCACGAAGCGGGGTGGGCTAATGCGTGTGTTTTACAACGGGCGAGATAGTGCCTCTGCAGCTGTGGCCGGCGTTGATGCTCTCGGCGGCGGCTCGCGCGCGGTAGGAGCCTCGACGATCCTCCAATGGGGCGCGGAACTTCCCAACCTCCGAGGTAATCCTGCGTGCAACAGTGACCCAGCCGTCGGGCCCACGCCGCTGAATTTTGACCTGCATAAACGCGACACATGCGGGGAAGCTGTCGGCAACCCTCAAACGACCGCGCGCCTTTAGGTGCTCACGAAGAGAAAGAGATATGGAGCGTTTGTGGACGACTGGTGGCTCCGGAGTCGTGTAGACGACGAACAATTTCGGCCTCAGTTCTTGCGCGGTGGCCTCACTCGAGTGAAAGCGGGTGGCGTTATCCCCCGCGCCGGTTGCGTCCCTGAGTTCCCAACCGTTGAAGGCCGCTACTCTCTCGTCGGCCTCGTCGAGGTCCGCGGTTACGTCCCAGGTCGAAACCTGTGAGGCCTCGTTAACTTGAGCCGTGGCGGTTGCCGTCGCAAAGCTCTCTGGCTCGGCCCCCGTTCGCGCGACGCCCGCAGTTGCGGTATCGGTGCCGGCGCAGGTGCCCACACCTTCGCTCCACTCGCCGGTGGTGACCAGGTGCGACCCGAGTACTCCGGGGTTAACCACGGAGTACGTCGTGTCCAAGACCGTGGCTCTGAGCTGTGCGCCCCACATGCGCTCCACCGCGCTCTCAGGTGGCAGGGTGTCGGCTTCGAGGAACGTCGACGCGCTGTTGTCCTGATGGACCCGAAAATAAGAGCACTGACCGTGGTTGTAATTGGGTGGCTCGTTGTCGTTCACCCAGGTGTCGTCGTTAATGTCTAGACGCGCACGCGTCAGGGTCGCGTCGCTATCGGTGTGGGTGCCGCCCTCACCCTCGGTCACCGTGACATTGGTCGTTACGGTGAAGGTGGCAACGTCCGATTGAGACAAATTGAAAGTCGCCAAGATGGTCTTGGTTTGGTCCTCTGCAACCTTGCCGAGGTTCCACTGGCACGTCGTGTCAGGACCCTCTCGGACTTCCCCGTTATCGCAGGACGGCGCGCCGGGACCCGGGGAGGTTGTAGGCGAGGGGGCGGGAGTGCTGGTCTCGAAGGTCGTGTTTTGCGGAACGACGCTGCGCACGACGACGCCCGTCGCGGTCCCGGTGCCGTGGTTGCGTATCCTGATCTGGTAAGTCACCAGTGTTGTGTTGGCACTGGAGACATCGGTCCCCACTGCCAACACCGGGTCGGCCGCCGCCCCACCGATCGCGCCGTCGAGGTTCGACAGACCAGCCATCATCGCGAGGCTCATTACCAGAACGACCCAAGAAGATCGCCCCTGCCTCGAAGCAAGTCGACGGATGGTCATGCTGCTAACGCCGATCCTTGAAAGCAAGTGCCGCCGTCATTTCGCCCGCACCCATCCCCAATACACTGCTCCTGAAAGCCTGCCACAACCCGCCCTGCAAGACCACCCCGGCTCGAGATTTGTCTTCCTACTTAAGGCTACGTTTCGTAAACAGGCAGCTCGTACAGGCGAACCTCGGGCTCTCCAGACGCGCCGGCTTTGTCGGCCGTGGATTGGCGCGACTGGCGCACCTTTTCCTCGCTTGCGTCCCTGTCCTCTTTTGTGTCCCACAGACTGATTCCGATGGCCTCGCCCTTGTCACGGTCGACCAGCAGGAGCTGGCCTCTAAAGCCATTGCAGCCCTGCAACACCGGCAAGACCTCTTCCCGTACGGAGCGAATTCCCTCGTCGATCTTGTCTGCAGATCCGCTGACGGTGACATGCCTCGCATACATGTGAACCTCCCTTGGTCCGACGACTGACGTCCAGTCAACTCCCAGAAACTCAAAAGGTCAATCGGGCAGAACCGAAGCATACGATTTGGCGCTAGAAGGAGACGAATGAACGAATATCACATCAACGTTTTCTATAGCGATGAGGACGGGCGCTACATAGCAGACATCCCCGATCTCCGGTTCTGCTCAGCCTCGGGCGAAACCCCTGAAGAGGCGCTGCAAGAGGTTCTTAAGGCCAAGCAAGCCTGGATTGAAGCAGCCAAGGACCGAGGCGATGAATTACCTAAGCCACGCTACCGTCCTGCGACCGCGACGAACTAAGTCCAGAGCGCCGCCTACCGAGTGTATTTTGACTCATCTGCAATCCAATGCCCAGATCGGTCCGAAGAACATAGAGGTCATGGTTTCCGGGGACGGCTCAGTGACGACGGGTTAGCCGTCTGTCGCCTCTGGCTTACTGCGGAGTGCGCGGAAGAGCTGGAAGTAGCCTGCCAATAGCACGCCCAAGACCATAGCGATACCTCCGGCGTACCACTCGTCCTCGAATCCGCCGAGTGCTCCGCGGATCGTGTATACGATCCCCGAGATAAAGAACGCCGTTCCGACGACGAACCAGAACAGCCCGCGCGTAACCTTGATTGCTCTCATGAGATCCAACTTCTTACCTCCTCCTAGGCGATCTGTGCCCGCTCAAACTCAGACGAGATTAGACAAACATGATTGGGGTCCGGGGGAAAGGGGCGTGGCGGGTCAAATCGCCGGTAGTCCAAAAGGACTAGTCCCTGAGATGTTTCCACCGAAGAGATTACGCGATTCGAAATACAGCCTAGATCTCAACCTAGCGCGGCTCGAGAAGGAGTAGATCCTTGGAAAGAGATGTGGGCCACGAAGCAAGAGCTGCACTCGTTTGAAGGTCAGGCTCCTACGTCTGGGTTCTGCGGGAGCCGTAGTCGCCGAAGGGATCGTCTCGTTCCCGCACCGCCTCGCGAAAGCCAACCTCGCTTGCCCGCGCGACGAAGTCGATGCCCTCCTGGGTATGCCTGGCGACCCCGTCGAACAACGACCCCAACGTGCGAGACGACTTGAGCCCCATGTTCTCGGCCGTCTGGTTGCACAGCAGCTTCAGCATCACGAGCTGGTTCGTGGGCAGACGGGCCATGCGCCGTGCCAGAGTCATTGCGTGCTCTTGCAGGCTCTCCTCAGGTACGGCCTCGAGTATCAACCCCATTTCCGCCGCCGCCGAGCCCGTTATCTCATCGCCGGTTAGGAGGTAGCGCTTCGCCCGTTCGAGCCCAAGGCGATAGACCCACATCGCCGTCGTCGGCGTGCCCCACACACGAGACGGGGGGTAGCCGAAGGAGGCGTTCTCCGCCGCAACGATGATGTCGGCGCACAGCACCATGTCCGTTCCGCCAGCGATGCACCAACCTTGAACCGCAGCGATCGTCGGCTTCCAGGCGTACCAGAGCTTCATGTACGTATCAATGAACGTCGAGATCTGCCGAAGGTCGGTGGCCGAGTCCCAAACCCGGGCGGATTCTGTCTCGTCGGCCTGCATGCGCGTCGACCAATCAAGCCCGTAGCCGGCGCAGAAGGCTGGACCTTCTGCCCTCAAAAGAATTACCCTGCTGTCGTCGTCGGCGTCGCCCTCATCTATTGCGGTGGCGAGCTCGTCCCGAAGCTCCGGCGTGATCGTGTTGTATTCCTCCGCGCGGGTCAGAACTATTGAGAAAACACCGTCGTCGCGCTCGATCCGCAGCGAGTTCGGGCTCATCTCAAATCGTCCAGCTCGTTAGCGCATTTCTTCACATCGACCCGCGCATCGTTCTGGTCAGTGCAATCAGTGGCAACGTCAGTAACGCCGGGCCAAGCACCCACAGTGGACGAGAAACCCACCATTCGAGATTGGGCTCCTCGGGGACGCTCGCCAGCAGCCTCATCAGCGCATAGAAGATCCCGAATCCGACCGTGTGCCACAGAAACAGCGGCATCGCGTTTTTCGACAGCCACGCGACGAACCTCTGCATGCGCGGATTCTCCGCGACTTGCATGATCCTCCCGCGGAACGCCACCACGAGCCCGAGCTGGAAGGTGAGCAACGCGATGATCGGCAGCGTGGGGGGACCCATATTCGAGAATCGATCGGCGGCCGAAGTGGTCCCCACCATCGATCTTGGATAAAGCCCCATGTTGGTGAGTCCCACGAGCGCCGCGATGCCGATCAGCATGAGAGCGTGTCCGAAGCGAACCGGAGCGTTGCGCACTCGTTCCCACGACCACCCTACCTGGTGGGCGGCCCCCCACACCAAGACCATGTTGAGCCACGCCACCTCCGGGTGGCCGAAGCGGAAGCGGACGAGATCGACGGCCATGGCCGAGACGGCGAGCCCTATAGGAACCAACTCGCCCCACCGTCTGTCGAGGAAATCCCAGAACGGGACGGTGACGACGAGGGCCATGTAGACGACTAAAAACCACAGCGGCGAGAGCACCAACATCACCGAACGAGGCACCCACGGGTCGCCGCCGGCATGTAGGAGAGCTATGGCCGCGCCCGCGCCCGCAACAACTGCGGTCAGCACCAGCGCGGGCAACCCGAGCTGAATGGCGCGTCGCTTGACGAACGCAGCCCAGGCTCCCTTATGTGCGCGATCGCGGGCCCATGAGCGTGCGTGTACGAATCCGCCGGCGACGAAGAAAAGCGGCATGACCTGAAGCACCCAGGTGAGACTCCATAACCCCGACACGTAGCCGATCGGGTTGTCCGCGTGAGGACCGTCGACCCGCCAGACGACGATCGTAAAGACCCAGTGCCACACCACGACGGTGGTAGTGGCAAGCGAGCGCAACAAATCGACTAAGTCGTCGCGACCTCCGGAGACCTGTCCCGGAGGAAGCATCGCGGGATGCTCGGCCTCCGCGCCTTTGATGTGGTCCGCCAGAGGCGCATCCTCGCGTCTTTTCGGCGCTTGTCGGGTCAGCTTCCTCTCCATACTCTCGATGCGAAGGCGCGCAAGGGACTAGACAAGTACATGGCCATGACGTTGATCACCTCGCCGTTCGGACCACGTCAGACCGATAATCGAAAAGATACGCAGTAGACGTAAATCCCTCTGGGCTTAGCTGCACGGCGTGAACACCAAAGCGCAGATCACAGATCCCGTCTGCGCAGCGTCCGGCGCGCTAAGCGCTGTCCAACCACGGGCTACTCAGATCCCAGTACGTGTTCAGGTCCGGGGTCGCGCCCGCCTCTTCCATCGCCTTCTGGAAGTCGGGATCTTTCTCGCCCCGGCGAGCCGAGGGCTCATCCTTGAAGTAAGCAGCGGTGGTCCAGGTCTTGTTGTCTGGATGTTTCGCCGAGATGCCTCCGATTAGATCTGGGCGTGTCTTGCGAACCTGCTCCTCGTCCTCGGGCGTCATGTCGCGGTCCTCTTCGGACGATCCCTGGATTATCTGCACGAAGCCGGCCTCGTCGGATCCGCCGCCCATCCACTCCTCGACGTCGGTGCAATCTACAAAGGTCGGATCCTCCAAGTAACCCTCGGTTTCGGACCACCACCGGCTTTGCTCCGGACGGTCACTGTTGCGCCGAGCCGACGCCTCGGACTCGAAGCGAGCCACGGTGATAAAGCGACCGTCTGCCGTAATACCGCCGGTGCTGCCGAGGTAGCCCTCCGCCCCGGGCTTGATCTCCTGCACCCATTTCCGCCACTGATCCTCAAGGCCATCGGCGTTTGAAGCTCGCCCGTGGATCACCTGGACAAACATCGCGCCCTCCTTCGTTTGCTCTTCCGTTTGCTCGTCGACACTCGACACTCCAACCTACGTCTTCTTGGTAGTCAACGCTCCGTACCTCCTGGCCCTGTGGTGTCATAAGACGTCTCGGCGACGGGTCACGACGACCCCGATCGAAAAGATCACTACCGCGTAGGCAATCATCACCGCAGCCGCCGTTCCTACATCCAAAGCCTCCGTGCCGTCCAGTGTCTGCGCCAGGGCGTATGCCGACTGTCCGGGGAGATACGCGCCCGCGTCCCCGAGGAAGCCCGATCCGAGGTTCTCGATCGCCAGGATCCAGATAATCCCGCCGACGATTGCCGCAACCTGATGTCGCACCACGAATCCAACCCCCACGCCGATGACACCCCACAGAGCGTTTGCCAGAACGAAACCCGCCACGGCCCCGACGTCGGAGTTGGTCGGCGACAGCGTTCCGCCCTTGGCCGCTGCGAGCGGAAGAGCCGCGCCGACCATGGCGACGGCACCAACGATTGCAAAGATCGAAGCTACCAACCCCGCGACGGCACCCTTTGCGAAGAGGGTCGTTCGTCTCTTCGGGTCCGAGAGGAACGCGTGAGCGATAGTGCTGTGCCGGAGCTCGTCCGTGGGCACGCGTGTCCCGACGAGCAAGGAGAACAGTCCGACGTTGATCGATACCAGCAGGAAGAACACCTGCTCATGAAGAGGTCCGCTCAAGGAATCGGCCTTGGCGCTGGCGATGGTCGATACCGTCGAGAGGAGAACGACGGCAACCGCCCCGAGTAACAACTCATAGATTGCGCGCGTGGTGCGAAGCTTCAAGATCTCCGCCTGAATCGACCGAACCATCACTTATCTTCGTCGCCCGCCGTGAGCGCGAGAAAGACGTCTTCGAGCGACTGCATAGTCGGCGTGAGCTCGTGGAGAACTAGCCGCTCTCGTGCCGCGGCCTCACCTATCTCCGCACTCGACAGACCTTCGACGAGAAGGCGATCGCCCTCGAGCCTGATGGAGGATGCCGCCTCCTTCAAAGCCTGCCCTAATCGCTCCGCGTCCGGACTACGAACCGAAGCCCCGTGTCCCGACGTGAGTGCCGCCACCGGTTTCTGCGTCACGAAACGGCCTCGGTTGAGAACGATGACCTCATCTGCAAGTTGAGAGATCTCCGCCAGCTGATGACTCGAAACGAAGACACTACGGCCGCCATCGGCCCAGTCCCTAAGGAAGGAACGGAGCCATCGGATCCCCACCGGGTCAAGGCCGTTGGCGGGTTCATCAAGGATCAAAAGCTCTGGGTTCGCCAGCAGGGCACCGGCGAGCCCGAGACGTTGCCGCATGCCGAGCGAGAACTCCCCCACCCGGCGGCCGGCGCTATCGGACAGTCCGACGGTCTCAAGAGCCTCATCGACGCCGGCGCGATCCACTCCCCGCTCGGCGGCCAGGATGCGAAGATGGTCCCGTCCGCTGCGCATCGGATGCGCATCCGCGCCGTCGATGAGCGCACCGACCATCTGCGCGGGGTCGGGAAGCTCAGCGTAAGACCGTCCGTCCACCTGGGCCTCACCCGAGGTAGGCCGTGCAAGCCCCAGGATCATCCGGATCGTGGTCGTCTTGCCGGCCCCGTTGGGACCCAGAAACCCGGTAACCCTGCCTCTCGAAACCTCGAAGCTGAGATCGTCCACGGCGCGTATCCG
>JALZEI010000055.1 GCA_030862115.1 Actinomycetota bacterium
CGGACCGGGCGACTCTTTTCGCGACGCTGCAATCTGTGAAGCAACAGCAGCGCATACCGCAGTTGCTGCTTCACAGAGTTCCCCATTTTGGAGGAGTGGGCCATGGGGCTTTAACATTGCTTCCCACGGGCGGTTAGCTCAGCGGGAGAGCGCTTCGTTCACACCGAAGAGGTCACTGGTTCGATCCCAGTACCGCCCACCATGATTACTCGTGCTACCAGCCCAAAAGATGATTCGCATTGTCCGCCATCGTCTGGGTTTTGCCGCACTTTTCCGTGGTCCAGGGCGATCCCGGGCGGAGGTCCCGACAGACCTGATTGATTTTCCTCCTGCAGGGTAGGAGGACAAACGGCAGTAGAAGTAGTCGTGCAAGGCCCTAGAGCTAGAACTCGCTGCCACGGGGCTCCGAAAGAGGTGAGTCATGGGACCAGGACGTGGACGCGGAGCTGCGATCATGATGGGGGCGGTGATCGTCGCTGGGACTCTGGTCAATCTTCCAAGTGGAGCTTCCAGCCGTACTGGGTGTAAGGGGCCACCACGTCCCATGAAGTTCGGCAAGCAAACTTACGTGGAGAAGGGACGAGCCGGCGGCGAGCCGAGCATCGAAACGCATCCCAACGGTACTTTGCTCTACGGGGCGCACGCCGGGACTACTCACTTCTACACGCCGGCCGTTGCCGACGAGAACTCCGCGGCGTTTGTTCAGAATTACAAAGGCCAGGCTTATTACTGGTGGAGCAAGAACAACGGCAAGACCTGGCACTTCTCTGATCGCACGATTCCACCCAAAGGTGCGCCGGGTTCTGGTTTCTCCGATCCGGACTTCGCAATTGACACTGCGGGGAATGTCTACATCTCCGAGATCAATCTTGCGAATATCGCGGTATCTAAGTCGACTGATTCAGGTAAGAACTATGAACTCCAAAACTTCTTCGCAATGACCGTTACGGATCGCCAATGGAAAGCGGCAGACCAAAAAAACGTGCTCTACATGGTCGGTAACACGTTTGGTGGAGGGACTTTTCCAAGTGATCCGGTTGGGAACCAAGGTCACATTCTCATCAAGAGCAAGGACGGTGGCCAGACGTTCGGCGAAGCTATCCCCGACGAGGGCGGCCTGGGCGACATCTGGGTTGACCAGCGGAATGGGACGTTGTACGAGGCCCATCTGACCGACAACGGAGAGCTATCCGTTCACGCTTTCCGTGGAGCTCGCGAGGATAACTTCAAGCCCGACGTCAACTTGGTGGCCTCGAAGGTGGCCATGAACTCTCATTGGCCAGCGATGGACGTGGATGCCGCCGGCAACGTGTACATCACTTGGGACGAGACGGGTGAGGGCGGCCGTCCCGCCGGCGTGTACTACTCCTATTCCACCAACGCCGGAAACTCCTGGGCCAAGCCCCAACGCGTGGACAGAAGCAATGAAACCGATCTCTGGCCGTGGCTGGTCACAGGCGCGCCAGGCAAGGTGGCGATTGCCTGGCTCGAGGCCTCGAAAAAGCTGCCAGACCACGACGCCGAGACATCCGGAGACCATGGATGGCGCATCATGGTCGCCCAGTCGCTAAACGGGCTGGGCTGCGCGAATTCGAAGAAGCCGGGGTTCCGGGTCTCTGTCGGGACCGATAAGCCCGTTCATCGGGGCACGATCTGTAACTCGGGAACTGTGTGCCAGGCCCAGGGCATAGACCGGCGGATGGGCGATTACTTCACGATCGCCATCGACGAGAAGGGTCATCTGGTCTCGGCGTTCTCGGACACCCGCCAAGGTGGAGCGGTGGCGCTTCCAGGATTCTTCCGGCAGACGGGCGGGCCCAAATTCGGAAGCTTCCTGAGGAGCGGTAGGCATCACCTCGTGCGTCCTCGCCTGGATTGATTTGAGCGCCTCAGTTTGAGATTTTAAGTCCAGTAGGATTCGTTCAGACCAAAGGGGTCCTGGTTCGATCCCAGTACCGACCACCGGAGATCCTGCGCGAGGCCCCCTTGCCGGCGCTCCTGGATTTCCCACGAGCGCTTAATCGCAATACGACGGCTTTTTGTGAAATATGTCTGCCCCGTTGATTCGCTCGAGCTCGAGCCTTCGCGGGCCTCCTCGGGAGGATTGGGCGGACCGACCTCGAAATTCGTCATGTGGCGGCATCAGACATGCGACTGGGAGGACAGATGAGACGAGCGCTCGCGCTGGTGGCTTCGACGTGTCTGCTCGTGCTGGGCTTCGTGGCGGTGTCCTCCGCTGCGCCCTCGAAGGTAAAGCTGCGCCCCATAGCCCGGGTCGCGTACAAGGGCGAGAGCCCCCTCACCTTCGGTAACGGCTTCGCCTACGGAGGCGAACTAAACGGCGTGGGGGACGGGACGAGACGGGCTACGAGGACAAGGGCGGAATCCGCATCTTCGACATCACCGACAAGCCCCGCCAGGTCGGATTTTTCCATTGTCCCGGAAACGACCTGGACGTTGCCTACGTGCGCCCGGGCCTGCTCGCGGTCGGATATCACAAAGCGGCGTGCACCGAGCCGGGGGAGGGACTGTTCACGCTCGATGTCAGCAAGCCCTCGCGACCTCAGCTACTGGGTCACCTCACCTATCCCACACCACTGAACAGGACGCACGCTATAGCCCGGTATCCGGGGAAGCCCCTGATCTACGTGGCCGGCGGCGGTCTGGGGCGCGGCCAGGAGTCGATAGCGATGATCGACGTGTCGAATCCGCGCAAGCCCAAGATGGTCAACAGCTATCTGGCGCCCCCGCGAGGTTGCCACGACATCTCGTTTCACTTTGACCGGCGCGGCAAGTTCGCCTTCTGCGCGGGACTGGGTGAACTGCAGGTACTCGACGTCTCTAAACCGTTGAACCCGGAAGTGGTCAGCCGAATTCACAACCCCCTGATCCAGTTCATGCACTATGCCGTCGCCAGCAAAGACGGCAAGATCTTGGTGATCAACGACGAGGCCGTAACGGCGAACGAGTGCGTGGAAGCGGAAGTTCCGGCGGGAGCGATCTGGGTCTACGACATCAGTGACATCGAGAACCCGGAGATGCTGTCGTATCTCTCGCCGCCCCGAGGTGGTACGGGTGCTCCTATAGGGAGCTTTGAGTGGCCGGGCGGCACCTGTACTTCACACGACTTCAATTTCGTGAACAACCGAACGGTCGTCGTGCCCTGGTACACCGGCGGGTTCAACTTGATCAGCCTCAAGGACCCCGAGAACCCGAAGGAGATTGGGCACTACCAACCAAAGAAGACCAATATGTGGTCTGCACACTGGTACAAGGACCGGATCTACACGAACGACATGGGACGCGGCTTCGAGGCGCTGACGGTAAGCGGTTTATGATCCTCGACACGGACGACTAGATTTTCTAGTCTTCTGTGTTGCAAATAGCGCGCTGAGCGGCGAAGCCGCAACAAAGTAGGCGCAGGTTTTCGTTCCCGCTCAGATCACGGGGCGGGGCAGCGCTCCGTGAGTCGCCGCATGCCTGGGTTGGGCAGAAGCTTCTTGGTCGATGGCTCTCGTTCTTGCAGAAAGCAGATAACCGCTTTGCGGGGGCCAGAGCACCGATGGAGTTCCGGAGTTTCAACCCTTCACGGATATGCCCACGAAAAAGCGATCCACCTAGCCGAGATGTGAGTGAGAGTGGCTTGGAAGAATGGGTATCCCGCCGTCAGCACTCGACACGATTGATTTTTACCATCCTCTCTACGATTCAGATATCACGGTCGATGGGGGTAGCGTGCCTTGGCAAACGTTGTTGTTCTCGTCGGCAGCCTGATCGATGCCGACATCGTTCAGTGGCAATCGGGCGAGAGGTTGCGGGGGGAGATGACGCCACTACTGGTGGGAGCTACCCGACCTGATGGAACTTCTCGAAGAGGTCGGCGAACACTGCGTGCGGGTCGGTCTTTTCCTTGACCGCGTTGTAGTTCGATTCGTTGTAGATCTGCCAGAAGCGCTCGCGCGAGTAGTGATTGCGCGAGATGAGGGTCTTCACGCCTCCAAGCTCGAACGTCTTCTCCTCGATTAGCAACGAGTAGTCGGTCCTGGGGTGGTTGTTGCGCATTCCGTAGACCGCACAGTCAATGATCAGGTCGGTGCCGAGGCGCTTTTGCTGCTCGGCCGATAACCAGGGATAGGGCTCCGGCATGCGGTAGGGGACCGTCCATAGCGGAAAGAACCCCATTTCCGCTTCGTACCAGGAACAGAAGTCCTCGAAGCGTGTTGATGGGATGAAGACGTCCACAACTACGTCCGGCCTTTTCTTGAGCGCAAAGATCCTTTCGAGCCTGCGCGACCACTTGATGAGATTGGTGGATCCAAGAAAACCGCGACCAATGGTTCTGCGAACCGGCCCCCATTCCAGCGGCGGCACCGCTCGCGTCAGCCAGTGCGCGTCTGCGTCGTATCGAAAGAGATAGTCCCTCGTTCTGAGGTAGTCGTCGTCATCTCTGTCTGCCGTGCTCTTGTAATAGGGACCGGAGGCACGGTAATCGCTCGTGCCGGGCGCGGTGTCGCACAAAGATCCGAGGCAAAGGACGAAATGGTTGGGGGCATGCACGATCCCGTCGACAAAGTCGAAATCGCCCGTCTCGCATCTGTCCCGTACCTCGGCTAGAAACGCCGTTGCGGAAGAAAATCGCCGATAGTCCATTCGGACGTACGGTTTCGCCGGGATTAGTTTGAAGGTGAGCTTCGTGAGCAGTCCCAACGTGCCGTATGACCCATGAATCATCTCGAAGATGAGGGGCTCGCTCTCCCGTGAGCACGTCAGGATCCGGCCGTCACCCGTAACTATTTCGTACTCGAGACAGGTGTCGTGAAAGCCTCCGTGACGATAAGAGGTGGACTCGATCGAGCAGCCGGCGACCGCACCGCCCAAGGTGATTCCCTCTAGCTCCGGAACGACGACGGGCATGAGCCCCAGTGGCAAGGTTGCCTCGACAATCCTGCCGAACGAGACGCCGGCTTCGGCGACACAAATGCTGTTGTCCCGATCGATCTCCAGAATGTCGGTCAGCGAGGAAACGTCGAAAGGCCTGGACGCGAACCTCTTGTCCTTCGGAACCGGCACTACGTGATGAACCCCGCCCTTATCGATGTGGACGCGCTCGGAAGCCCGCGCCAGCTCGGACAGTCGGACGGCGATCTGTTCAACCTTGTCATCGTGAGAGCGCGCCGGCTTTGTGTGCATTTCGGCATCGTACCGGGCGTCGAATGGGTATCTCCCAGACATTTGCTCTGTGAGACCAAACTGACGGACCTTCTTCTTAGGTACAGCTAGCGACAGCCATCCCAGAAGAGGGGCGGGATTGACCTTCAGGAGGTTCCAAAGATGAAGAAGACGATCGGCATGGTGTTGGCCGCGTTTGCGTCGCTGATGATCCCGCTTCCGAATGCTGTGGCCGTCGAATCCTGTGACGGCCGGAAGGCAACCGTCGTGGGCACAAGCGGATCGGACAACCTCAACGGCACGCCCGGGGCAGATGTGATTGCCGGACTTGGCGGAAACGATCGAATCGAGGGGGGCGGGGGAAACGACTCCCTTTGTGGCGATGAGGGAGACGACACGATATTGGGAGAAGCGGGCCGGGATGACATTGAGGGTAACGCCGGAGCCGACGAGATGACTGGAGGCGAGGATCGGGACTTTCTTTCGGGTGAGGCCGGCGACGACAAGATGAACGGCGGTCAGGACGACGACTATCTTCGAGGAGGAGACGGAGCGGATGTCATCGCGGGCTCGGAAGGGCAGGACTCGCTTTACGGCTCCGCGGGGGGCGACCGCTTGGATGGTGGCCCCGATAACGACTTTCTCAGCGGTTCGGACGGCCAGGACAACCTTGAGGGTGCAGAGGGCAAAGACGTACTGGACGGCGACGAACTGTGCTGTTCGAAGGATCTTGGATTCGACGACAAGCTCAGCGGCGGACCGGGAACGGACGAGGCCCGCTTCTATGTACATCATGAGTCTGCCAACCCGATCCTCGCCGACCTCACCGCCGGCACGGTTGGTGGCCAAGGCAACGACGAGATCCAAGGAGTCGAGAACGTCGAGGCCGTAAGCGATCTCGACGACACTTTGCGCGGCGATGCGGAATCCAACAGTTTGAACGCGGGGGGAGGCAACGATCGACTTTTGGGCCTGGGCGGAGACGACACGCTCGAGGATTCCTCGGGGGACGACGAGCATGTGGGGGGCCCGGGAACAGATGTGATCACGTTTGCGACTAGCAGGAACGTTGTGGTGAACCTGTTAAGCGACTCGGCCTTGGGTCTGGGGAGGGACTCGGTCGTGGAAATCGAAAACGTGAAGACGGGAGAAGGAAAGGACATCATCACCGGTGACGAGAGTGTCAACGTGCTTCAGGGCATGGGCAATTCGGACGTCCTCAGAGGCCGTGGTGGTAACGACACCTTGCGCGGAGGTTTGACGAGGCTCAGCCGCGTCGATTCTGTAGACGGTCTCTCGGGAGGTCCGGGCGACGACCTGATTGATGGAGGGTCTCCCTCTGACGTCGATCGGAACGGAAACATCGTGGACGGGCGTGACGAACTCAATCTCTCAGATGCATCGAACTCGGTAACGGTGGACCTCGCCGCGGGAACCTCAGTTGGCGACGGCAACGACACGTTGATTCGAGTCGAGGACGTCCTCGGCTCCGGACAGGACGACGTCATCTCTGGAGACGAAGGACCAAACGAGATCAACGGGAGCGCGGGTAACGACTCGATCACCGCTGCAGGGGGCGATGATGAACTCGAGGGAAGTCCCGGTGATGATTCGTTCGACGGGGGAGACGGGAAGGACATCTTGGAATTCAATTACGCGCATGTCGCCGTAACCGTCGACCTGAACGCGGGAACAGCCTCAGGTCAGGGGACGGATACCGTTGCACTCGTAGAGGACCTACGAGGAACGATTTTTGACGATTCGTTGACCGGAAACGACGCACCGAACAAAATTCAGGGACATGTAGGTAACGACACCATCGACGGCAATGATGAAGCCGATAACCTTATTGGGGGCCGTGGGAACGACGAACTCACCGCCGATGGAGGCGCTGACTCGATCTCCGGTGAGGAAGGTGACGACGACATGGACGGGGGAGAAGGTCCCGACGTACTCCTCGGTTCCACCGGCGATGACGACTACGTCGGCGGCCCGGGAGACGACTCCATGACCGATCTCACCGGAAACGACACCTACGACGGGGATGAAGGTGTGGACAAGGTCGATTTCTCACTTGCCACCGCACCCGTCACGGTTGATCTCGTGGGTCAGACGTCCAACGGCGAGTCGTCCGGTCAGGACTCGCTCGTCGAGGTCGAGCACATCATCGGGACGTTTTTCGGCGACGAGCTCATCGGCACCGACGCGGCGGAGAAGTTCCTGGCCCTGAGGGGCCTCGATCGCGTGACCGGAGGGGGAGGTGACGACGTCATCGGTGGGGGCAACGGTCAAGACGCTTTGAACGGTGGAGACGGACACGACCTAATCTCGTTTGAGGATTCCAAGCGTCCCATCACGGCCGACCTCGCGTCGTCGTTTGCCGAGGGACAGGGATCCGACACGATTGTCAATACAGAGGGATTAATCGGGTCCGCGTTTAGCGACACTCTTAGAGGGGATTCGGCCGCCAACACGATTCTCGGCATGAACGGCGACGATGTTGTCGAGGGCAAGGACGGCGACGACAGCCTCGAGGGTAACGAGGGATCGGACGCGCTGGACGGCGGCGGCGGGACAGACTCCTGTCAGTCGGCGGAGTTCGAGGTCGACTGCGAGCCCTAGGCCAACGAGACTACGTATGGCCTAACGAGGCCGGGTCACGCTCAGTTTGAGGTTGCTTAGAGATAGGCCGCCCGCCGGCTTGGATCCGTGAGCGAAGTACATGTCGGATGTCGAGGCGATCGTTAGATAAAGGTTCTGGTCCTTCGGCATACGAACGGCGACACCCGGAAGCTCGATGGCGAATTTCTTGTCTACCACCGGCATGATCTGACGGAGCGGCATGAGGTTGTTTTGCACGACGCGTGCGTCTGCCGGCGAGCTCCCGATGGCAAGTCCGAAGAAGGCGCGCGAGTCGAGTCCCGCAGCCGTGACCTTGCCGGCCAGCTTGGGTACGCCGGTCAGAGTCATCGGTCCCTTTGCGACCTCGAGGAACAGCGGCGCCCCGAGGCCGGTTGTGGATGCGACGCGCCCGACCCCCAGAGGGTCGACCTTGAAGGACTTGGTGTCAAAACGTTGCGTGCGGATGCACGATTCGCCACTCAGATCTGTGAAGTTGTATTGGCTGGGGAGGAGCCGACCCGTGCGTCCGTCGTCGAGAGCGTCGCGGAAGAAAGCGATCCGCAGCTTGGTCCAGTCACCCGAACAAGCGTCGACCCCGCTTTCGAACTCCGCGGACGAGGGAGAGCCGGGGGGAACGGCATTCGGCAGTGCGTGACCCCCATTGAAGGCAACGAAGTAGCTCTCGCGCCGCGCTCCGGCTGTCAGAGACTTGTTGAAGATATTGAGTCCCTCGTTCAGGTTGAAGAGATTGTCCGACGTACCTTGGCGAACAAGGGCCGGTACATCGATGCGGTGGCCATCTTCCACGAAGGCGATGGGGCTGTGCTGATGGAATTCCTTATCGAGGTTGGGGACTCCTTCGACCTTTTCGCCGTAGACGGTTCCGTCCGGCCATTGCCCGGTGGTGGCACCCCACGCGTTTGCTTCGTGTACGTACTGAGGGAACATGCTTGCTCCGGCCGCGTAGAGAAGCAGGTCCCAAGCCGTACGGGGGACCTTTTGGGGGGCGAGGCTCTCGGGCAGGTCGTACCAGGTGATCTCCGGCGCGATGGCGTCGAAGCGGGTGCGACCTTCATCCCTAATTTCGTCCAGGGCGGTCATGGTTTGGTAACCGCCACCGTAGCTACCGCCGATGGCACCGAGAATAGGATCGTTGCGGATCGGGCGACCGGCCCTCTGGTTGTGGCGGACCCAATCAAGTTCGGCGATGTAATCGATCACCGCTTTGATGTCTTCGGTCTCTTTCGTGGGGTCCTGCACGTGGGCCTTGCCGCTGCTCTCTCCGTGACCGCGCTGATCGACGCTTACGACTCCGAAGTCGGCGTCGAGGAATTTCTCAATGTCGCCGGAGACCTCGGTCTCTCGACTTCCGCCCCAACCGTGCGAGTGGAGGATCACCGGTACCTTTGCGCCGGCCCCTGCGCCGGCGGGCTTGAACACCGTGATGGCGATCTTCGTCCGGTCTTTGGGGTTGACGACCACGTCGTGCTTGACGGAATGCTTGGCCGCATGGACGGGGGCAGGGGAGACGATCCCTAGAAGAGCGGTCACCACCAGAATTGAACCGAACGCTCTACCCCTAATAATCCGAGTCGCCACGGCTCCCCCTAGGTCCCACGAGGCAAAATGTCCTCTTTGTCGGATTCCAAGAGGTATTTCCCGGCTCGGTGCGGAAGCAAACCGGGCACCGCTATTTTTGCGCCTCCCGGGGGCCGAAGGCGCGAGCAGCCTTAAAGAGGCCCCCGGCGGGACGGTGTCCTCCTTCTAGAGAGACCTGGCTAGCGGCGCGGCTCCACGTAGTCGCCATCCCCGCCCAGGCGGACGCGGATGTAGTCGTATCCGCTTACGACCTGGTCGAGCACCTTCGATGCGGAATCGACGTTCTTACGTCCGAGGCGCATGCGCGCTCTCAGCTCGTTGTTTTTGGGGCTGGCTTCCAGCATGGAAATGAGATCGTCCAGGTTGTCGACCTTGCCGGCGTCACCGCACTCGCCCTCGTACAAACAGTAGTAAAAGTCCTCGCCGGAACCGCCGCTGATCTGGATGTAGCCGCTACGACGAGCGTCCCTCGGGACCTTCAGCGACATCTCGATGATCTTCTTGACGTCGCTGTCATAAGGAAGCAGCTTGATCCGAAGGTCGAGGACGGCGCCGGGACGGACGCGGACCGAGCGACGTTCCTTGAAGGGCCCGCCGTTCTTGGACAGGAGTGTCTTGACTAGCTGATACTGGCGGACCTCGTCATCGACCGTGGCCGTCGCGTCGATACCGGTGAACTGAACTTCCTCGAAGTCGTTGTAGTAGAGGAAATAGAGGTAGGCGTAGAGTTCGGATCCCGATTCGAGGGAGATGTCCCAGTCGCTGGCGTACGCGTTCGAGCGGGTCAACGACCACGGCTCTCCGCTCGAGTCCACACCGGTGATCGTCCATTCGACATTGGAGCTGCCCTGCCCGATTTCGTCGAAGACGGAATCGATATTGGAGAACAGGTGCAGGTAGGCGACATAGGGAAGCGGCTCCGAGGTGGCGGCGTCCGTTTGCCCGTCGCGCGAGAGCGAAGTGTTGAGTGCAGTCACCGAAGAGGTGATCGGGATCAGCTCCGGCATATCCGTTAGATCGGCTCGGATCGCAGCCCACCTATCCTGATCCACGGTCCCGAACACGTCGGTGACGTTGGCGAGCTTGTAGGGACCGAACAAAGGATCTTTGACGATCGTTATTGCTTTTGCCGAGCTTGCCCCCATCTCAGTTGCGCCGTCGAAGAAGAAGGGATGGCCGAACGCAAGCGCGTAACCGTTGCAAACCATCGTCGTAGTGCCGATGCCGGCAAGAGTGACGTCTCCGTATGACAGTGCGGCCGCGAAGTTACTCCCCGGCTCGAGCGTCGCAACACTTCCCTGGGACGTCGCCTCTGCAGACGCCCCGGGCATGACCTTCATCGGCCAATCGCCGTGGTTCAAGACACGCTGTAACCGAGCGGCACCCCGACGATTCAGACCCGAAACGCTGACGGGTAACGTGAGCTGGTTAAAAGAAGATTCAACGTCGGAGCCGGATCGACCAGATTCCTGAGCGATACGTCGGCGCATCGACGACGACAGAGTCACGCTCGCGGCCGCCGCGTCGTCGCCGCCGTAGTTGAGAACGTTTGCCATGTCCTCCGCCGGCGTGACACCTCCGATCTTCGAGGGCCCGTAGGAGAACCCGTAGGCGACGGCTCCAATCAGGTCACCGTCCACGTATACGGGGGATCCGGACATCCCCGCCCAGATTCCACCCGCTTGGCGGATGTCGGGGCCCTTCGCCTTTATGACGATCAGGTCGCGGCCCGGGCCGATGCCTCCCGGCTGGACCCCGAGTACCTCGACCGGGAAGGAAACGGGTTCGGTCCCTCGCACGACCGTGTATCCGAGCCCCGTCATTCCGTCCTGGACTTGTTCGACGGGCATGATCTCGGGACAGTCGCTCACTCCGCCGCCCGCGGGGCCGGCCACCATCAGACTCATCACAAGCGCCCCAACCCCTAATGCACCCGCGAGACGCGTCCGTACCGAGCGACTAAGACCCCACCCCATGCGCACCTCCGCCTTTGGGGACGCCGGCACGGCGCCCGATGTGGACTGAATCATCGCACGACACCTATGACGTTAGAAAGACCATTCTGGTTCCAGCAGGACCGGTGGTGATGGTCCATACAGGACATTTCGGGCACGGGAGGCTAGGGTGTGCGTCATGCAGAGACCGGAGCTTCGCCCTCTGGGGGTCGGCGAGACGGTAGACGTCTCGCTCAAGCTTTACCTCCGTCACGCCGCGACCCTTCTCGGGATCGCGGCGGTCATGATCATTCCCGTTTACATCATCTTCAACTTGATCTTGATCTCGATGGCGCCCGACGACGCCATCGTGCGGGACGGTCTCATACTCATGCCTTTACAGTCCGACGCGGACGCGTTCAATCGAGTGCTGCTCGGGTTCGTAGTGATCAGCGTGCTGGCCGCGATGCTTGCAACGGGAGCTGCTTTCAAGGCGGTTGCCGACGCCTATCTCGGCGACAAACCCAGCATCGGGGACTCGCTCCGGTTCGCCGGCAGCCGTCTCCACTCTTTGATCTGGTTGTCGATCCTCTATGCGCTCCTTGTGATTGTGGGACTGGTTGCTTTGATCATCCCCGGTATCTACTTGGCTGTTGCGTTCTGCGTGGCGGTGCCGGCTCTAATTCTCGAGGGGCATAAGGGAAGCAAAGCTCTCGGGCGCTCGCGTGATTTGGTCAAGGATCGTTGGTGGCCGACGCTCGGCGCTTTCATCCTGGGTCTCGTTTTGATTCCCATCGTCGTCGGCGTGATTCTCGGCTTCGTATTTGAGGCCGCCATTCCGGAAACGGAAAGCGTTACCTCTTTTCTCGCCTTGCAGGCGACACAGGAAGCGATTATCGACGTCTTCTCCGCTCCGCTGCAGGCGGCTGTGCTGACGGTCATTTACTTTGATCTACGGGTTCGCAAAGAAGGATTCGATCTGCAACTTCTGGCAGAGCGCATGGGGTCGACGGGCCCGGGAAGCGCCGGTGAACCAGGACCGGGACAGCCTCCACCCCCCACCGCTTGACCGAAACCAACCTTAGAGCCCTGCCCGCCGCTCGACTGTTCGGGCCGATTGCTTTGGTCGATCCCGATCGCGCGCGCGAAGCCGCTCGCGACATCCTGGAAGACCCGAGCTTCGATTCATCCGACCCGCCGCGTCCGCTTAAGGGGCTGGGGGAGGCGATCGCCCGTTTATTTGAGCCCGTCGAGAGGTTCTTCGATTCGCTTTCCGAATCGCTTCCCGGAGGGGGCCCTGCCCTGTGGTTGATCCTGGCGATCGCCGTGATCCTCGCATCCATTTTTGTGGCGATTCAGATGTCTCGATGGTTGCCCGCGGCGGTGGGAGGCGAAGCCGCGTCGGGGAGGATCCGGGGCCGGGACCTCGAGAGGCTCGAGGCCGCCGCGGAGGATGCTCGGGCCGCCGGGGATTTGCGGAATGAGATCCGGTTTCGTTTCCAGGCGGGGTTGCTTCGTCTCGCCAAGTCGGGGGCCATCCCGAGAGAGTCCTCGTTGACGACCGGACAGGCCGCGCGGGCCCTCCGCTCCGAGACCTTCGACCGACTGGCTCGCTCTTTCGAAGAGGTCGTTTACGGCGGCCGCAGATCGACACCCGAAGATGCGGAGTTGTCGCGCCGAGGATGGCGAGAGCTACTGTCCGGACGTGTCAAGTGAGAGCGCTGGCGCGTCTGCGCTCTCTTGACCGACGGGTGCAGTGGGCGATCTTCGGTGTCGCCGTGCTGGTCGGTCTGAACCTGCTGGCCTTGCTACTCGAAGCGCTGTACGGAGGAGAGGCCAGGGGGCGGCCCTCGTCGTCCTATGCCACCGTCAAACAAGGCACGGCAGCATGGGCGCGGCTTTTGGAGCGGTTCGATCATCCGGTCGAGCGGTTGCGCGAGCCGCCCTCCGAGGCAGACGTGTCGGCGGGTTCGACTCTGGTCGTTCTGGGTCCCAACCAGGTCGCCGATGCGGACGTCCGGTCGCTGCGCGACTTTGTAGACGACGGAGGCCGGCTCGTTATCGGGGGCCGCGGGGCCCAACCATGGCTTGCCGAACTCGTCGATTCTCCTCCCGTGTGGACTGCGGAGGGTGAGACAACTGCGGGCCCGCTGGCGGACGCGGCCGAAGTCGAGGGAATTTCGACGGTCAGTACCTCCGGGTTCGGGAGTTGGGCGGAGGAGGGCGACGCCGAACCGCTTCTGGGCGGCGACTTGGTAGTAGCCGCCGTCATGAACTCCGGCGCGGGGAGGATCATCTTCGTGGCGGATCCATCGCTGGTGGACAACGATCACCTGGCTAGAGTCGACAACGCCGCTTTCGCGCTGGCTGTGGCCGGCGAAGACGACGGCCCCGTTGTCTTTGCGGAGACCTTTCATGGTTACGGGGAGCGAAGTGGGTGGGGTTTACTTCCGACGCGTGCGAAATGGGTATTCGGCGGCCTAACCCTGGGCGGTCTCTTATGGATCCTGGCTCGCTCCAGAAGGCTCGGCCCCCCCGAGCAAACAATTCCGCGACGGCCCCCTGCCCGTCTGGCCTACGTTGAGGCGGTGGCGAGTGGGATGGCTCGAAGCAAACAACGCGGGGAGGCTCTCGAGCCTTTGTACGAGCGCGCCGTTGCAATCATGGAGCGTCGCGGTCTGGTGTCTGACAGAGGGGTGGATTCGTTGCTGGCCGCGGCCAGAGCCAGTGGTCTCGACGAGGAACAAGCGCGCGCTCTGATACAAGGGCCCACTGACGATGATGACGTTCTCAACGTCGGAACCGCTTTTGCACGACTGTCGAAAGGAGAGCGTTGAGAGAGCTGAGAGACCGCGTTTTGGATCAGATCAGGAAAGTCGTAGTGGGTCAGGATCAGCACGCGGAGGTGATGCTGGCTGCAACTCTCGTCGGCGGCCACACTCTGATCGAGGGGGTGCCGGGCGTAGCCAAGACTCTGCTGGCTCGAGCGTTCGCTCGGGTTTTGCAGCTTGAGTTCCGACGGCTTCAGTTCACACCCGACATGTTGCCCTCGGACGTGACGGGGACGATGACTTTGGGAGAGGGCAGGCTCGTGTTCCGACCCGGCCCGGTCTTCACAAACATCCTGTTGGCGGACGAGATAAACCGTACGCCTCCCAAGACCCAGGCAGCGTTGTTGGAGGCCATGCAGGAGGGCCACGTCACCGTTCACGGAGAAACCCGCGACCTTCCCGATCCGTTCGTGGTAGTTGCGACGCAGAACCCGATCGAGTACGAGGGCACCTATCCGCTGCCGGAGGCTCAGCTGGACCGGTTCCTTGTGAAGCTGGACATGGGCTACCCGTCCGAAGACGACGAGAGGAAAATCCTTCGATTGGGTCGAGAGGGAGTTGCGCCCGCGACCCTGGAAGACGTCGATGCCGTGTCGACCCCAGACGAGCTGGTGGCCGCACGAACCGAGGTAAACGCAACGCACGTCTCGGAAGAGGTCGTTACCTACGTGGCCTCCGTCGTCAGAGCCACGCGCGATGTCCCGAGCGTTTCTCTCGGCGCAAGTCCTCGCGCTGCGGTTCATTTATTGGGCATGGCGAAGGCGATGGCGAGGCTGAACGATCGCGACTTCGTCACTCCGGACGACGTCGTGAACCTTGCGGAGCCGGTACTAGGGCATCGACTTGTCATGCGGCCGGAGGCGGAGCTGGAAGGGTATTCGCCGCGCGAGGCGGTGGGCGCTGCACGGGCGTCGGTTCCGGTGCCTCGATGACCCGGGCGACATGAGCCCCACGCCCCTCGTTGCGGGCCTGGTTTGTATCGCCGCTTTACTCGCACTCGTGCTTCCCGCACCGCTCGTTGCCCTCGCGGTCCTCGCCCTACTGGTCGCGGGGATGGTAGATGCCCTCGGCGTGAGAAAGCGTCCCGACGTGCGCGTTGAGACGCCGAGAGTGCTGGCGCGCGGAGTGGCCAGCCCCATCAAGGTTCAGGCGACGGCAGCCCGAGCCTCGTCGATAGAGGTCCGTCAGCCGGCGCTTGTGGACGTGCAGATCGAACCCTCCCAGGCAGGTGGGGGGTCACTCGAGGGCCGCATGGTGCCCACGAGGCGCGGACGTCACCGACTTCCCGCGCCGGCCATACGCGTCGACGGGCCTTTGAAGTTGGGGCGCTGGTACCACCGCGCTCCCGACGAGCACGAGTTGTTGGTCTATCCGGATCTGCCCGCCGCTCGCAAGCTTGCGTTGGCCGTGAGACGAGGCCGTCTTACGGAGTCCGGAAGGAGCGCCCGCGGCCCCCTCGGTCTGGGTACCGAGTTCGAGGCCATACGCGATTACGAACCGGATGATGACATCCGCCAAGTCAACTGGCCGGCGACGGCGCGCCTCGGTAAGCCGATGAGCAATGAGTATCGGACGGAACGTGACAGAGAGGTGAGGTGTCTCGTCGACAGCGGACGCTTGATGAGCGCCCCCCTAGAGGATCGGTCCCGTCTCGACGCCGCGGTCGACGCCCTTACCGCTCTTGCGCTGGTGGCCGACGAGTTGGGGGACCGGTGCGGCGCGATCGCGTTCGACGACCAGATCAGAAGGAAAGTCAGTCCCCGACGGTCGGGTTCCACGGCCGTCGTCCGATCCTTCTTCGACATCGAGCCGAGCGAGGTGGACAGCGACTATGAGCTCGCCTTCAGGTCGGTAGAGGGAGCCAAACGCTCGTTCGTCGTCGTTTTCACAGACATCTTGGAGGAAACAGCGGCGCGGCCCCTTCTCGATGCCATGCCCACATTGGTCCGCCACCATTTCGTAGCCGTCGCGAGCGCGTTGGACACCGACCTGGTGCGAATCGCACAGCGAGAGCCTCAGAACACCCATGAGGTGTACGAGGCCGCCGCGGCCGTGGATGTGCTCGGCGCGCGAGCGCGGGTTGCGGCGACGCTTCGTCGAACGGGAGCGGCCTTCGTCGAGGCACCGCCGGCCCGGTTAGGGGAGGCCTGTGTGCGCGCTTATCTCAGAGCGAAGGCACGGGGCCGTCTGTGACCCGCACCCCTTGTAACCAAACAAGCGTCCAGTAAAGGGCCGCCAGTCCCACGCCCACTACCGTTACAACGACGTTTCCCATCCTCTCGGGCGTTATGAAGCCCTCGACGAGTCCGGCCAGGATCAACCACACCGTCGTGCCGAGGATTACGTCGAGGGCTCCGCGTGCCTCTTCCAACAAAGCCTGGCCGCGCGATCGGACGCCGGGGGAGATTAGCGCCCACCCGAGCCGTAAGCCCGCGCTGCCGGCCACGATGATGCACGAGATCTCAAGCACGCCGTGAGCTACAACCAACTCGTAGAAGTCGCCCCCGGTTCCCGCGTCGATCGTGACCCCCGCCAGGACTCCGATGATCATGCCGTTGTAGAGCAAGACCCAGACCGTCCCCAAGCCGAGCAGGATCCCGGCCGCGAAGGCCAGGAACGTTACCTGGATGTTGTTCGTGAAAATGACCGTCGAAAAACTCGCCTTTTCAGCCGCGGTGAACCCGAGATCCCCCCCGGGTTTCGGTTCGGTGATCTCGGCGAACTCGGGGGGAAGCAGCTCCAGCGCGCTGTCGGGGCTACTAATGCCCCACAAGACTCCGAGCAGGGTGGGCACGAGCAAGAACAGAGCCGCTACGGCGAGCGCGGGCGGGAAGTCGACCACTCGCCTCCAGTAAACGGTCGCCAGGAAACGATGGGGCGACCACGTTCTCGGATGGGATTCGTAGACGAGCGCATAGCCGCCGGCAACGATCGTCTCGAGCGACCTCACGGCAGGCTCCGTCGGCCACAGGCGCCGCGCGAGCGCGAGGTCCGCGGCGGCACTGCGATAGAGCGTGGCCGCGCGACGAAACTTCGACGGCCCCAATCGCTCGGGTTTCCCCCCGGCCGTCCGGAGCAGGCCCTGGAGCTCTTTCCAGGCCGGTCCCCGCTCGGAGAGAAATCGTTCTAATTTCATGGCATGGATCTCGAGGATCGGCTCCTGGTTGAGACCGCGGAAGGCGTGCGTATTGAGTTCAGTCTTGCCGGCATCGCCTCTCGCATCCTCGCAGCAACCGTAGACGGACTGATACAGATTGCGCTCATCATCGCGGTTGCGGTGATCGCCGGCGAGCTGTTTTCCGTCGATGCTCCATGGAGCGGCGCGACGCCGGACGATCGTGAGGTGCTGATCTGGCTGGCCTTCGTGCAGGCATCGGCATTCGTCGTTTTCTTTTTTTACTACGTTTTTTTCGAGATGGTGTGGTCGGGGAGAACCCCGGGCAAACGGGCGACTGGACTAAGGACGGTTCAGTCCGGCGGCGGCCCGGTAGGCCTCAAACCGAGCTTGATTCGAAACATCCTTCGGCTCGCGGATGTCCTGCCCGTTGTGTATGCGGCCGGCCTCGTTTCGATCGCGGTGACAAAGAGGAATCAACGCCTTGGAGACCTCGTGGCCGGAACGGTGGTCGTTCGGGAGCGCAAACCAGAGACGCCGGCGGAGTCCTCGGAGTTCGCCAAGCCGGTCACCATCGATTCCGGTCTTACAAACTGGGATGTGAGCGCTGTGACGGAGTTGGAGATGTCGACTGTGCGTCAGTTCTTGGCCCGACGGGCCGGTATCTCTCTTACCGCACGGAACCAGCTCGCCGCCGACATCGCGCAGCGTTTGCGTCCCAAGGTTAGAGGTGGGGAAACCGAGCAATCTGACGAGACGTTTCTCGAAAAACTCGCGTCGATCAAGACGGCGCGCGGTTAGCGACTGGCGAGCCTTGTGTCAGTCGCCGGCCCGATCCGGGTGCCGGCAAGTTGTCTTCATCCTTACTGAGTGTGACCGGGACCGGTTGGCGCGGATAGTGCTTGACTTGGTAGCCTTTCGAGCCGGGGCGCGATAAGGGGGTGTCATGCAGGCCGGCGGGCGATCCTCGATCTGCGTTCTGGTTGTGGTGCTGCTGGTCGGGACGGGATGTGACGGATCCGAACCGCCGCAATCTAAAAGTCCTCCGAAATCGTCGGCCTCCTCTCCCAAGGACAAGCTCAAGCCGCCGGCGCGTGTGAAGCCTGCCGACGTGAAGTCGGCGCTGACTTCGAAGAACCTCCGCGGCTGTCTCTACCGGGAACGTCTTGACCCCAGCGATTACGCGGGCGTCTACACCGGCCCGGAGGATCTCGTCTCGGATCAGGTCGAAACCAGCCGGGAGGTTGACTTCGTGCCTCCTCCGGTCGAGCTACTCGAACCAAAGGCTTTCGACGACGCCGTCGTCGGAAACGGGGTCAACGTTCCGGTGGACGAAGCCGTTACGACGAAGATGCTTGCGTGGGCTTTGGGGATCACCCCGCAGGGCGTCAACGTGAACTTCTTCCTCGGCGGCAATGACTCCCGTCTCGTAGCGGGGTTCTATAACCCTAACGACGGAAATGTCGTCATAGAAAAGAAGGGAAAACTCGACTCCGAGTACATCGTCATGGCGCACGAGTTCACCCATGCCGCCGCCGACCAGGCGTTCGGCTTGCCTCCAAAAAAGATCGAGCCGATCGTGGACGATGCCTCGCTGGCAAGCTCGTCGCTGGTCGAGGGAGATGCCTCTCTTGCAGAGCTTCGAGTCCTGTCCCGCTTCTCCCCGCCGAAAGCCGTTGGCAAAGCCGTTGCTGCGCAGCTCGGCTTCAAGGACAAGTTCCTGAAGGATCGGACGGGCGGTGTCCCTTACATGTTGATCGATATTGCCCTGTTCCCTTACCAGTGGGGCCTGGCCTTTACCTGCAGCGTGTTCAAGAAGGAGGGCTGGAAGGGGATCAACCGCGCCTATTCCCGTCCGCCGACGACGAGCGCCCAGATCCTCTTTCCCGACCGTTTCCTGCGGGGCGAGAAGGCCCAGCCGACACCGCCTCTCGGACGGCCGGGCCCACTGTGGCAGGTACGCGATCGAGGGCAAATCGGAGCCGCCCACCTAAAGGCGATGTTCGAGGCGCCGGGCGACAACGAGTCCCAGGCACTCAGCAAACCTTTGGCGCGCGCGGCCGCGTGGGCCGGAGGCAATTACAAGGTGTGGACGGTGGGCACCGCGGAGAGGGAATACGCGGTCGGACTGTCGTTTGTCGAACACGCCGAGCACAAGGGCCTGCTCTGCTCCTCGTTAGAGCGCTGGTACCAAACCGCTTTCGGGAATGCGGAGCCCAAGCTGGTGGCCGACGGCGTCGTCGAGCTGGAGGGCACCCAGCAGGACGCGATGTTGTCCTGCCAGGGCCGGGACATCACGATGACCTTCGCGCCGACCGTGGAGCTCGCCGCCTCCACGATGGGCCTGAAATCGAATACCTGATCTCGCCCGGCCCACGTCGCCC
>JALZEI010000059.1 GCA_030862115.1 Actinomycetota bacterium
GACTCCAGCAATGACGAGCTCTAGGACAGGCGCGAGGGCGGCCGCGCTGGCGGCGACCCTCGGGCTCGCGGCCGCAACCTGCGTCATCGCGGTCCGCCAGATGAACGGGATGGACATGGGCCCTGCAACCGAGCTCGGCTCGTTCGGATTCTTTTTCGCCTTATGGGTGTCGATGATGGCGGCGATGATGCTGCCCGGCGCCATCCCGGCAGTCTTGAGACGCGCTCATGCTAGTGGCCGTGTGGGCGCCGTGCTGCTCTTCGTCGGGTCCTACCTCGCCGTCTGGACGCTCGTCGGCGTCGCTATTTATGCCTTGTACCGGCCGCACGGATCTTTCGCCGCCGGGGCGGTTGCGATCGCGGCGGGTGTCTACGAGTTCACACCGCTCAAGAGGCGTTGCCGCCGGCGCTGCCGCGAAAGCGTCCGCTCTGGATTCCATTTCGGGCTCTACTGTGTCGGCTCGAGCATCGGACTGATGCTGATGTTGGTGGCGCTGGGCGTCATGAGCGTCATCTGGATGTCCGCGATCGCGGTCCTCGTCCTCGCCCAGAAGCTCCTGCCCTCGAAAGCCGCCATCGATGTGCCGCTGGCGCTAGCGATCGTAGGACTTGGACTCCTGATCGTCCTCGCGCCCTCGTCGGTTCCTGGACTCATGCCATCGATGTGAGACGTCGTCGGTCACACGGCCAGGCGCAAGCTGTTGGGACGACAAGAAGGGAGAACAATGACTGACCACAAGATCGGAACACGTGAAGAGTGGCTTGCGGCCCGGCTGGAGCTGCTCGAGGCCGAGAAAGAGCTCACGCGGCGTAGTGATGAGCTGGCCCTGCGGCGCCAGGAGCTGCCCTGGGTTCGAATCGACAAGGAGTACCTCTTCGAGACCGACGAGGGCACTGCGTCCCTGGCCGATCTCTTTAGAGCACGATCACAACTCATCGTCTACCACTTCATGTTCGGGCCCGACTACACGGCCGGGTGTCCGGCCTGCTCGGCGATTGCGGACGGCTTCGACGGCTTCGTCATCCATTTGGCGAACCACGACGTCACGCTCTGCGCCGTGTCGCGAGCTCCCCTCGAGAAACTGCAGGCCTACAAGCGCAGGATGGGATGGGGCTTCCCGTGGGCGTCGTCGTTCGACAGCGACTTCAACTACGACTTCCAGGCCGCGCACACCGAGGAGCAGCAACAGTCGGGCGAAGTCGAGTACAACTTCCGCACGATGGACGTGCGCCCGTCGCTGGAGGCCGGCAAGGAGAGGCCGTTCGCCGAGTGGGCGGCCACCACCGGTACGGACTGGGCGACCTACACACGAGAGACTCCCGGTATGAGCGTGTTCGCACTCGATGACGGCGTGGTCTACCACACGTACTCGGCGTACGCCCGAGGGGTGGACTCTCTCTGGGGCATGTACCAGTGGCTCGACCGGGCACCGCGAGGGAGAAACGAGACGTCCACCAAAGACGCCCCCCTCAACTGGTTCCGTCGACACGACGAATACGACAGCGCGTGACGTGTGCGGAGGGCCGTGCCCATAGGGGCGCCTAGAGGTTGTCTGAGGCGATACCGGACCAGGTATTTTGGGTGCGCTTTGGGCGGTTAGCTCAGCGGGAGAGCACTGCGCTTACAACGCAGGGGTCACTGGTTCGATCCCAGTACCGCCCACCTCCGGACCGCCAGGTAGAACGTCGTTCGCCTAGGAAGGAAAGAGCGACTGGGGGGCGAACCTAACAACCATCCTCTAAGGCGGGAGTCCAAGATGCTGTTGCTCGTCCGATTGAAGCAGATCGCGCCGCCGGCCGCGATGATCGCAATGGTCGCCCTCTCGGCTCTGATAGCAACCGAGCCTTTTCAAACAGCGGCTGAGCCGCTTCAACACTCCACCCCCTCACCGAGAATCCAATTGCTGGATGAGTTGACTGGGCAAGTCGTCGCGGGAAACATCGCGGCGACCGGGGTGTCTCCCGGCTATCGAAAATGGCTGAGGAAAGCAGGCGTCGATGGGTCGGGCGTGCGAGTCGCGGTGGTCGATTCGGGAATCTCGCCTCTACATCCTGATCTCGACGGCGACAAGGTCGTCGCTCGATTCGATTACGGAACCCCCGCGGAACCGATCGATTCTTGGGGACACGGTACTTACGTTGCGAGTGTGCTCGCAGGGGACCCCGATATCACCAAGGAACTCCGCGACTCCAATGGATTTATCTACGGACTCGGAATCGCGCCTAAGGCTCAGCTCGTTTCTCAGAACTATGCCGCGACAAGCACACAGCTGGGGTGGCCTACCTATGAGGAGATGGCTGCGGATTCCGTAAGTGTAGATGCCTACATCTGGAACGCCTCGTGGAGCGAATTCCCGGCGGAGATTGGCTACAGCGACAGCGAGGAGCGGCTCGACCGGCTCGTTCGAGACGCCGATCCGAACAGACGCGGACAACAAGAGCTGCTGATCGTCTTCGCCGCGGGAAACGACGCACAAGAGGGACCTTCGAATCCACACGAAGGCAAAAATGTGATAACCGTGGGGGGGGTTGGATCAGGAAGAGGGGAATTCGATTTACCGGTGGAACCCAGCTCACCTGACTCCATCAGCCCAAACTCGACGCGCGGACCGACGAGCGATGGTCGAATGTTTCCGACCCTCGTAGCGCCAGAGACTTGGGTCGCCGTCGCTCGGGCACCGGACAGTCCCATCGGCGGCGTCGTCTGTTACTTCGTGGTTCCAGGTGCCTCGTTCTATTGTTCGGGGGGCGGGACTTCGATGGCTGCTCCCCATGTGAGCGGGGCGGCAGCGCTGGTCCACGAGTGGTGGCGCGAAACGTTCAGAGGACGTCCATCACCGGCCATGGTCAAAGCCTTACTCGTCGCCTCCGCGCAAGACATCGGGAAGCCGAACATCCCGAACGTGGGCGAAGGGTGGGGTCGGCTGAGCATGAAGGGCCTGTTCACCACGAGGGGCGACCGCTTCATCGACCAGTCCCGGACACTGGGGGAAACAGGCGAGTCTTTCTCCGACTCATTCCGGCTCCAGCCTGGCCACGGACCGCTCAAGATCACGCTCGCTTGGAGTGACGCTCCAGGTACGCATAACTCTCGTGTTCTCGTGAATGACCTAGACCTTGTGCTCCAGAAGACCAACGCTCGTGGCAGGGCCAGGGCGCTATGGCGAGGCAATAACTTCAGAGCGGGGTGGAGTCAACAAGGCGGCCAATCAGATCGCATGAACAATCTCGAGGCGATCTATGTTGAATCGCCCAAAGCCGGCACCTATCGAGTCCTCGTGAAAGCGACCCGCCTTGCAGGGGACGGAGTCCTTGGTAGTCGCGATCGCAGTGACCAAGATTTCGCGTTGGTCGTCCGCTCCTAGCGAAACACGTTTGGTCCACACCAAGTCCACATTCCATCGCGAAATCGAGGGTATGAGCGCGCAAAAGCGACAAACGAAACGCTAATCTGACCTGCGGAAATGCTCTAACTGGTCGGGGTTCGTTTCACCATCATTGGCTCTTACAACGCAGGGGTCGGCGGTTCGAAACCGTCACCGCCCACCGCATGAACAAGCAGGTCAACGTACGCTTTCGACGTCTTTGCGGATACGAACAGACGCTTAGAGCGTATACAGGCTTCGATATCCGAGTTTTCGTAGGCGACATCGGGGAAACGTTCGAGCATCGGTGCCTCGGACTTATCCGCCGCCGTCCTCTAATTGTTCGGGCGGCGCCACATACGCCACATGGTGGCCCCGTCGGGGAGTTGGATCTCTGTGGTGACCTCGAAGCCATGACGGAGATACAGGCGCCTGTTGCCCTCGCTGGTCGCCTCGAGATACGCCGGCACCTGATTGCGGTCGCAGATCTCGAGCACCGGT
>JALZEI010000102.1 GCA_030862115.1 Actinomycetota bacterium
AGTCGACGTCGGAGACGCTGTTGTTGTAGATGTGGATCTTGCCGGTGTCCATGTCGTTGAGACGGATGCCGGCGACGTCATAGAAGTCCTGTTCCAGAAGGTCGTTGTTCTCTTTCCAGGACACCGAATTCCCGGCTATGTGCAGCATGATGCCCTGCGCCTGCTGCACGACGATGCCGTCCTGTCTTGACCACGGGTTCATGGAGTTGTGTTCGAGGACGATCTTGTTGTCCGCCAAGACGACCGAACCGTGACCGATCTTCTGGTGAAGCTCGTCGTCCGCATTGAACACGTCGACCCTCAAACCTGAGCCGTAGAGCTTGTTGTTCCTTAGATAGACCCGCGTGAAGTGTTTGTGCGGGAGATTCAGGGCCGGATTGTCCTCAGAGGCGGCGGTGCGATCGTTAGCCGAGTGAGCCTGGTCGAAATAGCGCAACGCCCACGGCCCGGGTGAGTGGATGCGGTTGTTGTAGACCTGCACCTGGTGATAGCGCTGTGTGTGATCGACCTCTTGGTCGCCCATGTGCCCGCCGGTGCCTTCTTCCGCCGAAGGCGTTCCGTGGTAGTGGCTCTTGGAGTTGAAGTTGGAACCGTGATGGTGTCCGTGAAGCCGAACATCGACGTATCCATAGATCGTGTTGTGGTGGAACTTGGCGCCGTGGAATCCGTCGAAGTTCACCGCGCGATTGGAGAAGAAGGGGAGTGTCATGGCGTCCTGATTGCCGACGACGTTTTCTTTGAAGACGCCGTCGAAGTGGCGTAGTTGCCCGACCAACCCGATCGTGTTCCGGGCGATAAGCCCGCTCGTCGGCCCTCCCGTGCGCGGGATGTTTTGGTTGACCCTCAGGTCTCCGATCTCGTTGTCGACGATCGTGACCGCGTCTCCGTTCCAGTTGAGGGTCAGGTTCTCGATGGTGTTGTTGCGGATGACGAAATGCTTGCTGGTGTCCTTGATATAGATGCTGCGGACGGTCCATCCGCTTATCACGAAGGGGTTCTCCTTGGTCCCCGTTCCTTTGCGGACCCCGTGGGCGGGATTGAACTGCTCGTCGCCGTCAATGTAGATGCTGGGGTGCGATTGTCTCTGGGGGCCGGCGCTTGCGGTAACGGGTACGAGACCCCACGCGGACAGAGCCACAATGAGCCCGAGAAAAGCCGGAACAACCCTTCTGGATGGAACCGTCATAGCGATACCTCCCCATCGGCCGTCGGTTCTGGTAATCCTGACAAATAGGTACGAAAGGGGCACTACAGGGTAACGAACCGAGCGGGTCCGGGAAGAGGAGGGAAAACGACCCTTCGGCGGCGAAAACAAAGGGGAGTTCGGAGGTATCGCGGGCAGACGTTCAGGAGGGAGCCCAATGAGGCGTCTACGGTCTCGAGGCCGGTTGGCCCCGGCCGTCGTCGCCCTCTGCGCGGTGGCGGGCCAAGCGACTGCAGTGCCTCCCGTGCCGATCCCTCAGGACGGAACCGACGCCCGGCCGTTCATCGGCCGCCCGGCCACGCCTCGACCGGTCAAGACCTTTCGGGTGCCACGCCATCCCTTCATGGCCGCGAACGGCGACTCGAATATTCACAACGACGCCTACATGACCGACGCGTACACCCGCCGCGGACCCCTGGGTCGGCGAATGAAGGTCACGTCGACGTTTTTCAGCGCCGATTGCGCCTCCGTTGCGTTTGATCGCAAAGGCCGCTTAGTCACCATCTGCGTAGGGCCCGAGGGACCTCGCCTCGTGCTCATGCGAGCGAGAACGCTCGAGACGCTGGCCATTATGGAGTTACCGCCGCGATCATCGTCGGGAACGGGAACCACCCCCTTCAACGATTTCGCGAACGGGGGCTATTTCTATCTCGACCATCGCGGCCGTTCCGTGCTGCCGACCAACACGCGACAGGTTTGGATCGTCGATCACAAACGCCTGGGGCCGGGGGATTACACGTTCGAGATCGTTCGTCGGTACGACCTCGTGACGGAGATGCAACCGAACGAGGGCATTGTGTCCGTTCTGCCGGACTGGAGCGGACGAATCTGGTTCGTTACGACAAGAGGTCTGGTCGGCTACATTCGTCCTAAGTCGGGAGCCGTCCGGACCATGCGTCTTGAAAACGAGGTGATTGCCAACTCGTTTGCCGTCGACGAGACCGGAGGCGTATTCATCGTGTCTGACCACGCGCTGTACCGTTTTGAGGTCGGTCGAAAAGCTCCGCGCGTGATCTGGAGGCAGCGTTACGACCGCGGGTCGCGAGTCAAGCCCGGGCAGGTGTCGCAGGGGTCGGGTACCACGCCCACGTTGATGGCTCGAAACTATGTCGCGATCACCGATAACGCCGATCCGCGGATGCATGTGATCGTGTACCGGCGTGGACGTAAGACCGGGGATGAACGAAAGGTTTGTTCCGAGGCCGTTTTCAAACGAAGAAGAAGTGCTACCGACAACTCGCTCATTGCCGTAGGACGCTCTTTGATCGTCGAGAGCAACTACGGCTACAGCGGTCCCGACGCAACGTCCGACGGGAAGACGACGTATCCCGGCGTGGCGCGTGTTTCGTTCACACCCAAGGGCTCGTGTCGGACCAGATGGGTTAGCGACGAGCGAGCCCCGACCGTAGTGCCGAAGGCCTCGGCGAGAACGGGACTCGTGTACGTCTACACCAAGCCGCGACGCGCTGATGGGGAGGATCCCTGGTACTTCACCGCGCTGTCGTTTCGTACCGGTCGGACGATCTACAAGCGTCTCGCAGGCGAGGGCCTCGGTTTCAACAACAACTACGCGCCGATCAGCATCGACTCCAGAGGCCGGGCGTTCGTGGGGGTTCTCGGCGGCCTCGTGCAGCTGAGGGACCGGCGGGACTGAGTTAGCGCCGGCCGATCTCGACCGAGGTCTCGATGCGGACGGTTTCCTGAGCAGTGCCGTGCTCGGCCATGTGGGCGGCCTGCAGGATGAAGAGGACCGCCACGAGGGCCGGGATAAGCGTCAAAAAGAGATCGGCGGCTTTGCCCACCCCGGCTACGACCGAGCGAAGGGTGACCTCTGAGGCCGGTCTCGTGCCCCGCCAGGAGTAGAGATCGAGCTCTTCCCGCGCGCGCTTTCTTGTCTGGAGGCGGAGTCGAGTGGCCATACGCCGACTCTGAAGCTCGGCCGCTTAGGCCTCTACGTATTTCTGCACGCTCGGGTGAGTCAATTGCCCCCTCTATCCTCAGCCGATGGCCGATCACCACATGAGTTCCGACGAGTTCCGCCGCCACGGTCACGCGGCGATCGACTGGGTCGCCGATTACCTCGACACCGTGGAGGCCAGACCCGTTTTGTCCCAGGTGGCTCCCGGCGAGGTTCGGAGCCGCCTTCCCGCTCATCCCCCAGAGAAGGGCGAGGGGTTCGAGGCCATGCTGCGGGACGTGGACGAACTGATCCTCCCGGGGATTACCCACTGGCAGTCGCCCAACTTCTTCGCCTTCTTTCCCGCCAACAGCTCGGGGCCCTCCGTTCTCGGGGACCTCCTGTCCTCGGGTCTGGGGGTGCAGGGGATGCTGTGGTCGACGAGCCCGGCCTGCACCGAACTCGAGGCGCACGTCCTCGATTGGGTCGTTGAGATGCTCGGCTTGCCCGAGCGCTTTCTGTCGACGTCGACGGGCGGGGGCGTTATCCAGGACTCCGCCTCCAGTGCCACGCTGTGCGCCCTCTTGGCGGCCCGCGAGCGCGCGACGAGCGGCTCCTCGAACCAGGTTGGGTTTGAGGGAGCCCTGACGGTCTATGCGTCGTCTCAGGCGCATTCGAGCATCGAAAAGGCCGTGCGCATCGCCGGCCTCGGTAGCGACTCGCTTCGTCACATCGATGTAGATGAGTCCTACGCGATGAAGCCGGAGGCGCTTGCGAGCGCCATCGATCGCGACGCGGCGGACGGCCAGAAACCATGTCTTGTCGTAGCGACGGTGGGATCGACCTCTTCGAACGCGATGGACGACGTCGCAGCCGTGGCGGAGATCTGCGGGGGCCGCGACATCTGGCTCCACGTAGACGCAGCGATGAGTGGGACCGCGGCGATCTGCCCCGAGTTCCGTCACATCCACGACGGTATCGAGGGGGCCGACAGTTACTGTTTTAACCCTCACAAGTGGATGTTCGTGAACTTCGACTGCGACTGTTTCTACGTCGCCGACCGCAGCGAGCTGATCGGCGCCTTGAGCATCCTTCGCGAGTACCTACGGAATGCGGCCACGGAATCCGGATCCGTAATCGACTATCGAGACTGGCAGATCCCTCTGGGTCGTCGCTTCCGGGCTCTCAAGCTGTGGTTCGTGATCCGCCATTACGGGGTGGAGGGTCTGCAGGAGCACATCCGCGAGCACGTGGCCCTGGCCCAGGAGTTCGCCGGCTGGGTCGACGAGCACCCATCGTTCGAGCTGGCGGCGCCGGCCCCCCTGAACCTCGTCACCTTTCGCCACACGGGCGGGGACGACGTCAACGAGCGGCTGCTTGGCGAGCTCAACTCCTCGGGATCGCTCTATCTCACGCACACCCGCCTGGATGAGAAATTCACGCTCCGATTCTGCGTCGGTCAAACCAGGACCACAAGAAGCCACGTCGAGAGGGCCTGGTCGCTCATCCAAAGCCTCGCCGAGTGCTGAAAAATTCCAGCGATATGCGCTTGATTTTCAGCACTCGATGGGGAGGGTCGGCAGGTCGGAGGGAGTCCGGGGCGAACAATCCATCCATGAGAACCTCAGCTGGACCGGCCGGGGGTCGCTCGATGCGGCGGGGGGCCAGGTATGCACTCCTTGTTCTGCTGGCCGCCGTCTCGCTCGGAGATGTCGTCGCGGCCGAGCCGCGGACCAGGGCGCTTCGGCCCAATCTGCGGCCTCTCGCGCCTGGGTCGTTTATCTCCCCGCGCGACGGAGTCGACCCCAATTACACCTTCGGCGGCTCCTTCACCGTGGGCGGTTGCACGGCAGATGAGGTCGCCCGCAAGCTGGCTCGGCGATGTCTTCGCTTTGACTCGGCCCTCGCCAACCTCGGTAGGGGACCGCTCGAAGTTGCTTACCTTGCGGATGCCGACCCGGCTCACCCGGGGCCGGCCGCCTATCAGCGCATCTACCGAACGGACGATTCCTACAAGAGTCGTTTTGCAATCGAAACGGAGTATCACCCCACTCACCTTCACTTCCACATCAAAGACATGTATGTGGCGAAGATGTGGAAGGTGAATAAGCGCCAGCGGGTGGTCGGCGACGAGCCGCTGGCCCGAAGCGACAAGAACGGGTTCTGTCCCGAGGACACGGCCCCCTATGTTGCTTCGGCTCCCGACCCCAACTACTCCTGTTTCGGGGGAAGCGGGGCGGGCAGCGACGGCGCGCTTCAGGTCGTGGGTATCACGGCCGGATGGGCCGACGTCTACCCGCATTATCTCCCCGACCAGTACATCGAGATCGACGGTCTCAAGAACGGCCGTTATTTGTTCGAGCTCGAGGTGGACCCGAACAACGTTTTCGTGGAGTCGTCCGAGACGGATAACAGGGTATGCGTGCTACTGGAGCTCCAGGGTTCCTCGGCGTCGACGCTCGGCGAGCGGAAATGCCCCGCCTTGAGTTCTTAGGGCTCGACGATGTCCGTGGCGGACGGCCGGAACGGCCCCCACTCAAACGCCTTTAAGTAAGGCTCCGGATCGCCGTCCCAGTTCATGACGCGGATCTGGTCGAGGCTGCGGCGGCCGGCTGCGGCTCTAGCGAACTCAAACGGTTCGGCGACGAGCGTGATCGTGGTGTCTTGGCCGGTGCTCCACTCCCGCTCTCCAACCCGCACGCGTAACCCCTCGAGCCCCGCGTGCTCGGCGGCGCGAATAAATCCCTTTCCCAAGAAGCCGAGGGCGACCCCCATAGAGTCGGCGTCACGCGCTCCCGGCTTGTTCAGCGCACCCCGCACGTCCTGTTCGTGCGTAGATGTGTCGGCGATCCACTGCGCGGCGATTCCCGGCGGAAACATCGGCGTGATCTCCTCGACCTGGGGAGCCGCCTCCGACCATTCCTCGAGGATCTCCTCCAACTGTCTCTCTTTACGCGCCGCGACCTGTGCGGCCGTCCATGGAGGGGTAG
>JALZEI010000155.1 GCA_030862115.1 Actinomycetota bacterium
GGCCCGTTTCTTTCCAAGCACATCGCACATCGTGTCGAGGATCTCGGCCATGGTCATCACGTGGGGGCCGCCGATCTCGTAGATCTTGTTCCACGCGTCGTCGCGCTCGAACAGACGACGAACCGCGAGTGCGATGTCGTCCACGGACACGGGTTGAATGCGTTGCACCTTCACGCCGAGGCGCGGCACGATCGGCGAGTAACGGGCGATGGCCGCGAGCCGGTTCAAGGCGCGGTCCTCGGGTCCATAAGCCCACGAGGGGCGCAGAATGGCGTACTTGAGGCCACTGTTCTGAACGGCTCTCTCGGCGTATCCCTTGGCGCGGTACCAGGACTTGTCGCTGGCGACGTCGGCGCCGGCTCCGCTTATGTAGCAGTAGCGCTCAACGCCGGCGCGCTGCGCGGCCGCCAGTAGGTTCTCGGTTCCCTTCCGGTCGTAGTTGTCGTAGGTGAGTCCCCTGCGCGGCACCTCGACGGGATGGTTTGGGAACTGCACCGCCCCCACGACGCCCTGCGCATCGTCGAACCGCCCGCGCAAAGTCGCCACGTCGGTGACGTCCCCACGCGTTGCGTTCGCTCCCGCCAGCTCGGGGATCTGCGACGCACGCTCGGGGTTGCGGCTGAGGACGGTGATCTCGTGCCCTCCCTCGAGGAGGGTCTTGACGATGTGACGGCCCAAGAAACCGGTGCCCCCGGCGACGACGATCTTCATAAAGCCAGGCTAAACGTTGACACGACTAACCGAAGCTAAGACAAAAGGGCTTCGACGTAGCTCTTGGGCTCGAACGGCTCGAGGTCCTCGATCCCCTCGCCCACACCTATCAGTTTGATCGGGATTCCCAACTCTTCTTCGATGGCGACCGCGATGCCGCCTTTGGCCGTTCCATCGAGCTTGGTGAGAACGACTCCGGTAACCCCGGTGGCGCCGGCGAATTCCTTGGCCTGCACCAGTCCGTTCTGGCCGGCGGTGGCGTCGATGACGAGAAGCGACTCCTCAACCTGACTCTCTTTTTCGATAACGCGCCGGATCTTTCCGAGCTCGTCCATCAACGGGATCTTCGTATGAAGACGACCGGCCGTGTCGACGATCAGCACGTCGATGTTCTTGGCGCGCGAGTGCTGTACCGCGTCGAAGGCCACGGCTCCCGGATCGGCTCCGGGTTGGTGTTTGACGAGCTCGGCGCCCGCGCGCTCCGCCCATACACCTAACTGTTGGTCGGCCGCGGCGCGGAAGGTATCGGCCGCCGCCATCGCCACGTTGTTGCCGTGCATGCGGAGGTCGGTTGCGAGCTTGCCGATCGTCGTCGTCTTGCCGGTGCCGTTGACCCCCACGACCATCCACACGGTGAGTCCCTCGGGGGCAAAGGACAGAGCTCGCTCGGCGTCGACGTCGAACTGCGCTAGCAGCTCCTCCGCGAGAAGCTCTCGGACGACGTCGGGGTCCGTGATCTTCGCTTGCCGGGCTTGGGACTTGACCTCGTCGACGAGTCGCGTGGCGGCGCCGACTCCGATGTCTGCCTGGATGAGGGCGGCCTCGACGTCGTCCCACGTTTCGTCGTCTACACCGCGCCCGAGCGCGTCGGCGAGTCGTCCGGTCAGAGCGCGCCGGCTCTTCGCCAAACGCTCGCGGAGGCTCGGCCGCACCCGTTCGACGGTAGGGATCTCGGGAGGAGGCGCCTGCGTGGGGTCGATCGCAGCAGGGTCCGGTACTGCTTGCTCGGCGGTCTCGGTCTCGGAGGGCGGGGATGCGGTCAACGTCTGGGTCTGTGCCTCGGGCTCGACAACGGGCGTCGCTTGTTCGTCCTCGGCATCGCTCGACCGGCGGGCGAGGAAGGTGACGCCACCGATGAACAGTACGAAGCCGAGAACTATAAGAAGCTCGGGCACGATTCCCTCAGGCATGGGCCGAGGCTAAACGACGGGCGCTTCCTCCATCCGTTTAGCGACCACCTGCGACACGCCGTCTTTGGCCATCGATACGCCGTAAAGGACCTGGGCCGACTCCATCGTTCGCTTCTGATGGGTGACGACCATTACCTGGGCCCTCTCGCGGAGGTCGTCCACCAGCGTAAGGAAGCGCTGGAGGTTGACATCGTCGAGCGCGGCCTCGACCTCGTCGAGCAGATACAACGGCGACGGTCGCGAACGGAAGATCGCAAACAGAAAAGCGAGGGCGACCAAAGCGCGCTCTCCACCGGAGAGAAGCGACATCTTCTTGACGTTCTTTCCCGGGGGCCGGGCCTCGATCTCGATGCCGGAGCCGAGAAGGTCGTTCGCATCGGTCAGCGTCAAAGCACCGGCCCCCCCGGGGAAGAGCCGGTCGAAGGTCGCGTGGAACTCCCGGGCCACGTCCTCGAATGCTTCGGAGAAGACCTCGACGATCGTGTCGTCGACCTCTCTGACGACCCGCAGCAGGTCGTTCTTCGAGGAACGAAGGTCCTCCATCTGCGCGGTGAGGAACTCCTGGCGCTCTTCGGCCTCTCGGTACTCGACGTCCGCGCGCGGGTTCACCGGGCCCAGTCGCTGGATCTGTCGCTCGAGATGGTCGGCACGCTCGCGCGCCTCGAGGCGTTCCACCTCGTCTAACGGTGGGAGCGCGGCGAGTCCCGACGCGTCGAGGCCCCATTCGTCGAGTGCCCTCTCGGCAACGGCCTCCGACCGGGCGCGCATTTCGGCGCGCCGCACCTCGGCCTTGTTCTTGCGGTCGAGCGCCTCCTGAAGCGATTCATCGAGCGTTCGTTCACGCTGACGCAAGTCGGTCAACTTGTGCTCCGCGTCCCGGGCGCGAGCGCGGGCGGCTTCGGCGCTCTCGGTCGCCTCGCGAGCCCAACGCTGGGCCCGGCCTGCCGCGGCGAGCGCGGCCTCGGCTATCGCTTGCGCGGTCGCGACCTGTCCCCGAAGCTCCTCACGCAAACCGGCCAAGCCACTGAGGGCCTTCCGCGCGTCCGCTATGCCGGCCTCCGCCTCCTCTACGCGCAGCCTGGCCGCGAGCGACCGCTCCTCCATCGAGCGGGTCTCCAAACGAGCCGCGGCGGCGTCGGCCTCGGCCTTCTCCGCGGTGGCTCTGGCCGTGGCGAGCCTCGATTCGTTGTCGGTGCGTACCGCGCGGGCCTCGTCGAGAGCCGCACGCCTGGCGGGTAGCGCGGCGCGCTCCTCGACCGCGGCGCGCGAGGCCGCGGCCAGCGAGTCCTTCACGCGGGCCAGCTCTTCGTCCAGCGCGGCCAGCTCGATCTCACGTGCCTCCCGGCGCCGGCGGGCCCCGGTGACTCTCTCCACCCCCGCGGACATCAGCGCGTCGAGATGACGAAGCTCCTCGTCGAGACGCGCGACCTCCTGCCACCGCTCCTCGACGACCTCCTCGGCGGCCGTCACGAGAGCGTTGGCATCCTCCTCGACCGCGTTGGTTAAGGCGGCGGTTCGCTCCGCGTCGTCCACCAGAGGGGCGATCCGGTTCTGCGCCTCGACCAGGTCGGCGAGCAGGCCGGCCACCTCTTCGAGGGTTTGAAGGCGGGCCCGGGCGGACGCGGACTCCGCGTGGGACGACCCCAGCTTTTTCTTCAGGTCCTCGGTGCGCTCCCGTTCGCGCTCGAGCCTGTCCTCGGCGCGCGCCGCGGTGGTCGTGACGTCGTCGAGCTCGCGCTCGAGCTTCTTGCTCGCCTGCTCGGCGGCCTCCAGGGCCTCCGCGTCTTGCTTCAGCGCGTTGATGGTCACCTGCTTGCGCTCCACGACCGCCTGCACCCGAGCCTCTATCGATTCGATCGTGGCGCGACCGGCCGATTCGCTGCCCTCGGCCCTCACGAGGGCCTGGGCCGCCTCCGTCTCCGCCGCCCGCGCCCCGGCCAGAGTTCGCTCCGCGTCCTCGCGCGTCGCCCGGGCCGCCTCCGCCACGCCGGCCGACTCGATCCCCCGCCCGCGCACGGCCTCCAGGTCGCCGGTGAGCTCGTCGGAGCGTTCCTGCCACCGGGCGAGTTCGATCTCCAGGAGTCGGATCCGCTCCCGGTAGCCCTCTTCGGTCTCCGCCGCGAGGCGCGCCGAGAGGCGCTCGGCCCGCTCGCGCGCCAGGCGTCCCAGCGACTGCAGTCGATCGGCGGCCCGTCCCATGCGGTGGGCGACGGTCTGAGCGCTTTCGGAGTCTGCCGCCAAAGCCTCTCGTTCGTCGGCGGCCCCGGTGAGCTGGGCCCTGATCGCGGCCAGCTCCTCGGCCAGGAGCGCGCTGCGACGTTGCTCGGAGTCGAGGGCCAGGTGGCGCTCCTCCCCGGCCAGCTGATGCAGCTCGGTTGCGGTAAGGCGCTGTTTGAGGTCCTGGAACTCGGTCATGAGCTCGGAGTGAGCCGCGGCGGCCCCGGCCTGTCTCTTGAGCGGCCGGATGGCCCGCTTGAGCTCCGTGAGCACGTCGTTGAGGCGCATGAGGTTGTCCTCGACCCGCTCGATCTTCTTGAGCGCCCGCTCCTTGCGCTTGCGGAACTTGCCGATCTGCGCGGCCTCCTCGATGAAGGCCCGACGGTCCTCTGGTCTCGCCTGGAGCACCTGGTCGAGCTGGCCCTGGCCGACGAGCGCGTGGAGGGTGCGTCCGATGCCGGTATCGGAGAGCAGCTCGGTGACGTCGAGCAGGCGGCAGGGGGCACCGTTTATCCGGTACTCGGAGTTGCCGGCCCGGTCCGTGAACCGGCTGACCGTCACCTCGGCCACGTCGATCGGCAGAGATCCGTCGGAGTTGTCGAGGGTTAGCTCCACCTCGGCCGTTCCCAGCCGTTGCCGGTCCTGGGAGCCGGCGAAGATGACGTCTTCCATGGCGCCGCCGCGCACGCTTGAGGGTGCCTGCGATCCCAACACCCAGGAGAGGGCGTCGGCGATGTTGGACTTGCCTGACCCGTTGGGGCCGACGATGACGTTTACGCCTGGCTCGAACTCGAGAACGGTGGGGTCGGCAAACGATTTGAAGCCCGACAGGCGCAGTGATCGGACGTACATCGACTCAACCTAGCAGCGGGCCGGGCCGTGGAGACGGTTTTGTCCGCCCGCCCAGCCCGCCTACTTGATCTTGAAAGATTTCTCGTTTTTGGGAGGCTCCCGGTCGACCTGCACGCCCGAGACGCTGGCGCCGCCGCCGTTGCCCCCCGAGCGGCAAAGGCCGACGACTCTGTAGACCTCGTCGCGCGGCCCCTCGAGCACGGCCTCGAGCCTTCCGTCGCCGAGGATCTTCACCCATCCGGTGACCCCGAGTTCGTTTGCCTTTTCCGCGACGGCCGTGCGAAATGCGTCACCGTCGAGGTTTCCGTTCACGAACACGTGGACGCGGGTCCTGTCTTCCAACTCGTTACCTCCTCACGACTTTCACAAGGCTCCTCACGTCTGGCACTGGGGGCAGAGATACGTGACTCCCCCGTTGAATTCCTCTCTCACGATCTCGTGGCGGCAGCGCCGGCACGATTCACCTTCACGTTCGTAGACCTTCAACTCGAGCTGGTATTGGCCGGGGTCTCCCTGAAGATCTGTGAACTCGATCTCGCCCCACGTTGTTCCCCGCGCTTTAACCGCGTCCTGCATCGTCTCCATGAGCGCCCGGTACAAGCGACGAACGTCTTGCGAGGACAAACTGTCGGACTGTCGGTCGAAGCGGATGCCGGAGGTGAACAAGACCTCGTCGGAGTAGAGATCGCCCAGGCTGCATACGAAGCGTTCGTCCATCAGGAGGTCCTTCATGCCGCGCTTCGTTTCGCTGATCAGAGAGGAGAAGTGCTGCCACGTAAAGGGCTGGTTCTCGAGTGGATCTATGGCCGTGCTCTCCTTGCGTAGGGTTTCCCACTCGCCCGCGCTCGTGACGAAGATCTCTCCGTCGAGCTTGGGGTTAACGAACCGCAATTGCCCGCCGATCGTGAAACCGATAACCACATGCGTGTGCGCGGCCGCGGTGTCCGACGCGCTCGTCTTCAGAAGCTGACCGTGATGGCCCAAATCCAAAACGAGGGCGCGGTCGTTATCGAGTAACAGCGCGACTAGACGACCGGCACGGTCGATCTTGTCGACCTTGGCCCCGTCGAGCAGCTCTTCAAATTCCTTTCGGCGACCGTGCCTTCGGATGAGCTTCATGGCGTTGGTGCCCGGTCTGACCTCGACGCCCTTGATGCGCCGGCCGACGATCTCCTTTTCGAGATCGCGTCGCAGGACCTCGATCTCAGGAAGCTCGGGCATCCGCTCTCTCCGATTCGGGTGCGCGCAGGCGAGAAGCTGTTTTTCCGAGGGTTGCGAGGGCCTCGCGCGCCGCGTTTTGCTCGGCCTCTTTCTTGCTGCGGCCGTGACCCTCGCCCCTGACGACACCGGCGAGAAGGACCTGCGCGTCGAAGCGTTTGTCGTGGTCGGGGCCCGAGGAGCGAACGTCGTATGACGGCCGCGCCCCTCCATCGCGCACCGCGACCTCCTGCAGGGCTCCCTTGGCGTCGAGGTGCTCGCCGGCCGACACGACGCTGGCGACGGCCTCTTCGAAGAGCGCGCGTAGAACGCCGGCCACCGCCGGCAAACCGAGTTCGAGGTAAGCGGCCCCCACAAGAGCCTCTAGAGAGTCGGCCAGAACGGAGGCCTTTTCCCGTCCACCGGTGGCCTCTTCACCTCGGCCCAACAGAATGACGTCGCCCAGTCCGATCGCCCGCGCGATGTCGGCGAGCGCGGATGTGTTCACGACCGAGGCGCGGAGGATGGCGAGCTCGCCCTCGGCAAGATCGGGATAGGACTCGAAGACCAGCTCGGCGACCACGAGGCCGAGAACGGCGTCGCCCAGTAACTCGAGACGCTCGTTGTGCTCGACGGGTTCCGCCTGCTCGTAGGCATATGAGCGGTGTGTGAGGGCGGTCCGGTAAAGACCCTCCGGCGGATCGCCGGCCCCCAGTTGATCGAGGACCGAGGACGCCTTATTCGGTTTCGACAACCTGCCGGCCTGCGTAGTAGCCGCAGTTGGGGCACACCCGGTGGGGCAGCTTGGGCTGCCGGCACTGGGGACAGGAGGCGTATGTCGGGGCTTCGCTGCGCCAGTGGGCGCGCCGCATGCGCATCTTGGAGCGCGACTTGCGCCGCTTGGGAACTGCCATCGATGCCTCCTAGTTCTCTAGTTTCTGACGGAGCCCCTCGAGCGGGGCCCATCTCGGGTCGGGCGTGCTCACCTCGCAGGAGCAGTCCCCGTCGTTCAGGTTTCGGCCGCACACCGCGCACAGCCCCTTGCAATCGGCTTCGCACAGAGGATTCAACGGAAGCGCCAGGGCAATGGCGTCCCGCAGCATCTGCTCGAGGTGAATTTCCTTGCCACTAACCTTGTACGAGTCGTCGTCTTCGGGGACCTCGTGGCCCGGAGCGACGAACAGCTCGCAGAGTTCTAGGTGCAGATTCGCGTCGAAACGACGAAGACAGCGAGCGCACTCCTGAACCGAAACACCGTCTACTCCCCCCGTAACGAGGATCCCCTCCATGACGCTTTCGGCCCTCAGGTCTCCTCCAATCGGCGCCTCGGTCAGGCGCGACAGAGCGGTGCCGACGTCCGTGAGGGTGGGGGAAATGTGGAAATCCCGGAACTGGCCCGGGTGTCCAAGAAGTTCTGCGACTGAGATATCCAGATCCGGCACGCGCTGAGGTCCTCTGTCGGCTCGATGCGGTGTGTTCGACGGCGCCCCGCGGCGCTCTCGAGTCGCTAAATATTAGCAGGGAGCAGGTATTTTCCAGTTATTGGTTTGAAGGGCCCCGGCCGCTGCTGCCGGAAAAGGATTGCGGGCTTTTAGCTCCGCAGATCCGCCGCGTCGAAGGGTCCCGACGTATGGGTAGGGGACGTCTCTCCGGTCCCGTTGTCTCCCGGGATCCCGACGTCCACCTTGGGCTGCTCACCCCTCAGCTGCTCGCGGCCCTTGGCCACGGTTCCGAGGGTTTTGTTCAAGAGGATTTCGAACGCGGCGAGCTTCTGGTCGATGTAGTCCTCGGCCTGCATCCGGATCTTGGCGGCGCGGTCTTTGGCGTCATCGGTGATCCGCTCGCCCTCGCGCTGAGCCGCGTGCACGATCTCTGTCCGCGACAGGAGGCGGTCTCTTTGCTCGCGCGCTTCCTGGATGATCCGCTCGCCCTCGTTGCGAGCTCTTTCCATGAGCTCGTCGCGGTCGCGCGCCATCCAGCGGGCCTGACGAACCTCTTCGGGAACCTCTTGCTTGAGCTGCGCGAGAAGCTCCAGCAGCTCGGTTCGGTCCACCACCGCGCTCGAGGAGAGAGGCACGGCCTTGGCCTCCTCTACGAGCACCTGCAGTTCGTCGATTCTTTCGATCAGATCCATCGTCACCTCTTCCCGGCGTCACGATCCAATTTGTAAACGTTGAAATTCGAGATCGGTCGGCTGTTCTCAGCCCCGCCCGCGTGATTTCGCGGTCCTTACAGGATGCCACGTCGGAGGCACCCCTGCGCCGGGAGGCGGGTTGCCTACCCCTCCCGGCGGGCCGCCAGCGCCTTGGCCACGCCTGCGGGAACCATGCCCTCGACGTCTCCTCCGTAGCGAGCGACCTCCTTGACCAGGCTCGAAGACAGGAAGGCCCACGCGGGCGTGGCCGTGACGAAGATCGTGTCGAGTCCGGGCAGCAGGCTCGAGTTCATCTGGGCCATCTGCAGCTCGTACTCGAAGTCCGACACGGCTCTCAGGCCCTTGACGACGAGACTGATGTCGCGGGAGCGTGCGAAGTCGACCAGCAGGCCGTCGAAGGAGGCAACCTCGATGTTCGACAGATGCGTCAAGGCGTCCTCGAGCATCGCGGTGCGCTCCTCCAGGGAGAAAAGAGGGGTCTTGGATGGGTTGGCAATGACCGCGACGACGACCTTGTCGAGGTAACGGGCGGCGCGCTCGATTACGTCGATGTGCCCGTTTGTGGGGGGGTCGAAGGAGCCGGGACAGAGAGCTGTGGCCATGGGGCCGTCCCGCTATTCCTCTTCTTCCTCGTGGATGAAGATGTGCAGCCGCGACTGCCCGTACTCGCGCTCCCAATCGAGGGTGAGGCCGAGCGGGTGGAGCTTGCGCTCCCTTTCGGGGCGATGGAGGACGACCCGGCCCCGATCTGCCAGCCACCCACCCATGACGATCTGCTCCAGGGTGGCCTGGACCGAATCCGGCGTGACCGAGTATGGCGGGTCCACGAAGATCAGTTCCATGCGATCGTCGGCCGGCTGATTCAGCGTCTGCGTGACGTCGACCCAGCGCAGCTCGGAGCGGTCGGCGAACCCCGTGCTCTCGATGTTGGCCTCCAGGCAGACGATTGCGTCTCGGGCGCTGTCCACGAAGATGGCCTTCTTGGCCCCTCGGGACAAAGCCTCCAGGCCGAGCCCTCCGGACCCGGCGTAGAGATCGAGGACGTTGATGCCCTCCACGTCGCCGAGCACGTTGAAGAGGGCCTCTTTCATGCGATCGGTCATGGGCCTCGTGCCCCCGCTGGGAGATTTGAGTCGTCGGCCCTTGGCCTCCCCCGCTATTACTCGCATGCTTTCAGGTTAGTGCCTGAGGAGGCTCCCCGCTATGGCCTCTAGGCCAAAGCGGGTAGGACTTATCCGGACTGCACGACGTCGAGCGCCCGCTCCGGGAAACGGGATCGCATCTCTTTTTCGAGGGGGAGATGTTCGAACTCCTTCAGTTCCGGATCCGCATCGAGCATCTCGACGGCTAAGTCACGGGCTTGTTTGATTACCTCTTGATGGTCGAGGACGCGAGCCATCTTGAGCTGTGGCATCCCCGACTGGCGCGCTCCGAACAGCTGCCCCTCGCCGCGTTGACGAAGATCGACGAGAGCGAGGCTGAATCCGTCGCGACTGTTGCGAATAGCGCGCAGCCGTTCTGCGATGAGGGCGTTGGCCTCTGCCGTCTCCGGTGCCGATAGATCGAGGTCAGTAACGAGCACGCAGTGAGACGAATGAGTGCCGCGGCCGATTCGACCCCTTAGCTGATGAAGCTGCGCGAGACCGAACCGCTCCGCGTTCTCGATGATCATCACGGTCGCGTTTGGCACGTCGACACCGACCTCAACAACGGTCGTAGCAACCAGGACCTGTGTCTTGCCGTCTCTGAACGATGACATGGCCAGTTCCTTGTCGGCGCTGCGCATGTCGCCGTGAACGAGCCCGACGTCCAGATCGGGGAACACCTCGGCGGCGAGCCGCGCGGCCTCGCTCTTGGCGCTTTTGATCTCGACCTTGTCGGACTCATCGCGAAGCGCGTACACGATGAAAGCCTGGCGGCCGGACCTCACCTCCGAGCGAACGAGTTCGTATGCCGTGGCGCGATCCTCGTCACCTACCGCGATCGTCGTCGAGACCGGCTGCCGGCCGCGCGGCAGCTCGTCGAGGATGGACACGTCGAGGTCTCCGTAGATCGTGACGGCGAGCGTTCGGGGAATGGGGGTGGCGGTCATAACGAGGATGTCCGGCTCTCCCCCGACTCCCTTCTCGCGCAGTCGTTTTCGCTGGTGCACGCCAAAACGATGTTGTTCGTCTACAACGGCCACGCCGAGGTGGGCGAACTCGACCGTGTCCTCGATGAGCGCGTGGGTACCGACCAGAAGATCGACATCGCCGACGGCGACATCCCTCAGGATCTTCTCGCGCTGGGCCGCGGGAGTTGAGCCCGTCAGCAGCCTGACCACGGGGCGCTTCGATGTCTGCGCAAAGAGGTTGCGTCCCTCGGCGGAGCCGAAGGCGCGGTCCATTAGCTCGTTCACGGTCAAGAAGTGCTGTTCGGCCAGGACCTCCGTGGGCGCCATCAGGGCCGCCTGCCGTCCTCCCGCGATGGCGATGAGGCATCCGTAAACGGCAACGACCGTCTTTCCCGAGCCGACCTCTCCTTCGACGAGTCTGTGCATGGGATAGGACCGGGCCATGTCCGTGGCCACCTCGTCGCACGCTCGACGCTGCGCGGGCGTGAGCTCGAAGGGGAGCTCGGCGGCAAAGGTTTCCGGCAGTGAGTCCGCCTGAGGAACGGGATGCTCGATCCCCCGTACGGTTCGCTCGAGCTTTCGTTTCCGATAGACCAGGCCGAGTTGGAGAGTAAAGAGCTCGTCGAAGACGAGTCGGCGGCGTGCCGCGTGGACGTCGTCTCTCGAGTCGGGGAAGTGGATGCGACGGATGGCCTCGTGCCGCGACATGAGACGGAGCTTGCGCCTGATCGTCTGGGGCAGGGGATCGAGAACTTCCTCTCCTTTCTGTAGTGCGTCCCACATCAGTCGCCGCAGTTGATCGCTCGTGACGTCGGCCGACGCCGGGTAGATCGGGACGATCCGCCCGACGTTGAAGGGTTCGGCCCCCGAACGGACGATCTCAAAGCGCGGCGCCGCCATCTGGGGTTGCCCCCGAAACTTCGTGAGCTTTCCGTAAAAGAAGGCCTCGGTGCCGGGCTTGAGGGCCCTCGCCACCCAGTCCTGGTTGAACCAGGTGACGGAGATCGTGCCGGTTTCGTCGCCGATCTTGGCGTTGATGATCGTCGTCGGTTTGCGTTTCCCCGCCTTCGGTCGCGCTTGGAACGGCCGGGCGATCTTCTGCACGGTGGCGTGGACCTGTACGTCGTAGCCCTCGACCGTGTTCTCAACAAGCTGCCGGATGGTCCTTAGCTGGGTGCGGTCGACGTGATAACGGGGGTAATGCTGGAGGAGATCCTGGACCGATTCGATCCCCAGCGAGGCGAGGGCCTCCACCTTCTTGCCCGTGACGCTCAGCGCCTTCCTCCTGCCGGGAGGCGCGTAGAGTTCCAGGCCGCGGGGTGGCGCGGCGACGGTTTCAGCCATGGGGCCAGCGTATTTGGAGTGACCGTTCTGAGTTTGCATTTGTTAGTCTCGATACCCTTATGCCATCTGTATGCGACATTTGTGGGAAGTCCCCGGGCTTCGGAAACAACATCTCTCACTCGCACCGGCGTTCTCGCCGGCGATTCAACCCGAACATCCAGAAGGTCCGGGTGGTCGTCAAGGGTGCACCCAAACGCATGGCCGTCTGCACAAAGTGCCTCAAGGCCAACAAGACCTCCAAGCTGGCCTAACTTCTTCTCCTTGTCCTAGCCCCGGTGGCTAATCCGATCGCGCGGGCCGTCGCCCAGGGCAAGCTGCGACTGCAGCGCGCCCGGTCCCGCTGGGGACTCGTGGACATCGTCGTGCGGGTCCTTAAACGGTTCTCCGAGACCGACGGAGGAACCCACTCCAAGGCGCTCACCTATTACGTCTTTTTCTCCGTCTTTCCTCTCCTGGCTTTTGCCGCCGCGATCCTCGGATACGTCACCTTCGGCGATAAAGAGCTTCAGGACCGGCTCTTTGCGGCCGCCGTGAAGTCTTTTCCCATGCTCAAAGATGCCTTGACCCCCCGAGGGTTCGCCGTGATCGAGAGCCGGCGTCACGAGTTGGCGCTCCTCAGCTTGCTCTTCGCCCTCTACTCGGGGTCGGGGGCCGTCATCGCCCTCGAACACGCGCTCAACAAAGTCCATCGCATCGACAACGAACCCAACTTCGTAGACAAGAGGATCCGGGGCCTCAAGTGGCTCGCGATCCTCGGCATGGGGGCGGTCCTCTCGGTCGCCCTCAGCACGCTTGGGTATCTGACGAACTCAGTTTTTAACTCTTTCGGTCCTATTGGGGCTTTCACCAGCACCGCTCTGCTGCAAGTAGGCGGGCTCGCGCTCAGCGTGGGAATCCTCGCCACCGCCTACCGTTTCCTGCCTGCGGTCGAGCTGAGCTGGAGAGACGTACTGCCGGGGGCGATCGCGGGGGGGATCGTTTTTGAGATCCTCAAGTTCCTGAGTAACCTGTTCGTGAAGGGCGGTGTGGAGAGTCGCAACGCAACGTTTGGGGCGTTCGCCACCGCGGCAACATTGTTGATAGTGAGCTACCTGGTGTCGCAGATGACGCTGATGGCGGCAGAGATCAATGCCGTGCTGGCCGAACGCCGCGTGGCCCGTTCCCCGGCCACGTCGAACTGAGGAGGAAGCGTGAGCGATCGACCCACCGATCAGGACTGGTATCGAGATTCGGAGGCTCCCGGCGTGACCGGGGATCCGTCGAAGGTGTCCGGCAACGGCACGAAGACGGCCGGGCAGCTCATGAAGGAGATCAGCGAGGACTTCTCCAACCTCTTCCGCAAAGAGATCGAGTTGGCCAAACAGGAGCTCGGGCAGTCCTTTGCGGCCAAGGCCAAGGGGGCCGCGATCATCGCCGTCGCCGGGGTCATGGGCTTTTTCGCCCTCATCTTCTTACTCCTGGCCATCAGGGACGGATTCGACAACTTCCTGTGGACGTGGCTGGCCGACATCGTCACGGCGGCGATCCTGCTGCTGATCGGCGGGGTAGGTGCGCTGATCGCGAAGCGTAAGCTGGCGACCCCCATATCGACCGAACTGACCAAGAAGACGATCAAGGAAGACGTGCAATGGGCCAAAACCCTCGGGAAACCGTAGCAGAGATAGAGGAGACCAGAGAGGAGCTCGCCCGCAAGGTCGACGAGCTCGTCGGTCGCGCCAAAGTCGAGGCGAGCGCGTTCGGCAAGAAGGCGGCGATTGCCGGCGTCGCGCTGGCGGGCCTGCTGGTCGTCGGCTGGATCGCCAAACGTCGCGTAGGTACCTAGTAGCTCAACTCGTTCTTGGACCGGGCCTCGTCTAGGCTGCGGGTATGCCTCGTGACCCCAAAGGGAAGCCGGTCGAAAAAGAGGAGACCGAGGAAGTCCCCGAATCCCCCATGCGCTACGGGTGGTTCGGAACCCTCCTAATCGCGTCGGGCCGGCTCTGGAAAAACCACTGGAAGGCGGTCCTTCCGCCGTTCATCTTCATGATGACCGCTCTGGCCCTGATAGATCTTGCCGTCACTCAGGCGCGACCCCAAGACCCTACGGAGGCTGTTGACGCCTTAACCTCGCTGATCCAGATTCTCGGAGTTCCTTTTGTCGGTGCCTGGATCGCCGCACGCGTCGCCGCTGTGTTGGACGAAAGAGAGGACCGGGGCACTCCACATCGGTCGGTTGGGGAACGACTACGGCCGCAACGGTCCCATATTGCAGCCTCCGCCATGCTGGCCGGGGTACTGACCTTCTTTATTGTGTTGGCCCTGCAGCAGTTGGGACTACTCATTGGCCTCAATCTGTTCCTCGGCCCGCCCCTGCTGATTCATGCAATCGCCGTCGAAGGGCTCTCGTTCGGTGACGCCTGGATGCGGATGAAGGAGCTGATGAGGGGCGAGGCGGTACGAATAATCATCTATCTGGTCTCGATTTCGCTCGGGATCGGACTCGCCCAGATCGTGGTGGTGGGATCGATCCTCGTCGGTCTAACCGAGGTCGCGCTGGGTACTGCAGTTGAGCTCGTCGTCAGTCTCGTGGTGTACGTGTTGGTCGAGGCTCTGGCTCTGGCCTTTATGGCGTGTGTCGGAATGGCCGGCTACCTCGAGTTAAAGAGCCGACAAGAGGCCCGCACGGCTTAAGCCTTCTCGAAAACCCCGCCGGGAACGCATGCGGGCATCTGCCGATGCCGAAATAGATGCATGTCAATGGAGGAGGCGTCAGACATCAGTCAGACATCAGTCCGTACATCAGTCGGACGCGCACACAGAGAACCATGTGTTGCTGAGGCGCGGGCCTAGTTGGGCGAGTGGCCGGCCGCTCCGGGGAGATTCCAACCGGGATTGACGGGACCGTAGCCGCGCCCGAGACGTAGGCCGTGCTTGATCGCTCCGGAAACGAAGTTCTTGGCGAAGCTGATCGCGTGGCGCAGATCGTCGCCTTGTGCCAGGCGCGCGGCGATGGCCGCCGACAGCGCACACCCCGTTCCGTGGGTGTCTTTGGTGTCGTAGCGGGGTCCTTCAAGCTCCACCATGTCCTCGCCGTTCCACAGCACGTCGATCGCGCTGCTCCCTTCTAGATGGCCGCCCTTCACGAGAACGGCGGCGGGGCCGAGCCCTTTGAGCGACCGCGCCGCGTCTTTCATCTCGTCGACGGTCCGAACGTCCCGGCTCAATAACAGGCCCGCTTCGTAAAGGTTGGGCGTTATGACAGACGCCAGGGGGAAGAGCCGGCCCCTGAGCGCGTCGAGCGCATCGTCCTTTAGGAGCTGATGGCGGTGTTTCGATACCGACACGGGGTCGACGACGAGGCGATCGATCTCATAGAGCTCGATCGCCTTGGCAACCGCCTCCACGATCTCGGCCGAGGCAAGCATTCCGGTCTTGGCCGCATCGATGCCGATGTCGGAGGCGACGGCCTCGATCTGGGCGATGACGAACTCCGGAGGCACCTCGAGGATGCCGGTCACCCCCACCGTGTTCTGCGCGGTCAGCGCCGTCTGTGCGCTGAGACCGTGACAGCCGAGAGCGAAGAAGACCTTGAGGTCGGTCTGGATGCCCGCGCCGCCGCCCGAATCGGAGCCGGCGATTGTGAGCGCGCGCGGAAGACCGCTCACCGGTCTCGCAGGTGATCCCAACCGGGACTGCTCCATTCTTCGAGCCTACGATCCCCCACCGTGCGCTCCGACGCGGTGACCTCGCCGACCCGAGTAACGCCGCCACCGCCGGCGTTCACTCCGCTTTCCAACTCGTCCCATCGATCGGGCGAGACCGTGAACAGCAACTCGTAGTCCTCGCCGCCCGTGAGGGCAAGCTCGAGGGGGTCCGAATCGTCGCCGAGCGCGTTCAGCGAGGGGGCTACGGGGACCGCGGCCAGATCGATGCGGCAGCCGACGCCTCCCGCATCGAGTAGATGAGTCAGGTCGGCCAAGAACCCGTCGGAGACATCGATCATCGCCGTGGCGCCAGCGTCCGCGATCGCTCTTCCCTCGGGTACCCGCGCCCGCGGCCGGACCTGGCGTTCTACAAGTTCTGAAGAGGTGCTACTCGCACCGGCTTTCAAGAGGACAAGACCTCCCGCCGCGGCACCGAGCTCCCCGGTTACCCCGATGGCGTCTCCGGGGCGAGCACCCGCTCTGGTGATGACGGCGCCCGTCGCCACGCCGAGCATCGCAACGCTCAGAGAGAGGGCGACGCCCTCCGTGATGTCACCTCCCACCAGAGCGATGTTCCATTCCCTCGAGGCGGATACCAGGCCGTCCACGAGGTCGTCGACGATGGCAAGGGGGGTCTCGGCGGGCAGAGTGAGGGCTACGACGGCGTAGCGCGGCTCCCCTCCCATTGCCGCGACGTCCGAGGCGTTGACGGCAATGGCCTTCCAGCCGGCGTCGGATGCCGACGACCAGGCGAGGTTGAAATCAACTCTCTCGACGACGGTGTCTGTCGTCAGCAGTGGGCGACCGTCGAGCCGGCCCAGCACGGCCGCATCGTCTCCCGACCAGATCTCGCCGTCGGGGGCCGGGCTCATGCGCTGCCTTATCCGTTCGATAAGCCCGAACTCGCCGAGTTGGGATACGTTCGTACCGTCTTCTTTCGTCACTGGGAGAAACCTTGGCGGTCTACAACACGATCGAGCTGACCGGCGTCTCGGCGGAGAGTTGGAGCGATGCGGCCCACACTGCCCTGGCCGACGCGTCCCGCACTATCCGAAACATCACGAGGCTGGAAGTAATAGACACCCACGCCGAGGTCGACGGCGGTGTGATCTCGGAGTTCCATACGACCGTACGGATCTATTTCCGGGTGGAGAGCTAGACCCGTCGTTCAGTCCGCGGCCGGCCCGGCCTTGACCACCTCGGCGGGCACCGTTTCCTTGAAGCGCTCGAAGTTGTCGGCGAACATCCAGGCCAGCTCGCGCGCTTTTGTCTCGTAGGCATCGCCGTCATCCCATGTCATTTTTGGATCGAGAACTTCGTCCGGGACCCCGGGGCAGCGGACGGGCACATCGAGGTTAAAGATCGGATGTCTTTTCATCTCGACGTCGTCGAGCTCGCCTGCCGTCGCGGCGCGGATCATGGCCCGGGTGTGATCTAGGTCCATTCGCTTGCCCACTCCATAAGCGCCCCCGGTCCAGCCCGTGTTCACAAGAAACACGCGTGCGCCATGCTTCTCGATCCTTTCGCCGAGCATCTCGGCGTAGACGCTCGGTTGCAGCGGCAGGAAGGGAGCCCCGAAGCAGGCGGAGAAGGTCGCTTGCGGCTCGTTCCCGAGGCCCGCCTCGGTTCCCGCGAGCTTCGCGGTGAAACCGGACAGGAAGTGATACATCGCGGCGTCGGCCGAAAGAGCCGCAATTGGTGGGAGCACACCGAAGGCGTCGGCCGTGAGGAACACAACCGATTCAGCGTGGCCGCCTCGCCCCTCAGGAACGTAATTCGAGATGAACTCCAAAGGATACGCGGCCCTCGTGTTCTCCGTTATCGACGAGTCTTCGTAATCGACCACCCGCGTGCGGTCGTCCATGACGACGTTTTCGACTACCGAACCAAAACGAATTGCGTCCCAGATCTGCGGCTCTCTCTCCCGCGAGAGGTCGATGCACTTGGCGTAACAGCCGCCCTCGAAATTGAAGATCCCGCTGTCGGACCATCCGTGCTCATCGTCGCCGATGAGGCGACGCTCCGGGTCGGCGGACAGCGTTGTCTTCCCGGTTCCGGATAGACCAAAGAACAGAGCAACGTCGTCCTGAGCGCCGATGTTCGCCGAGCAGTGCATCGGCAGAATGCCCTCGACCGGGAGCAGGTAGTTGGCGGAGGTGAACATCGACTTCTTTATTTCGCCCGCGTATTCAGTTCCCACGACGAGAACACTGCGCTCTTCGAGATTGAGCCCTACAAAAGCTTCCGAGTCGGTCCCGTCTCTCTGTGGGACTGCTTGGAAACTCGGAGCCGATACAACAACGAAGTCCGGCTCGAACCCTTCCAACTCTGAGTCGTCCGGCACGCGGAACAACTGTCTGGCGAATAGCGCATGCCAGGCGAACTCCGCAATCACTCTGAGCTTGATGCGATGACCCGGATCCGCACCGACGTAACCGTCGACGATGAACAGGTCACGGCCTTCGAGGTGGTCGCGCACACGATCGAAGAGGCGATTAAACACATCTGGTTCGACCGGTTTGTTCACCTGTCCCCAATCGATGCGTTCCTGGGATTGACCGTGAGCGACGAAGAAGCGATCGTTGGGAGAGCGTCCCGTGCGAGACCCCGTGCTGGTGACCAGGGCGCCCGTCGCAGCCAGCTTCCCCTCTCCGCGAGCCACTGCCAGTTCGGCGAGGTGGGCGGCACTTAGGTTTGTGAAAACGGTGCCGGGATTGCGAATTCCGGCGAGGTTCTCTGCAGGCATCAATCTCCCTCGAGGTAGGCGAACCAACTTTACCGCGTGCGTTTCACCCCGTTAGGGGCCACTTTGTGCGCTGGAACCGTGACGTTAGAGTGCAATACAGTTGTCCGACTTCACTCAATAGACCCAGGGGAGGAAGATGTGGCTGCAGTACAGGCGTACATCTTGATTCAGACAGAGGTGGGTAAAGCCGCTCAGGTCGCCAAGGAGGTAAACAGCATCGACGGCGTCGACGCCGCCGAGGACGTGACCGGCCCTTACGACGTCATAGTTCGAGCGAGTGCCGGCAACGTGGACGACCTCGGCAAATTGGTCGTCGCCAAGATCCAAGCAGTTGAGGGAATCACTCGCACGTTGACCTGCCCGGTGGTGCATCTCTAATCGCTTCCTCGGACTCTCCGGAGCGCAGTATCTGGACGCGCTCGGTCCATCCTCCAAAGCCGCGACCGCAGGCCGGCGAACCCGTTGCGCCGTTGCTGGATCTGGCGGTTACCTACTCGTTCGAAGATGCATCTGAGTTCGCCAGGGCGTCGCAGGACAAGGTCGGCGGGGGTTACGTCTACACGCGCTGGGCAAATCCAACGATCGACGCGTTCGAAGCCGCGGTAGCCGACCTCGAGGGGGCCGAGTCGGCCGAGGCGTTCGCAACGGGAATGTCGGCCATCTCCACCGTTTTTTTCGCATTGTGTAAGACGGGTGATCGCGTTGTCTCCGCGCGTCAGCTATACGGGGGCACTCACCAACTGGTCTCCGACATTCTTCCGCGCTACGGGATAACGACAGAGACGTTCGACGTCGGCGATCACGAAGCAATCGAGCGAGCGCTCCCGGGAGCCAAGATCCTGTACTGCGAAACCATTGGAAACCCCCGCGTTGTGGTCGCGGATCTGGGGCGGCTGGGGCAACTGGCCAATGCAGCGGGAGTGACGATGGTTGTCGACGGCACCTTCGCCAGCCCGGTGCTATGTAGGCCTCTCGAGTACGGCGCGGACATCGTGGTGCATTCGGCAACCAAGTTCCTCGGGGGCCACCACGACTTGATGGGCGGAGTCGTCTGCGGTTCCGAGCAAGTTCTCGAGCCCATCAGAAACCTTGGACTCGAGCTCGGCGGTACCCTCGCGCCGTTCAACGCGTGGCTTGCCATGCGAGGGATGAACACACTTCCCCTGCGCGTCGAGCGTTCGTCGGCGTCCGCTCTCGAAGTGGCTCGCGTTCTGCAACAGCATCCTGACGTGGAGTCCGTGTCCTACCCGACACTGGATGGCGATCCGTCGAAGCACCTTGCCGACGCGCTGCTCGGAGGTCGCGGCGGCGGGACCTTGGGGTTCGACGTTTCCGGGGGCCGGGAGCGGGGGGCACGCTTCCAGGATGCGCTGCGAATCATCAAACCGGCAGCGTCACTCGGCGGGACACACTCCTTGATCGTTGCCGCGGCCAGCGTTACCCACACGCAGCTGAACCCCGAGCAATTGAAAGCGGCGGGAATCTCGGAAGGCTTCTGCCGCCTCTCGGTCGGCCTCGAAGACCCAAGCGATCTGATCGAAGACCTGGAACAAGCTCTAAAAGCTTCGGCTCAGTAAGGAAAGGGGCCGGCCGCGATTTAGTTAACGAGACCCTTCGGTGTTGAGCATTAGGTACTCCTCGATCCCCTGGAACTCCGAGCGAATCTCGCGCGCCAGGAGGTCCTTGACGACATCGTCGACCGAGCA
>JALZEI010000148.1 GCA_030862115.1 Actinomycetota bacterium
TCCACATCCTCGAGATGCGGGTCCAGTCCTCTTTTGTCGGCGCACGGGAGCGAGGTAGCTCGTTCAGACACCTTCGAACCTCATCGAGGCTAAGACCGACGTGGCGAGCGGCGCGGATGAAAGCGAGTCGGCCTACGACGCCGCCCTGGAGGCGGGGCATCTGTGGCACGAGTTCGGCGACGTTTGCTTGCTGCTTCCGAACGACCGGGGCTAAGGAGTCGAATCCGCCACCCTCGCTAAACCGGCGTCTGGAACTGCCGAAGTGAAGGCGAGGGGTCGTGCGACGAAAACAGACAACAAAAGGGGCTTGGGCAGCGATGGATATTCACGGATTGCTTCGCTACGTGGTGGACAGCAAGGGATCGGATCTGCATATCCGGGCCGGCTGTCCCCCCAGCGTGCGGATCAGCGGTCGCCTCGGCAAGACGGAGTTTCCCGCCGCGGATGCCACCGCCTGCTCCAGGGTCGCAGCGGAGCTCATGTCCCCCGAGCAAGACGAGGTCTTTCGCAGATCGGGCGAGGTCGACTTCGCTTACTCGGAGCCCGGCCTGGGGCGCTTTCGCGTAAACATCCACCGTCAGCGAGGCAGTGTGGCCATCGCGGCCCGACTCGTTCTGCCGGGAGCTCCCACTTTCGCCGAGCTCACGCTTCCGCCTGCCGTCGAGGCGCTCGCCAACGAGCATCGGGGACTGATGCTCGTCACCGGCCCCACCTCGTCGGGCAAGACGTCGACGACGGGGGCGATCATCAATCACGTCAACGCCACGCGTCCGTGTCACATCCTCACGCTGGAGGACCCCATCGAGATTCTGCACAAGGACATCCAGGCGGACGTCACTCAGCGAGAGATCGGGCAGGACACGAGTGACTTCGCAACGGCGTTGCGGGCGGCAATGCGTCAGGATCCCGACGTCATCTTCGTCGGAGAGATCCGTGACTACGAGACGGTCAGCGCCGCGCTCCAGGCGGCAGAGACCGGTCATTTCGTCATTGCTACCCTGCACACGACCAACGTCGCGGAGACCGTGACGAGGATCATCGATTTCTTTCCACCCCACCAGGCTCAGCAGGTGCGCGTGTCGCTGGCGGGTTGTCTTGCGGGAGTCGTATCTCAGCGTCTGTTGCCGCGCATCGACGGGGGCCGAATCCCGGCCGTTGAGGTGCTCGTTTCGAACGGACGCGTGCGCGACCTAATCCTCGACCCCCAAAAGACCCACCAGATCCACGACATCGTGGCCGAAGGGTCCTTTTACGGCATGCAGACCTTTGATCAGGCCCTGATCTCCCTGTTCCGCTCGGGGATGGTCGACATCGAGGAAGCGCGCGCCGCCGCCGACATGCCCCATGACTTCGACCTCGCCCTCCAGCAAGCGGGTCTTCAGCCCGTTTGATCTGGGCCAACGGCCAAGAAGCCCTCGAAGGGGTGTGATCTAGGTTGGCGATCGCAGACGGGCGCCGCTACAGGGGGACCGTACTGCTAGGCATCCTTCAAATGAAAAGTCCAGGCAACGAACTGACTTCCTAGGTCCGGCTCTCCCGCACACCCCTCTTCGTCGGCCCAGTAGGCGGCTACTCCGAGATAGAGGTGGTCCACGGTTGCCGGCCACATCACGACAACGTCCCAGGCGCGGATCTTCCCATCGACGACGTGAGGTCGAAGCGACCACGGGAGCGGGGTGGGAGTGCCGCTCGCATGGCCGTCGTCGTTCACAGCCGACCAGCGCTGGACCTCCACCTCGAGAGGAGCGGCCTTTTTGTGTAGACGGACGACCACGCTGTCGCCCGGGGCGTGCGCGAGCGCCTTGGGGAAAGTGGGATACCCGATCGCAAACGTGGCCGAACAGAAACGGGGGTCCCTGGTACGGCGTATCCAGTCGGCATGGTAGCGATGGCCGGTCTGAACTTTGCCGCCGACTCGCAGATCCGCCTTGGGCGGACGATGGTCGTGCGCGCGCGCCGGGACGCCGACCGCCATCAAAAAAACTGCGAGACAAACGAGCGCGCGCCGCATGGCCTTTAGACGTTCGCCGCTTGCGTCGAAGTTCCCTTCCGTGGTTTTTTGCTCTGATGGGGGGTGCCTATAGTGGGTCGAGCGTCGCAAAAAGGGGGACTCACATTGAGGAAATCTCTGGTTGTTCTGATTACGGTCCTGTCTGCGGGAGTTGCGATGGCCGACACCGCCTCTGTCGAGGACCCCGTGGGCGACTCGGGTACATCTCTAGACATCGTTGAGGTAAGCCACAGCCACCGGGGGAACCTCCTACGGCACGACGTAACGATGGCTGAGGTGTGGACCAACGAGGAATTTAGGTCGATCAGCGCGCGCATCTGGCTCCCCGACGGCGATCCTGCCGAGGACCGCAACCTCTATATCGGATTGAACGAGGACGGCAGTTTCCGGGGCAACCTCTACGGTCGGAGACTGCGCGGCTTCGCCAACGTCTACCGCGTCGACGACCGCACGATTCGTTTCGAGTTGAGTCCGAAGCTTCTGAGCGACGTCCCGATCGAGCGTTACTCCTACCGGGTGGCGGCCATGGGGTCCTTCGAGTGTCCGCCGGACGTCGTGTGTGCCCCGCCCCCTCCCGATCTGGCGCCGGACCGGGGCCGGATCCGCCACAAGCTGTAGGGTCCGGCAGCGAGGATTCCTACTGCCTGTGGTTCGCGCAACCGCGTCTCGCTAGGAAATGAAAGGGGCCGCCCGGAGAGGCGGCCCCTTCCGACATCCCCGGCAGTTCTTCCGCCTAGGGATGCCCCCTTGCTTTTGCCCCGCAAGGTTCTTTTTGCCAAGCTGAGACGTTTCAGCAGCAGCTCGGCCACGGGATGAGGTTCAGGGGCCAGGTCGCCCCGGAAACCGTCCATACCGAGAGCAGCGTTGCAGCGAGAAACGACAGTCGCCGCTTCATCTAGAACCTCCTTTTGTTGGAGCCCTACCGACGCGGCGAGTGTAACTTTGACTGTAACAAAATCGGGGGCAATCGTTACGGAGCAGGGCCCAGCCCGGTGAATAGCCACAAGGCCCCCGGCTCCCTCCAATGCCGCGAAACAGACTTTTGGTTACAGTTCCTGTTTCAACCGACCTAGGGGAGCCGAATATGGACGTCGGAAAACGGCTGCGGAAATTCAGGACGGCCCGGGGGTTGAGCCAGAGCGAGCTCGCCGCCCCGGTATTCACCCACGCCTACGTGAGCTCGATCGAATCCGGCCGGCGGGCTGCCTCTCGCCGCGCCCTGGAGCACTTCGCCTCCAAGCTCGAGCTGGAAGTAGACGAGCTCCTGACAGGGCGCCCCGCGGGTCTCGCCCCGCGGCTCGAACTGGAATTGCAGGAGGCTCGCCGGCTGGTGTCGTCGGGAGAGGTGGCCGAGGCAACAAAGGTCTACGACAGGGTCTCCCGGGAGGCCAAACGCTACGGGGAGAAACGCCTCGAGGCATACGCCGAGGAGGGCAAAGCTCTGTGCGCCGAACGGGGAGGACGCCTGGAGGATGCCATCGATCTGTGCGAGGCGGCCCAGGAGCTTTTGAGGGAGGAGTCGCCCACCGCGAGGGCCCCGATCGTTGCCCGGCTCGCTCGCTGCCTGCACCAGCGGGGTGACACCCGGTACGCGATCTATCTCCTCGAGGCTTTGATCGTGGAGCTCAAGCACGAGGAACTCAACGACCCGGGCGCGCTGGTACTTCTTTATGGACCCCTCGCGCTGGCGTGTTTCGAGGCGGGCCTCTACAACCAGGCGGACTCTGCTGCGAAGGAGGCATTGCGACTCGCCGGACGGACGACCAACTCCTTGAGTGTGGCAATGATGTACGTCAACGTCGCCCGTGTGCAGCTCAACAAGAAGTTGTACGACGACGCCGAGGCCTCGTTGACGAAGGCCGAGGCCTTGTTCAGGGAGCTGGATCTTCACACCGAGATGGGCGTCGCTCGTCTTGCGCACGGGTTCGTTCTTGCCCGCAAGGGGGAGACCGACGAGGCGGAGTTTCAGCTTACGGCCGCGAGCGAGATTTTCGAGACCACCAAGAGCCCGCTTAACCAGGCTCACGCGTTAAACGAGTTGGGGCGTCTGCGACGCGAGAGAGGTGATCTCGATCGGGCGCGGAAGTTGCTGCGCCGGTCGATCGGGCTCGTCGAGGGGGAGAGCGATCCCCGAGTGATGGCTTATGCCCACCGGGAGCTCGGTCGGAGCTACTTCGACGACGATGTGGCTCTTGCCGAAAAGAACCTGCGCGCCGCCGCGGAACTTTACGAACGGCACGGGGAGAAGCTGGAGCTGGCGGTTACCTACGGCGATCTCGGCGACCTTTTGGGCAAACAAGCCGATCATGCGGGGTGTGACTCCTACCGTCAGGCGGTAGCCACCATCAGGGAGATTCTGTAGGACCGGGAGGGGTCCACTCTTCCGCCCAGGAGGAGATCGCCCGCACGACGTCGCCCAGGCTTTCGCCCTTAGTCGTCAGGTAGTACTCGTTTCGCACGGGTCGCCCAGCCACGATCCGCCGTTCGATGATGCCTTCGGTCTCGAGCTCGCGCAGCCTCTCGGACAGTAGGCGGTCGCTTATCCCTGAGACGTCGGCCCTCATTTCGCCGAAACGGTGCCTCCCGGCGAGGAGGGACCTGACCACGGCCCCCGTCCAGCGGCGCCCGAGAAGCTCCACGGCGGCGTGGTAACGGGGGCAGAAGGGAGCCAGCGGGGTCCGGAACTGTGGGGCGTCGCTCTGTCGGATGGCCATGACCCCATCTTACTCCCCAGAATTAACTAATCGGGAATAAGTATCTTCCCCTAGTTGCTTACCATACATAAGTAAGCGTTCTAGCGAAGGAGATCGGGCATGGCATGGATAATCGATCCGGCGCACACGACCGTCGGGTTCTCGGCACGTCACATGGGTCTGTCGACCGTTCACGGACGGTTCACGAAACTCGAGGGGTCCATCGACCTCGAGCCGCACGACATCAGCTCCGCCCGAGGCCGGATAGAGGTCGACCTCGCGAGCATTGAAACCGGTAACCAAGACCGCGATGCGCACCTTCGCAGCGCCGACTTCTTCGACGTCGAGCGTTTTCCAAAGATGGTCTTCGTACCGACGTCGGTGACGCCGGCCGGCGACGAGACCTACAAGGTCGTCGGTGACCTCACCATCAAAGACATCACCCGCCGGGTCGAGCTCGATTACGAGCACGCCGGCGAGGGCGTCGATCCGTACGGCAACCGGAAGATCGGCGGAACGCTGACCGGCACGATCAAACGAAGCGACTGGGGACTGACCTGGAACGTGGCACTGGAGACCGGCGGATTGCTCGTCTCCGACAAGATCAAGATACAGATCGACGGACAGCTCGCGGAGTCCAAGGACGCGGCAGAAGAACTTGCCGACGCGGAGAAAATCGCAAGCTAAGCGTCTTCCCCCAAGGGCAGCCGGTGAATCGCTTGCCGGCTGCTCTTTTATGAACGGCCGGGCGCTGGGGAAGACCGTCCGAGACCTCGAGGTAGGACCTGCTCTCCCGGGACGCGCTGGTGAGATCGATAGTCGTGTCCTCTTTTTTGGCCTTGAACCCTTGGGAGTCGGCGGAAGGGTGGTGGTCGCTGGTACCGGTGTATTGCGCGGTAAGTAGGTAGGGACCGGTGGCGACATCGAGCAACAGGCCCCTGGCCGCGCGCCCCTCGGAATCAGTCGTTTCGGTCCACTCGCGTGAATCCCTCTTGCCGGTGAACTTGATCGGTCCCGAAGGTCCCGGTGACGACTTGCGAGGGCGTGCTGTTGTCGCCGGGGCACGACGCGGGAGCCGAGGCCTCGGTGGTCCCGGGCATGGTCAGCAGGGCGAGCGCGAACAGCGCGACAACGATTTTTCTTACACTGCAAGGTTGGTGGGAAGAGGCGAACTCCTAACCGCCATACTGCGCGAATGCCTCGACGTCGCACGGCCCACACAATCGACGATCTCGTACCGGAGGACGAGCGGCGGCTCTTGCGCCGAAAGAGCACCCCCCGCTGGGTTGATCCAACGCTGGCCACCCTTACCGAGAACTACTTTTCGGATCCCGACTGGGTGTTCGAGCCCAAACTCGACGGAGTCAGATGTCTGGCCTTCAAGAAGGGGGGATCGGTTCGACTGTTGTCGCGCAACAAGCTCTCTCTGAACGACCGCTACCCAGAGATCGTGAAAGCGATTGCCGGCCTACCTCTGACGGATGTCTTGTTGGATGGTGAAGCCGCCGTGCTCTCCGGAGGCGTCACCCGATTCCAGAGTTTGCAAAGGCATCTTCTCGAGGGGCTCGGCCACGGCAGCCTGGCGCTGTTCGCGTTCGATATCCCCTTCGCGAATGGTTACGACCTGCGCAACCTGCCCCTACTCACTCGAAAACGCGTGCTGGAGGAATTCGTGCCGGCCGGCGCGGGATTAACCATCGTTAAGCACGCTCCGGAGATTGGAGAGGAGCTTCTCCACGAAGCGTGCGCGAAGGGGTGGGAAGGCCTCATTGCCAAGAAAGCGGATTCGACCTACGCCTCCGGGCGGTCGAAGCTGTGGCTCAAGTTCAAGTGCACCAAGGAGCAAGAGTTCGTGATCGGCGGGTTCACCGACCCGCAGGGGAGCCGCGTCGGCTTCGGTGCGCTACTGGTCGGCTATTACGACGGCAGTGAGCTGCGCTACGCGGGAAAAGTGGGCACCGGATACAACGTCGCTCTCTTGCGCTCACTCCTCGAGAAGATGACGGCACTCGAGCAAGAGGAAAGTCCGTTCGCAGGCCCACCCCCGGTCCGTAAAGCCGTGCACTGGATCACACCCGCTCTGGTGGCGCAGGTCGGGTTCAGCGAGTGGACGGCGGACGGTCGTCTGCGTCACCCGAGGTTCATCGGACTGCGCGACGACAAAACGGCCACTGAGGTCGTGCGCGAGTCCTAGGGGCCGAGTAGTGAAATTTGTCGCGTGCGTCCGGGTATGAGCAGTCGACTATTTCACCTCCGTTTGATTGCCGCCGGATGGGTCGACGGTGACCACGTTCCAGCCGGCCTCCGCCAGCCGCCGGTTCTTTTCGGCAATTGCGGCATCGTCGTAGGGAGAGCTTCGCTTGTAACCCATCTCCTTGAGTCCGTCGAAAACCATTTCGATGGCCATGGGTAGAGGAATGCGCTCGTACGTTTCAGTGTCCGCGTCGTACGAGTAGGCGTTCGCATCCTCGTCTAAAAACAGGTAGTAGCGAGTAAACCCGTGCTTGTACATGCGGATCCCCTTGTGGTAGCCCATGAACATGAAGCCCGCGCACCACTTGAGGGGTAGGGCCTTCTCGAGCGGGGCCCAGTCGGGTTCGTGCGCCCCGAACGACCGCATGATCTCGCCCATCTCGCCCGCGACGTCCTGAAGCTTTTCGATGAGTTCTTCCCGGCTCATTTCGGTCATGAGCCCCAATGTCTTCCGGACGAAGAGCCCTGTCAGTGGCCTGGTTCACACCCGGGGAGCACAGAGATTCTTCTGGCCGGGCTATACGCCTGTGGCCCGAAATGACTATCAAGAACCCCTCGAAATGACTATGGAAGAAGCCCCAAAATACCTTGTCCCGAGAACTTTCAACGTGCCATCTTGGGCATTCATGACGGTTGCTCTTGTGAGAAAGGCGGGATGTCTTGAGAACGCGCAAAGTCCACCGTGTGGTGCTTGCCGGGGCTCTAGTAGGTGCCCTATTTGTGGTGGCGGGGCCGGCCGGGGCGGCCGGAAACGTAAAAAAGGGGTTTTATCACTGCTGGACTGGGTCCACGCCTGAGGGCGGAACGATCAAGATCAGGAAAGACCACAAGTATTCGGTGCACGGCGATGTGGGCCGCTATAAGCACGCCACCGATCGCAAATGGATCAAGTTCGTAAGCGGCCCGCTCGACTGGCGCGACAGCGGGGACGTGGTGAAGGGCAAACACATCATCGGCGACTCGGGCGCCCACATAATCGAAAAATGGGTGAAGTTCTCCGACGACTCATCGTTTTGGTGGTTCTCGACCTGCTCTTGGTCCGACTAAGGAACGGGGGGTAAGGCCTCCTGTTTGCCCCCGGTGTTCCCCTAACGTGCTTTCGCCGGTCTGGGAGCGGCCGCCCGTTTGCGACGCGCGGGCTTCTGACCGCTGGATGCGGCATCGTTTAGCTGAGCTGCTAGCGAGTGGTGGAATCCTTCTTGTTGGGGGCCGGCGTATTAGGAAGATGCAGATAGTTCCGAACGTCGAGCACACCGGTCAGTTTGCGTACTTCCTGCTCGAGCTCGTCGATCTGATCAGCTGTTTCGCAGACGCCGCGCAGCTCCACAACCCCATCAACAGAATTGACGTTGATCCGTCCCTTGGGATAGTTCCAACGAGACAGAACCTCGCTTTCAACCTTTGCGGTCAAGGTGGCGTCGTTCTCCGGCATCGAGCCTGAGCTACCT
>JALZEI010000157.1 GCA_030862115.1 Actinomycetota bacterium
AGCAGCATCATGGCCGACCCGACGCGGGCCATGGAAGTTCTGGGCGCGCTGAGCAGGTTGGGCGTTCGTCTTGCCATCGATGACTTCGGAACCGGCTACTCCTCGCTTGCCTCTTTGAAGCGACTGCCTATCAACGCCGTAAAAATCGACAAGTCCTTTGTCCGAAGCATGCAGAGCGATGAAAACGATCTCTTGATCGTGCAGTCGATCATCGACCTCGCGCACAACCTCGGTCTTGAGGTCGTCGCCGAGGGTGTAGAAACCGAAGAAACTGAAAAGACGCTGCGTCTACTCGGATGCGACTTCGTGCAGGGATGGCACCGGGGTCGTCCCGTTCCGGGCAAAGAGCTCCCCTGGCTACTGGGGGTGCTGCGCGCCACAGACACGCCGACGGAGGTTGCCACCGTACCCGTAGGAATTCCCTCGCCACCGATGGCTCCTCCATCGGCGCCCGCCACGGCACCGCCCGCGCCTCCCGCGGCACCACCCGTGCCTCCCGCGGCACCACCCGTGCCCCCCGCGGCACCACCCGCGCCTCCCGCGGCCCGATCGGCCCTAAGCGCGGTCCCACCTGCACCGCCGGCGGCTCTCCCGCCGCCCCCGGTCCCCGCTTAACCCGGGGAACGCCTCGGGAAGGGTCCCGCCTAGGATGACCGCGTGGACTACAAGCCCGTCCTCATCCCGGCCATCCTGTTTCTGATCGGCGTCGTCATGATGTTCGGAGGTGGCGCCAAGGGAGCGCAGCTGGGCGCCAAGATCCTCATCGTGATCGTGGGAGCCATCGCCCTGTTCTTGATATTCGGTTTCATAGTGGGCCGCGCTATTTAGACCGAACTCAGCCGTAAATCAGCGGTTCCGCAACCCTCCGTGCCCGCCGGGTCGTGCGCAGGTAGGTCTCCTCTAGCTCCTGTCGAGGCTGGTCCTTGAATCCAAGAGCGAGTCCCAAGGCCTCGAGGTCCTCGGTCTTGGACGGAAGCGAATCGACGGGTCTGCCCGACAAGAAAAAGGCCCGATTCCGCACGCGCGTCAAAAAAATGTAGGCGTCGGCAAGAGCGCGGGCATCGCCATCCGCCAAGATTCCGGTCTTTCGAGCCCGTTCCAGTGCATCGAGAGTCCCGGATGTTCGAATCCCGTCGCCGGCCCCCGCGTTGCTTCGTTGAAGGAGCTGCACCGCGAACTCGACATCGGACAGACCTCCGGGGCCCAGCTTGAAGTGACGACGAGGATCCACGCGCCGACCGATTCGTTCTTTCTCCATCCGGGCTTTCAGGTGTCGGATCTCCCGCAAGTCCTCGTCGGGGAGGCGCGCGGGCCACGCAAAGGAACGCACGGCCGTAAGTAGCTTTTCGCCCAGAGTTTGATCGCCGGCCGAGAAGCGCGCCTTGACGAGCGCGTGGTGCTCCCAGGGTTGCGCCCAACGTTCGTAATACTCGAGATAGGACGGAAGCGATCGCACCAGTGGACCCGCCTTACCCTCGGGGCGAAGGGCGGCGTCGACCCGAAAAGCCTGGCCCTCGGGAGTAATCTCGCCGACCGCTTGCAGCAATTCCTCTGCGGTTCTTTCCGCCTGCTGGGGATCGCCGTCGTGAACGAACATGACGTCGACGTCCGATGCATAGTTCAGTTCGCGCCCCCCGAGTTTCCCCATACCGATAACTGCAAACGGCATGTCGACGTCTACCAGCGCGGCCTCGAGACACGCATCCGCCAGGTCGGCGAGAGCGTGACCTACCTCCTCGGTTGCAAGAGAGCCTGAGAGGTCCATGAGAGAAACTCGCAGCATCTCTCTTCTCTTGACCCGACGAAGCCCGTCCCGTCTTTGTTCCGGCTCCCTCCAGTCCAGCGAGGCCTCAACCTCTCGGAGCAATCGCTGTCGATCCTTGCGTTCCAGATATCGATCCGGATCGGCGATCGACTGCAGTTCCTCGGGAACATGCATCAGGATCTCGCCCAGCAAGCGACCGCTCCCGAGAACCTGCGCGAGAAAGGCGAGGCCTGGAGGGTTCTCGCGGAGCGGGCTGAGAGACTCGGGGGTGCCGGGAATGCCCTCTCCAAGCCGCAGAAATGCGAACAATCCCTCGTCGGGGGCCGGAGTCGTTGCAAGGAACCTAAGAAAGGCGGGACTCAACACGCGCAGCAACTTGACGCGGCGCGATGTGCTCTTGGACAAGTCGTCGAGAAGGCGCGCGGCGCGATCGACGTTGCGGAAACCGAGGAAACGCAGACGGTCCTTAAGTCCTTCGGGCGAGAGCCGGCGTTGCGACCCAGCAAGTGCCTCGATCATGGGGCGGTAAAAGATGCGCTCGAATCGGCCGCGCACGTCGGTCAGCACCCCTGTGTGCATGTCGTCGAATCTCTTACCTGCGGCCGCGAGCGGAGAGTCCTTGAAGCCCATCGAACGTGCGAGCCGCGTCCTTGGCTCGTCGTCGCTCGGGATGACGTGAGTTCGCCGCTCCTGCCACAACTGGAGTCGATGCTCGATCGAGCGCAACCATCTGTAGGCGACCTCTAGTCCGGCCTCGTCCTCTTCTGCGACGTACCCATTTGCCGAAAGAGCGGAAAGGGCGGCCAGCGTCGAAGGAGATCGAACCTCGTCGTCCGATCCTCCGTGCACGAGTTGCAGCAGCTGAACGCAGAACTCGATGTCACGGATCCCGCCGGGGCCGAGCTTCACGTCGGACCCCGCGGCCGAACGACTCTTACGCGTGGCGCGAGCGGCGTGGCTCTCGACCTTTTCTTTCATCGCGCGCACGCTGGCCACGCGGTCGGGCGTCACCTCGTCGGGGAACACGAACTTACGCGTGGCCTCGACGAGCTCCGCGGCCAACTCCATGTTTCCGGCCGCCGCTCGAGCCTTGATCAACGCCTGGTACTCCCAGGACTGCGCCCAGCGCGCGTAGTACTCGAGGTAGGAATCGAGCGACCGCACGAGCACGCCGCTGCGGCCCTCCGGCCGAAGGTTCGTGTCGATGAAGTAGGCCTGCCCCTCGGGCGAAAAGGATCCGAGCGAGCTGAGCAGGCCCTCGGCCGCGGCCGCGGCCCCCTCGCCTTCGCCGACGAACATGATGTCGATGTCCGACACGTAGTTGAGCTCGCGTCCGCCGAGCTTTCCCATGGCGACGATCGCCAGCGAGTCCGGCGCCTCGAGAAGATCGAGAGCCGCCTGCAGGGAGGCGTCGGCCAGATCGGCCAGGGCCCCCGTGGCCTCTTCCAGGGAGAGCTCGCCGGCCCCGTCTCGGGCGGCGATCTCGAGCAGGCGCCGCCTCTTGGCAGTCCTCACCCCGGGCATCCCCGCCCCCGATGCCCGCAGGATTTCCAGGTAGCCGTCGCGATCCGGGAGGGCCTCGTTCGAATCCAGCAGGTCGACGGCTGGGGAATCCTTGTCGAGCAGCTCGGACAGGGTTCGGCTCATGCCCTTGAGGGCCGCCGTTCGATCGCGTTTGGGCTGGTCGGGGCGCATATTTTCGGTCCCGAGCCTAGTGTGTCCCGCAGCGGAGATGGCGGGGCTATTGGCGGTTTCGCCCGAATTCCCTTTGGCGCCCGCTCCCAAAAAACCCACACTTTTCTTTGCGCATCCGAGAGCTTGTGGGACGGGGGTCGTGGACTAGGGTGACGAACCGGTGCCCCCTTAGAGGGGCACTTGCGCGAGGTGCGAAGGCAGCACCTGTGGACCAGCCGGATGGCTCGTCTTGGCGGAGGGCCCGATGCCCTGCGGACGAGCTGGCCCTAACAGAGGGCACGCCGCGCTAAGGAACGCCGCCTTATCGGGAGGCGGCGCACCGGCGACGGGCTCACTCATGGGAGGTGGGAATGAGAGGTACATATACAGAACGCTCGGCCCCCAGGACGATCGCGGCCATGGCGCTTACAGCGACATCGATCTGGGTGCTAGGAACCGCATCACCGACCGCAGCTCACACCCCTACTTCGATAAAAGAACGTCGGCAGCACATCGCACAGCGCGCTCTGAGTCAGCTGGGAACTCGCTACAGCTACGGAAGCGAATCCCCCCGTTCGGGATTCGATTGCTCCGGCCTCACCTACTGGACGTTCAAGGACCACGGCGCCTCTCTCGCTCGCAGCTCCATCGATCAATGGGGCATGCGCGACAACAAGGGTTACAAGCGCATCTGGAATAAGAAGAACCTGAGAAAGGGCGACCTCCTGTTCTGGAAGACCGGAAGCGCTCGGGTCGGACACGTCGGGATCTTTTTGAAGGGAACGACCTTCGTGCATTCGAGCTCGTCGCGCAGTGGCGTGCGCAGGGACTCGTGGAGAGAAACCGACTACTACCGGCAACGCTTCGTGGGGGCCGTCCGGGTCCCGGCGCTGCGAACCAAGCTCCACTAAGCCCCACCGTCCATTACTGAACTGGTTGCGCATAGCGCGCTCAAATCAGCAACGGCCGGTTGGGTGGTGGTGCTAGAGGACGGGTAGGTAGCGCTCCAACTCGTAGGGAGAGACGTAGGACTTGTAGCTGTCCCACTCCGCGTGTTTGTTGCGCAACAAGTATTCGAATACCTGCTCGCCGAGACTCTCGGCCACGATCTCGGAGGACTCCATCAACGTGAGCGCCTCGAAGAGGTCGCCGGGTAGGTAGTGAATGCCTCGCGCGCGTCGCTCCGCGTCGGTCATCTCGTAGATGTTGTCCGTCGCCTCCGGTGGAAGGTCGTAGCCCTCGTCGATTCCCTTTAGGCCCGCGGCCAGAACCGCCGAGAAGGCCAGGTACGGATTGCACGCCGGATCGGGCGAACGGAACTCGATACGCGTCGACTGATCCTTGCGCGGCTTGTACATCGGGACTCTGATTAACGCCGAGCGGTTATGCCGCCCCCAGCACACGAAGACGGGCGCCTCGGAAACCGGGTAGCCGCTGCCCGCGGTCAGACGCTTGTAGGAGTTCACCCACTGGTTCGTTACCGCCGTTATCTCTCGCGCGTGGACCAAAAGGCCCGCTATGAAAGCTTTGGCGACCTTGGAGAGGTGATATTCGTCGGAGGAATCGTGGAAGGCGTTCTGATCGCCCTCGAATAACGACATGTGCGTGTGCATGCCGGAGCCCGGGAGATCCGTATGCGGTTTCGGCATGAAAGTCGCGTACATATCTCTCTTTGCGGCCATCTCCTTGACGACGTGGCGGTAGGTCATCACCGAATCGGCCATCGTGAGCGCGTCGGCATGTCGAAGGTCGATCTCATGTTGGGACGGTGCGACCTCGTGATGCGAGAACTCCACCGGGATCCCCATGCGCTCGAGCACACTGATCGCGTCGCGACGAAGTTCCTGTGTAACGCCCGCGGGAGTGAGATCGAAGTATCCGCCGACGTCGATCGGTGTCGGGTCATCCACGCTCTTAAAGAGATAGAACTCCATCTCCGGATGTACAT
>JALZEI010000159.1 GCA_030862115.1 Actinomycetota bacterium
CACGCGGCCGACCCTGTCGGGGTCTTCGAGCAGGAAGCGTTCGAGCCGGACGAGCCACGCGTTCTCGCCGTGGGGCACCGCCATGACGTGGTCGGTCTCCGTCAGCTGGACGCCGCTGTCGACGAGGCCGAGGTCGTCCAGCAGGTAGTTGTGGAGGACGACCGGCCCGGTCGCGTCCGCGACGTCTTCGACCCTCACGGGCACCGCGTCGGTCTTGGCGAGGAGCCCCGCCTCCTCGGTCGCCTCCTCGACCGCCACCTCGACGCCTGCGACGTCCTCGAGCGGGCGGTCCGGCGGCGTCGCCACCACGACCTGAGTCGTCACGTACGGATGTGTCAGCGCCCCCTCGGAAGAGATCTTCGAACGCGCCGTGAGCCCCGCGATCAGGAGGTCGATCTCGCGCACGTGGAGCGCCCCCGCGAGCTCCTCGACCTCGCCCTCGACCCACTCGATCTCCGCGTCGATCTCCTCGGCGAACAGCTTCACGAGCTCGACCTCGACTCCGCGCGGCCCGTCGCCGTCGAGCACGACCCAGGGATCGTGCTCCGACACGCCGACGCGCAGCGTTCCGCCCGCGACGCGTCGCAAGGTGGTCTCGGGATCGCGCGGGAGCCCGCACGCGCCGAGGACGGTCGACAGCAGTGCGGCCCCTGCGGCGGCAAGGCGAAGCGGTCGGCGTGTCACGCCGCCTACTTACCCGAACGCGGCCGCGATCCCGATGTCAGGCTCGATCTAGCCCCGAAGTCGTCAGCGGTCGCGGTCTTCCTCGTCGAGCGTCGCCGGTCGCGCCTGGTCGAGGACGTCGGCCTCCGGGGCGTCGTCCGGAACGTGCTCGGGCGTCTCGTCCTCGTCGTCGCCCGCCCACGGCCGGGCCTGCTCGGCCAGGTCCGCCTCCGAGCCTTCGGGGGATACCTCGGAACCGGGATCGTCCGGGTGGTTGGGTCGCTCAGTCATGTCGTGCCCCCGATCTCAGCCACAGTACGAAGTCCGCCGGCATGACGCCCAAGCGGACGCCGATCCCGGCAGCGATCCACCAGATCGCCAACCCCAGCGCCGGCCCGATCACCCACTCGAGAGGCGACGAGTCGGTCAGGCCGTCGACGGCCGTGGCGACGCCGAGAACCACGCCGAGAAGATAGATGGCTCGTGCGAGCGCGACTCTCATGGAGTCGAATTCTAGCTACGGAGCTCACCTTCCCCAGGACGATTGCCCGCACCGGGCGCCGGGTATGCGCGCACGTGATGGACCTCATCCAGTCGCGCCGTGCGCCAGCCGACGAGACAGACGAGATCGCCGCGCTGGTCGGCCTCTGGAGAACCCGGGGGACCTCGATCCGCTGGTCGAGAGAGCCGAGGGTGCTCGGCTCGTCCTGCTGGGCGAGGCGTCCCACGGCACGTCCGACTATTACAGGTGGCGAGCCGAGATCACCCGCCGGCTGGTCGCCGAGCGCGGTTTCTCGTTCGTCGCCGTCGAAGGCGACTGGCCCGACTGCTTCGCGATCAACCGGTGGGTCAAGGGCCGCGACCACGAGAGCGCCCCCGCGCGCGAAGCGCTGCGCGCGTTCGGAAGGTGGCCGCAGTGGATGTGGGCGAACGAAGAGGTCGCCGGGCTCGCGGAGTGGCTACGCCGCCACAACCATACGAGCGGCGCAACCATCGGCTTCTACGGGCTCGACGTCTACTCGCTGGCGGAGTCGCTCGGACGCGTGTTCACCTATCTGACGGAGCATCACCCCGCGGCGCTCGACGCGGCGGCCGCGGCATTCCGCTGTTTCGAGCCGTACCAGGACGACCCTCAGAGATACGCGTGGGCGACGCGCATGGTCCCGACGTCGTGCGAGAACGAGGTCGTGGACCTCCTGACGGAGATCAACCGGGTCCCACTCGTCCTCGACGACGATCCCGAGGCCGAGCTCGACGCTCTCCAGAACGCGGAGGTCCTCGCCGGCGCCGAGCGCTACTACCGGACGATGGTCCGCGCCGACGGTGAGTCCTGGAACGTGCGGGATCGCCACATGGCAGAGACGCTCGACCGGCTCATGGCGCACCATGGGCCCGACGCGAAGGCGATCGTGTGGGCGCACAACACTCACGTCGGCGACGCTCGCGCCACGGACATGGCGGCCGCGGGGATGCTCAACCTCGGACAGGTAGCACGCGAACGATAGGGGGACGACGTCGTCCTCGTCGGGTTCGGCGGCCATCGCGGCGCCGTCGTAGCCGCGGGGGCATAGGGTGCGACGCCGCGCCGGATGGACGTTCCGGCTGCTCCGGCAGGCACGCACGAGGATCTCCTGCACAGCGTGCATCCGCGGCAGTTGCTGCTGGTCTTCCCCGACGAGCGAGACACCCCCTGGTTACGTGCACGCCGCGGCCACAGGGCGATCGGCGTCGTCTACCATCCCGAGCGCGAGCACCGCGGCAACTGGGTCCCCACGGTCATGGGCCGCCGCTACGACGCGTTCTGCTACTTCGACGACACGCAGCCGCTGCGGCCACTGAATTTCGACTCGCTCGTTCCAGGACGGTGATCCCGGCTTCGATCGAGATCGGCCTCAAACCGCCCGCGTCTCCTTCTCGTCGACGACCCGCTGCGCGACCTCGCGCAGCTTGACGTTCGTCGTCTGTGAGATCCGCCGGAGCACCTCGAACGCCTCGGCGTCCGAAAGGCCCTCCCGCTCCATGAGGATGCCCTTCGCCCGGCCGATGACGTCCCTCGACGCCAGCGCCTCGTTGAGCTGAGCCCCCAGGCGCCGAGCCGCGGCGTAGATCGCGGCGTTCTCCAGAGCGATCGACGCCTGCCGCGCGAACACTACGGCTGTCCCCATCGATTCGTCGTCGAAGGCCCGCTCCGACTTCGAGTAGAGGTTGAGGGCTCCTACCGGTCCGTTGAGACGCAGCGGGAAAGACGCCCCGCTCCTGACTCCCTCGGCGGCCGCGCGCCGGCAGAACTCCGGCCAGCGCGACTCCTCCGAGATCGCTTCGATGTGTTGCCGCTCGCCGGTCTCCGCGGCAGTCAGACAGGGCCCCTCGCCCGACTGGTACTGGATCCTGTCGATCTCCAGTGTGTAGTGGTCCGTCGCAGCCGCGGTCGTGGGCTTCCCGTCGACGCGGAGAGTGATGCCGGCGGAGTCGCAACCCTTCAGCGTCGAGCGCGACAGGTCGACGACGGTGTTGAGCGTCCGTTCGAAGGCGTCGTCGGAGTCGAGGAGAGACGACAGCTTCTGGAGAGCCTCGAGGATCTCCGGGGAGATCTCCAACTTCGACATGGCACATCCCTTCCAGCGAAGACCGGAAAGGTATAGGTGCGTGTCGCAGCCTGCCCAGAGATCGCCCACGTAGGTGGACTCGCCTACTCTTGTAGACGTCGACAGCCTATTCCTTTGAACGAGATAACCGTCTCACGTTCAGATAACTCGGTCGTAGTACATGTTCGCGTAACCCCCTCGTTCAACGGTGCGAGGGCCGCGTGGTGATGGACCAGCCGGCCGCGCGACAGGCGCGTTCTACGCTCTTCCAGTCGAAGAGAACCAACGGAATCGCATCGTCGGACCCCACTACCTTTAGGTAGCTGCGAACGCCTCCTCTCGGATTGATCATCCTGCGTACGTAAAGGGGTCCGGTCCGGCGAAGCTCAACCGAGTTCGGCTTCCCGCGATGGGACAGAGAGATGACGTCCCGGGAGACCGCGAGCCGCGAGGGATGCCTGTGAAACGAGATCCACGCCGTGACCGAGAGGATCACTCCCACGCCGAAGACGACGTCGAGCACCAGACGACCTGTACCCGCCTGCGCGCCCTGATGGCCTCGCCACAGCGCGAAGGCAAACGCGACGGTCAGGAAGCCCCAGAGAGCGTTGACGGTCGCCGTGCTCTGCTCGACGACGATGGGATCACGCTGTTGGTCCGACATGCCACCTCCCGGTACGGTCGTTCATACTGCGCCAGGATGGACGCCGGCTACCGCACGATGGTTCGAATACTCGAAGAGATGCATCCCGGTTGGGGCCTCGACATAGAGCCACCGCCCCGCGGGCCCAGATCCGGGGCTGCTCGAGAGGCCGGGGGGGCCGGCCTCGTTCGCTACGCGTTCTCGGGGAGCGAATCGAGGCCCTACCTCGAGTTCTATTCGTTTCACCGCATCTGGGGTGACTCCCACGGACGCATCTACGGGTCGGGCGAGGTGGAGCACCTAGCCGTCTTGGAGACGACGATGGAGGGGCAGCGACGCGAGCAACAGAACCAGCGGAACCGACAATTGATCGAGGAGCTCGAAGCGGCAGGCCCTTTGTCCGGCGGTCCGGTACCAGGCTCGTTCGTGGCGAACGCAGCCATCGTAACGGGACTAGTCGATCCGGAAGACGACGGTGACGAGGATGGGTGATGGTTAGTCGCACCCCGATTGGGCGAGAAGGTGCCGCCAGCCTGACCTTTCGACGTCGTGGAGCTGATTGAGCGGTGCGCGAACCCGGACGCTGGATGTTTGGAGCCCGCTGCCGTCTCGGTCAGAGGCCGTCTCAGTCGCGGGGAACAGAGGGCACGGCCCCCCACGTCGGTTGCAGGGTGACAACGTCTTTGCCTCGGGCGGCAAAGACCAGGCGGCGCGAGTTGGGCTGGCGCCATTTGGGCCCTGGTCCGCTTCCCCGGCGGGGGTCTGCCATCCGCGTTCCATGACGGCCAGCGCATCGAGCTTCTCGGGGGCTTCGACCTGAATGAAGTGATCGAGTCAGCCTTAAGACGGGGCTAACGGGGTAGCTGGACAATGAGTCCATGGGCCTTCTAAGCGGTGGATCTCGTCCCGCCAAGCGAGATGACCCACCGCCTACATCAGCGTGCGGCAAGAGACCTTTGGTTCCTGAGCCGCTGTTGCGTACCGACGACGCGGAGCTCAGAGAGCGGGCGAAGACGACCCTCCTCAGGGCAGGCCTACGCCTACGCAAGGCTCCGAGCGAGAGATTCAGCGTACACGCAGACGCCGCCTCCAGCGGAGCGTTCGTGTGGCTCAAGTCGCTTCAAGACGCCGACGGGAAGCTACGCGGCGACGCCAAGGACACGCTCGCGCTCGGCGACCACCTCGACGAGAAAGAAGCGCGCGATATGGCGGAGTCCATCCGCGCGGCCCACCCTCCGGATGGGTGGTCCGGACACGCGTTCCAGGGTTTGCAGCTCGAGCTGTTTACCAACCTCGACGCGGTGAGGACGCTGTCGGAGTTCGTAGACCCGCGTCCCACACCCGTCACTGGGGTCGCATACATATTCTGCCGCGCACCTTGTCTGCGCTCCCCTTGTCGAGACGTCTCGGTCGCAATAGGGGGGACAGTTTGGGACACAAAAAAGCCGCGAGAAGCGACGAAAACGACGAGAAAGCAGCACTACGGACGAAGAAGAGAAAGACCAGGTCAACGGCACTATCTTGGCATCGCCGCAGATCAGAGCACCCGCCGCGATCAAACTCCCGGTCCACGACCTGAGGCACACCTGCGCGTCGCTCTTCATCGAGCACCACGCCCATCCGAAGGAAACGCACACGCCGAGGCGAGAGCCCGAAGGCTCAGAAAGCAAGAGCTGGCACGTAAGTAACGTGGCACTTCCCAATCCGTGACTCCGCGAGTAATTTTAGAGGGGAACGCGAATAGGGGCGACGGTGGACATCAAAGTTCTGGCAGGGATAGGCGCCGTTCTGGCGATGGTCGCCATCGTGGTACTCCCCCGGTGGGTCGCTCCGCGACACCTCTTCGAATCGCACGCCGCCAGGCTCGGAGTAGAAAACGAGATCCGGCGAACGATCATACAGATGCTCGGCGGATCATTCGTGCTCGCCACCGTCTTCTTCACCTACGAGACGGTGCGGATCAGTCAGGAATCGTTGAGGCTGACCGAGAGGGGCCAGATCACCGAACGGTTCACGCGCGCCATCGACCAGATCGGCGGCGACAAGCTCGACGTGGCAATCGGAGGGATCTACGCATTGGGGCAGATCGCTCAAGAGTCGAAGACCGAGCATGTCCCGATAATGAACATCCTGGAGACCTACATCCACGAGCACTCCCCAGCGTTGACCCGCGACAATTGCGAGACGGAGGAACTCCCAATCGATGTCCAGGCAGCCCTAACGGTCATCGGCAACCGCAACCTGGCCTTCGAAGATGACGAGACGGTGATCGACCTAGAGGGCGTTCATCTCGCCACCGGTGATTTCAGTGGCGGGAACTACGAACACGTCGAGTTCTCCAATTCGTGCTTGTATGGCGCCGACTTCCGCGACGCTCAGCTAAACGGAGTGAACTTTGAAAGCAAACGCCATACGCCTTCCGACCTGAGCAGGTCCGGCACGAACCTGAACCTCGCGACCTTCGAGGGCGCCCAGGCCGCGGGAGCGGACTTCAGCGCTGTGGAGGCGTCGCCGATCAGCATGGACGGCGCCGACCTCAAGGGCGCGGACTTCTACTTCGCCGACCTGGGGGACAATGCACCGGGCATCAATTCGAGATCGGACTTGTCGGGCGCCGACCTTCGGGGCGCCGACCTTCGGAATGCCGATCTCACTTTTGTCATCTTCAAGGGCAGCGATCTTCGGGACGCCGACCTTCGGGACGCCGATCTCCCTTTTGTCATCTTCAAGCGCACCGACCTGAGAGGTGCGGACCTGAGAGGTGCGGACATGAAGCGCGCTTTCGTCGACCGAGAAGAGCTCGAGGATGCCCTCACCAACGCGTCGACACGGTTCCCCTGGACGGCGCGGGACGAACGGTGAAGCGGGATGACTTCGTCGGCGGCGACGACAGCCAACCAGGAGGAGTGTTGTTGATGCGCATTATGGGCGGCCGACGCGCGGCAAGAACCTCGAGCGGAGCTATAGCGCTGGCCGCGAGGAACCGTCGGCGTCCGAGGGCGCATCGCTGCCCCCATCCGTCTTGGAGGAACGCGCCAAGAGCGCGACCAGACACAGAGCCAGCCCGAAAGCCATGCCGCCGACACCAAGTGCCTTCATCGCGGACTCGCCGTCCGGGAAGTCGTTGGACAGCATCCAGAAGAGAAACCCGACGACTGCGAGCGCCGCTCCGGCGAGGAACCCGACGATCCTCAGGACGATTGTCATAATCTGAATCATCGCGCTCGGCACCGGGGCGACCGCTGTCGTCAGGCCCTTGACTCCGCGTCTCCGTCGCTCATCGCCCCTCTGGTCGGCGCCAGACACCGACGTTACGGCTTGCCGGCAGGATCCTTTGGGGCGCTCGTCTTCGGACCTCCACCCCGCCCGGGAGCACCGACTGCTCCGATGCGTCGCGAGGGCGAGGCCGTACCCACGACGTCGACCCGGTGACGTGGAAACGAGGTGGAGGGGGGCGGGCTGTCGGCGGACGATCCGGCGGGGCTGGTGCTTGAGCACGGGCCCTCCAGCGGGTCGAGGAGCATGGGCCGCGCAGGGGGCCACGAACTCGCCGCCTGCGCCCGAGCTCGTGACCGAATGGGCCGCCAGCCTCGACACGGCCCTCCGCAGCGTCTCCGCCCAGCAGAGAAAGGCGCTCCTTTGAAAGCTGATCAAGGAGCTTCGGGTTCTGAGCCCGGACGAGATCGTCCCGACGTACCGCGTCCCGGCGCTGGTTCGCGCACCAGGAAAAATCGAGTGGACCAGAGGGGAGTTGAACCCCTGGCCCGACCCGTGCGAGAGGAGATAAGCGAGAAGGGCGACGAGTCCGACTAGCTGCAAAGACGCAGCTCGGACGCGCGATTCGTCATCGGCGAAAGGTCATCGGCACACGCGGAGAACCGCGTGAAGACGCGACTGATGCTGAGTTTTTGCTGAGTCGTTGCGGCGGCCAGCCGGGCAGCCGAGACGACCGGCGTTCAACGTTCTGTATGGGTCGGCGATAACTCATCTATGAGAAAGGGGCGGGTCGAGGTCGAGACGCATCGGCGCCAAGCCGAAGAACACGAGCAGCTGGAATGGGACGCGCTCGAGGCTGGCGGAAGGTTCAAGATGTGGACCCAGTTCGTGATGTTTGGGGCATCCTCGTCGCGCTGTCGTCTTTCTCTCCGATGGTGCCATCGCGCGCGCAATTGCCGAATTGGTTTTCGGCCCCCGCCGTTTGCTGAATACGGCTGCCGCTAAGGATTTCGATTCTCAAGCCCGGCGCCACACTTCATTTGTCCGGGGGCGGGGGATCAGGCGGCCGTAAGGCCGAAGACAGTCTCCTCGAGAGTCCGCGACGGCCAGGGGAGCGACTACCCGGGGGAACCAGAGGGGCGGCCGGCTGCTCAGCGGGCAAGGCAGCAGCCAGCGACCCTCCGAGACCTTGCGTCGCGCGGACACGGCTGCTCCCTCACTGGGCGAAGGGGGAGCACAGGGAGGCCGCCCTTGGCGGACGAAAGTGGGGTTCCGCTATCCCAGGTCGATCGCCGCACTGGAGACGGCTTCAACCGGCAGGAAGATCGATGTCGCCGTCGAAGCTACGGCCGGAATCGGCACGACCGTGCCGGGTGGCGGACGAGAGGAAAACACCATGAGGCGAGCACTAGCCCTTTTGACGACGGGGGTCGTAGCGGCAGCGACGGTCTTGTTAGCGGCGCCAGCGGCGCAGGCGGAGGCGTGCCAGCCCGAGCCGCCGGCGCCCGGCCTGAACAGCGTCTACTTCGACGAGACAGGCATGCATGTGAGCTACGGCGAGGCTCCGAACGACGCCCTCGCCGTCGCCTGGTGGGCGCGCGTATGGACTCAGAACTACGTCGACTGCAACGTCGTGCCGGTCCTCCCGATGGATGCCGTCACCTGTCTAAGGGAGAAGCAGATCGTCGAGGTCGAGACCAAGCCCTCAGTCGAGGTGAGAAACCGCTACGTCCACGTCGGCTCGGAGACGGTCGACGTCAACTTCCCGCTGCTGCTGCAGGACGTCGACGACTGCACGACGCTCGGCTGAAGCCGCGCCGTAGGGGCCTTTGCCGATAACGAGGGGGGCGGAGTCATCTCTCCGGTCCCCTCTCTGCTTTCAACCTGGATGACGAGCGGGAGCGTACAAAGCTGAGGACGTAGACTCACGCCTTCTGGCCGGAGGATGCTGAGTTTTTGCTGAGCGGCCCTCTGACCAGGGCACACGGCTAGGTGGACCAGAGGAGATTCGAGCTCCTGACCTCACCCGTGCGAGGCAACAGAGGGTTTTCAGCGAGCCATCTCGGCCTGCTGATGCGTCCCCTCGACCGCGATGGGAGTGGCAAGAGCCTCGTCGGGGATCCCGAAGGCATCCAGAAGGGCTCCCGCGTGTGGTCGCAGCTTGCTGCACAAACCGTTCACCGCCGAGATGACCGCCTTAGCCCGCCGGCCCGACAGACGACCGTGCTCCAGGTACCAACCTCGTTCTCGCTCGATCGAGGACAGCGCGTGGAGATCACAAAGCGTGTTCAACAGCGCGGCGACGTCGGGATCCTCGCACTGATCGATCGCCGCGACAAAGGACTCCAAAACGATCCTTTCGATATGGGCTCTGGCTGCAAGGAGTACATGGTCCTGGGCTTCGTTGAAAACGTCGAACGGATCGCCCCCTGTGTCGATGCCGCGCTTGATCCGCCTGGCAACACCTTCGATCACGTGGCGCTCGCGCCACTCGAACAGGTCGAGGTGATAGCCCCGGTCGAAGAGATCGGCATCCTCCTCTCGCCCCGGCACCGCATCGATCAGGGCCTCGATCAGTGGGCGCGCCGCGAAGCGCTCCACCACGCGCACCACTACCTGATCCGCAACGAAACGAGCCATGCCGAGCATGTCGAGGCTTCCGAATTCATCGCGATAGTTCGTGAGCAGTCCCTTGGCGACGAGCTGAAGGAGGACCGTGTTGTCCCCTTCGAAGGTTGTGAACACATCGGTGTCCGCTTTCAGCTGCGGTAGCCGGTTGACAGAGAGGTAGCCGGCTCCTCCGCACGCCTCGCGACACGTCTGGATCGTGCTCGTCGCGTGCCACGTCGTGATCGCCTTGAGGCCCGCGGCCAGGGACTCGAGCATTCGCCGCTCGTGCTCGGGATAGTCGTCGGTGGTGAACGTCTCGTGCAAGCGCGCGACGAGCTCCTCTTGAGCGTGGTGGAGGGCGAACGTGGTTGCCAGTGCCGGTAGGAGCCGTCGTTGGTGCTGGCGGTAATCCATGAGAACAACCTCTTCGACGCTGCCGGGTCGGCTGAACTGCCGGCGGACGAGGCCGTAGCGGATCGCGATCGTGAGTGCGACCTTAGCGGCGCTGACAGCGGCCCCCGAAATGCTTACCCGGCCCTGGATGAGAGTGCCGATCATCGTGAAGAACCTGCGGGTGTCGTTCTCAATGGGGCTCGAGTACGTGCCGTCGTCGGCAACACTCGCGAAGCGGTCGAGCAATGCGTCGCGCGGAACCACCACTCGGTCGAACGAGATGCGTCCGTTGTCGACCCCGTTCAGACCCGCTTTGTGTCCGCAGTCCTCGATCGTGATCCCCGGCAACGTGGTTCCGTTCTCGTCCCGGATCGGTACGAGGAACGCGTGGACCCCGTGCGAGTCACCGCTGGAAGTTAGCTGCGCGAAGACAACGGCCATGCGACCGTCCCGGGCGGCGTTGCCGATGTAATCCTTGCGGGCATCTGCGTCGGGAGTATGGATGACGAACCCACCTTCAGCGGGCACGAACTCGGCCGTCGTGCGAACCGACTGAACGTCTGAACCATGACCGGTCTCGGTCATGGCGAAGCATCCCGGCAGTTCGAACGACATCATCGGACGGAGATATCGCTCGTGGTGATGCTCGGTTCCGAGGTGCAGGAGCGCCCCGCCAAAAAGGCCCCACTGCACACCGACCTTTACGAGAAGAGAGAGATCGCCGAAGGCCAGCGTCTCGAAACCGGTGACGAAGCCTCCGATGTCACCGGCGCCGCCGTAGCGTTCCGGGAAGCCGAGCTGGGGGCCGGGGGTCTTCGCCAGAGCTCGCATCTGCTGCGCCACCCGATCACGATGAGCCTCGATATCGAGGCCGTACGAGGGGGTGAAGAGCGGATCGCGCAACTGCTGGCGCGCGCCGTCGCGCGCCTCGGCCCACCTGCCGTCGAGGGATCCCTGCAGGCGTGCCGGATCGGGCGAAGGGAGTTCTTGGTCGGCGATCCCCACATTATTGATTAATGAGGGTTGGATCTGTTAGCGGGCCAGAGCCGGCTCCCAGGCAGGGAAGTAGACGAGGAGGAATCCCACCGTGCCAGGTGCTTAACAGGGCGGTTCGGGGAACAATCCTCTTTAAGGAGGTGTCCCTCAAGTGGCCACGATCAAACAGAAACAGGCAGCCAAACGCAACATCAAGAAGGCAGCCGCCGCGGCCCAACGCAAGAAGACGATAACGAAGCTGCCGCGCTCGGTGCGATCCGATCTTGGGCGTCAAGCCGCGCGCTCGCGCCAACGGGGAGGCCGTCCCGGTCACGCTCTCGAGGACCGGACCCGCACGGATCTCTACCAGACGGCTAAGAAGCTCGGGATCGAAGGACGCTCACAGATGGGCAAGTGGGAGCTCATCAAGGCGATACGGAAACGGCGCGGCTGATGCCAACCCTCGAGCGTCCCGATCCCGTCCCCGGACCGGAGCCGATCCCTCCACCGCCTAGCCCTAGGCCGGGAGAGCCGATACCGCAGCCACCCGGCCCGCCGGAGCCTTATCCCTTCCCGCAGCCACCCAGCCCGGTGCCTGGTCCGGACCCAACCCCCACACCCCAACCCGAAGCCTTCTAGCGAGTTCAGTCTGGTCTGAATCCCAACCTCAGCTCATTCGAGAGGCTCCACCCGAAAGCTCCCCTGCGTCTCCATAACGACGACCACTCCCGCGCCCTTCCTGATCGGATCGACCATCTCGCCGGTCAGTCCGTAGATCGCGGCCTCGTGCATCGGTGAGTGACCCACGATGAGGGCCCGCCCGCCGTCGGGAAGCCGACCAAAGATGTCTTCGAGCGCCGTCGACAGCCGAGCAGACTCCCCCGCGACCAGATCGGCGTCGACCTGGCGGAACGACTCGATGTCACCGGCGCCGGCGCGCTTGTACGCGGCGAACCAACGGTCCTCTACCGAGCTGCGGAATCGATCGTCGACTACGACGCCGCCGGGAACCGCCCGGCCCAGGCCTGCTAGGAAGCACGCAAGGGTCTGCGTCGCGCGCTGGGCGCCGCTGGAGACGAGCAAGTCGTAATCGCCCTCCAGCCGTGCGCCGACCGCGACCGCCGCCTCGATCCCCTCCGGCGTAAGCACGTCGCCATCACTCGCCGTGTGCCGCCGCAACTCGACGCTCTTGGCCATCCTGAACCTCCGGGTTCATGATCCGGACACTCGCAGCACCTCGTCGATGAAGTCCGAGGCGCGCTCCATGTGCGAGCCCTCCCAGTAGACACGACCGCATCCCGAACAGGATCGGAACTCCTCGAACCGCCTCAGCGATCCCGCAGGCACGCGATCGGCAACGTCCTTCTTGTCAACCGGCACAAGATCACCGTTACACAGAGTGCACCGACTGAAGGGCCGCGTCGCGCGTGCGAGTTCGAACCGACTAAGGACCTCCACCACCTGGTCCTTCGGGTCAATAGCACGCACGTAGTAGCCGTGAGTGATCGTTCCTCGCTTCAAGAGACCCACGTCTCTGGTCAGCAGAACCCTCCCCTCACTCTGAGAA
>JALZEI010000171.1 GCA_030862115.1 Actinomycetota bacterium
CCGCGGCCGCCGCCAGGGCCGCGGAGTCCGCCGCGAGTTGCGCGCGTGTGTCCGAGGCTGATGCCGACGCCAGGTCCCGCGCAAACCATCCGAGTGTGAGCGTTAGAAGAAGGCCCACCCCGGCGACGAGAACGGTCACGGTTCCTCTATGCGCATCGTAGCCCGCGCCTCAAGCGTCAGCCCACCGGCGATGGCTCCAACGAGAGGAAGACGTCCGGAAGGGGAGTACCGGATGCGGACGGTTAAGGGTCGTCCCTGCACGCGAAAGGCGGGGGCCGGATCGATCGACATCTCCAGACCGGACAGTCCCGATCGTTCCGCGGCATCAAGCGATGCCCGGCGGTCGGAATCGACCACGGCAACGCGAGCGGCCTCGCGTGCGGCGTGCCACAGCCGGACCTGATCGCCGCCGATAAGAGCCACCTCGACCACAAAACCCAGAACTATCGCGAGAACGGGCAGGCAGAGAGCGAGCTCGACCGTCGACTGCCCGGCCTCCGCGTCACGTCGGTAATACAAAGCGAAAACTAGCCGCCGGCCCTATCGATCAACCCCGACACGATCGTCTTGAACATGTCAGACAATGCGCCCGACTTCACGAAAGCGGTAAACACGCCGACGACTAATCCCGCAACGAGCAGCACGAGCGAGTACTCGGCCGTCGTTTGCCCCGACGTCCCGTAAACAATGGAACGAATCCTGTCCAAGAGCACCTCCTTGTTCGACCGGCCTCTGCCGGCGGGTGCTCTTATCGAAAGTCGTCTACGGGTTTGGGGCTGTGACGCACGTCACGTCTTGGTCCGTATCTATTCCGACATCGATCCGGAAATTACTGATTCGTGCGCACGATGTCGCCGACCTCTACACCCTGCTCTTCTAAGACCCCCTGCTTGACCTCCAGGGCACCCCAATACGGCCGCGGGGGTCGATAGGTCTTACATGGGTCTCTCTCACAGGGGTCCATGTCGTAAATCGCGATGATCTCTCCATCACGATCGAAGAAGGCGATGGATAACGGCAGAGGCGTGTCTTTCATCCAAAAACCGCTCACAGACGGCTCGAAGAACACGAACAGCATCCCCGAATCGTCGGGAAGTGATTCGCGATTCATGAGCCCGTACGACCTCTCCTCGGGAGTATCGGCGACTTCGACGTTGAAGAGGGCAGTGTTGTCATCTGTTTCGATGTAAACGGTGGCGGTATCAAACGTAGGAGAGCCGGCGGGTAGGTCGGACGAATCATCCCCGTACGCGTCACACCCCGCCAAGATGAGGACAAGCCCGAAAACAACTACGCGACGCATAGGGACAGCTTCGCATCCCAGAAATCATCCGAGCGACAAGCCACGCAAGAAGGGCCCCAGAGCCAAGAGGACGAAGGCCGGAAGCACGCACACCGTTAACGGAATCATCATCAAGACGGACGCCCTCTTCGTTTCCATCTCGAAGTCGCGCGCCAGCTGCGCCCGGCGCCGGCGAGCGAACCTCTGGAGGGCATCGGCGAGCGGGACGCCCAGTGATTCGGCGGCCTCCAAGACGGTAGCAAGCGAGCGCAAGCCGGGATCTTGGGAACGAGCAAAAGCCTCGGACCATGCGAAGCCCAGCGACACGAGGCGTTTCGCCCTTTGCAGGTCGGGCCGCGACAACTGCTCCGTCAGGACCGTAAGCGCGACGGACGGAGACGCTCCCCCGGCGATGGAGCCGGCGAGCAAAGCCGCGGCGGCGGTCGCCGTATCTTCGGAGTCGGTCGGTCGCGGCATCAACCGGCCGATCCACTTCATACCGACAATTGCCAGAGCTACCCCCCCGACGATTAAGACCAGGCCGCCCGGGTCGAAAAGGGGCGCCCCGGAGGCCGGAGTTACCGGCAAGAACGCGAGGGGCAGGCCGGCGACGACCCGGCTGGACACTCGGGCCCCGGCCCCTGCGGCGCGCGCATCTTCGATCCAGGCGTCTCTTTCCTCTATCGAGCCGGCCATCGCGTCGAGCATCGTCGCCACGTCCCCACCCAGCTCCGAATGAAGGGAAAAGATGGCCGCCAGCGCCCGCGCGTCGTCGTCCCATTCGCTCATGGCCTCGGCCGCGCGCGCCGGGCTCAGTCCCAGCTTCGTCCGCCGGACGAGCGCCTCAAGCGGGGGCCGTGTGGCGACCGGCGTCTCGATCGTCCACCGACAGAGGGCCTCGTGGATTGGAAGACCCGCGCGCAGAAGCCCCGCCAGACAACGGAGGGTCTCCGCCCGACAGGCGAGATCCGTCACGACGTCTCGGTCAGGTCGAGGACCTTCCTTCGCCCCTCTTGGTCGCGGCCGACGTGGATCAAAAGTGACAGCGCGCTCGCTACCTGCCTACGAAGAGCAGCCTCCGAAACTCCCGAGCCCTTAGTTAGAGCCAGCGAAACAAACCGGTCGATGAGGTCGGCGCTCGAGCGAGCGTGCAATGTGACCATCGATCCCTCATGTCCAACCGACATCGCGGACAGCGCGGTGCGGGCCTCCGGCCCCCGTATCTCTCCAACGACGATTCGGTCCGGCCTCATTCGAAGCGACGCGCGCAGAAGATCGTCGAGGGTGACCTCTCCCTCGCCCTCGACATTTGCCGGTCTGCTCAACAACGACACCCAATGGGGGCACGATGGATTCAACTCGGCCGTCTCTTCGATAACCACCACCCGTTCCCTTGAGCCGATCTCGGATAAAAGAGCGTTGAGAAGGGTCGTTTTCCCCGTGCCGGTACCGCCGCTGATCGCCATCGTTCGTCGATCCCTCACCGCGTTCGACAGGACTTGAGCTTGGTCCGACGTGAGCATCGCTCGCTCGAGCAGATCGTCCATCCGAAGCGCTCTTTCAGGAAACCTCCGAATAGAGAGCAGGGGCCCGCTCTGTGCTATCGGCGGGAGAACGATATGGAGGCGAGAGCCGTCGGGCAGTCTCCCGTCTGCAACCGGATGCGAGACATCCGCCCGGATACCGGCGCGAACCGCCAATCTCCGGACGAAGGACTGGAGCTCTTCCGTGGTCCCGAAGTTCGCGTCGCTCGCTTCGAGGCGGTCCGACCGTTCAACCCAAACCTCGTGCGGTCCATTGATTAAAACGTCCGTTACATCCCGCTCACCCATGAGCGGTGTAAGAGGTCCATAGGCATCGATTGCGTCGGCGATCTGCCCGACTGCCGAAGCTGCGGCGCCGTCGGCGAGCTCGCGGTGCAGCAACGATCTCAAGGCGAGGCGACGAGTAGCAGGGTCGAGCTCCGCCAGCTCGTCATGGCGCGCTACCACGTCAAACAGTTCGTTCATGTTCGTTCCAGGGCTCTACTCAGAGCGTCGATACGTCGCACGTAACGAAACCAACACGAGGACAGCAGGCGACCTCGCTCCTCTGCATCTCTCAAACACGGCGTGCAAGGAAGCTCCACGGCGATACGGCTCCCGAGCGATCGTTCAATCTGAGCGCGCGTCGTCTCACCCCCCGGACCTAACCGATTGAGGACGACCGCCCAGGGGATTTGAGGATGCTGTTCGACGACCGACCTGGCCCGCGCAATCGAGGTGGGGGCCGGAGACATAACCAGAGCGGCACCGGCCACGCCGAGCCGGTCGTCGATCCCCAGCGGTGACGGTTTATCGATAACGAGCCGATCAAACCGACCGGCGCACTCATCTTGAAGCGAGGCCTGGTCTTGGTCGCAATGACGCGCAGCAACAACGCGGAAACCCCCTCTTACGGGGTGCGCGGCCAGAGGTAGCCGGTCGGGCGGTTTCACCGAGGTGGAATCAAATCCAATCCACGTCTCGAGTCCCCACTCCGAATCCAGATCGAGAAGGCACGTATCCGCGCGGACGGCAAAGGCCGCTGCAAGGTGCAGTGCACAGGAGGTCACGCCCACCCCCCGCCCGGCGCCGGTAACCAGATAACGACGAGAGAGGCGAGTGGCCGATATCTCTGTCACCCGATCGAGGGCGAGAGCGGGATTGTGAGGATCAAACAGAACGGCACCGTCGTGCTGCTGATGCTCGGCGACGTCAGAACCCAAAACCAAGACATCCGCTTCCGGAGGGGGGTCCGCATGGATGCTCACGTCCCACGACGCCGGTGCAGTATCGAACGCGCGGGCCACGGCAAGCCGCTCGCGACTATCCCGGCTCACGAGAGCAACCTTTAGACCTCCCACCGGGACATCTTCGGTTCGGTTCCCTCCGCCCGGCAGTGACTTGCACCACAGGCGAACGGCCACCTCTTGGCAGGGTCGGATCGACGCGACACAATGAGGGGGATGGAGATTACTTTCTTCGACCTCGATAAGACGATCGTGGCGCGCTCAAGCCCACTCGCGTTCGGACGTTCGTTTTTCCGCGAGGGTCTCATCAGTCGCTCGTGGCTCATCAAGTCCGTCTACGCACAGTTGCTTTTTCATCTCATGGGGGCCGACGAGTCGAAGATGGAACGGATGCAGGTGGAGGCGGCCAAGCTCACCGAAGGATGGGAGGCAGATAAGGTCACGCAGGTCGTCGAGGAGGTTCTCGAGGAGGTCATCTCACCTCTGATCTACGCGGAGGCTCTTGAGTTGATCCACGACCACCGCGCCGCGGGCCGGCTCATCTGCATCGTCTCGTCCTCCCCACAGGAGATCGTGCAACCCCTCGCCGGTTTGCTAGGGGTCGACCGTTACATCGCCAGCCGTCCGCGTATCGTCGACGGCAAGTACAGCGGCGAGCTCGACTTCTACGCATACGGCCCGCACAAAGCCGAAGCCATGAAGGAACTCGCCGACAAGCTCGGTGCCGATCTCGCCAACTGCTTTGCATATTCCGACTCGGTGACCGACCTCCCAATGCTGGAGGCGGTAGGCAACCCGGTAGTTGTGAATCCCGACAAGGAACTCCAGAAAATCGCGACCGAGCGAGGATGGGCCGCAGAGGAGTTCAGGAACCCAGTGACCCTGCGTGACAAGCTTCCCGACTTCCGCGCCCGCATGCCGGAGTTCAAGCTGCGCGAGCGGATGGGCGACCTCCACCTCAGGGAGCGCTGGCCGGACCTCAGCGTCCCGGACGGCCTGACCGACACACGTTTCGGCCAGACCCTGAACGCGCTCAAAAAGCGCGAGGGGTCCGCCGAGAACGCTAGATGGGTGGCCCTCGGCGTGGTCGGGGCCGCCACGGCCGCCTGGTGGGTGGCGCGGAGGGCCGGCGCGAGGAGCGAATAAGGTCCTGTGATGCCGTTTAGGAGGACTACCCGGCCTTTGCGCGCCGTGGCGGCATCCGTGCTGGCGGTTGTCGCGCTGGCGGGAAGCGGAGCCATTCAGGCGTCGCACGCGGCGCCATCGAGAGCTGAGCTCGACGCGGCGAAGGACCGGCTCTACGAACTCGAACGAGATTTCGAGTTGGTGGTTGAGGAATACAACGCAGTCAACGAGCGTCTCGAGGACATTCAGACCGATATCTCGGGGATCGAATTCACCGTGACGGACATCGAATCCCGCATGAGCGGAAAGCTGGACGACGCCATCACCCTGGCTCGAGAGCTCTACAAAACCGGCACGGCCGGATCGATGGCGGCGGTGCTGTCGTCCGATTCGCTGGCCGAGATGGACGCCAGGCTTGCCTACATAGAGAGTTCGGAAGAGGCCAATGCGGCCGTGTTCGAGCAGCTCGCCGCCGATCGCAGTTTGCTCGAGGACAAGCTCGGAGAGCTGGCCGAAGCGGAGGAAAAGGCGTCCGCGGCGCGCGCTCGACTTGCCGACCTAGCCGAGGACATTGAGGCGAAGGTTGCCGAGCAAGAGGACGAGATCGGCGAGTTGACCGCGGCGATAGAGCGGGCCGAAGAGCGCGAGGCCGCGCGTGAGGAAGCGGCCGCCGCCGCGGCGCGCGAGGCAGCCCGTGAAGAAGCGGCTGCGGC
>JALZEI010000220.1 GCA_030862115.1 Actinomycetota bacterium
TCGTCCTCGGCGACGCACCACGCGGCCCAGTACGCAAGCGAGCGCGCCAGTTCGGTCTCCATGTAGGTGTCCGCGATCTGGTGAGACACGGCCTGGTAGGTACCGATTGGTTTGTCGAATTGGTTCCTGTTCTTCGCGTAGTCGATGGCCATCTCCAAAACGCGCTGAGCCACACCAACTCCCTCCAGCGCGAGGGCCGCCAGCGCGCGTCGTCTCAGATCTGCGAGTAACTCGGTCGCGACTGCCGGTTCCGCCAGAAGCGCGGCGGGGGCGCGGTCCAGTTGCAATGTCCCGAGACGGCGGCCCGCGTCCATCGTCGACTGCACTTCGACGGTCACGCCCTCACCGTCCGTGGCCACCGCCCACAGCCCGGCCCCCTGCGGAGTGCTCGCCACCACCACGACATGGGTGACGAGCCCGAGATCGACGACCAGTTCCTTGTGACCGCTGAGCTTCCAGTCGCCGTCGGCCCCCTCGGCCCGCGTGTCCCATTCGGAGGAATCGAGATAAGGCCGGTCGGTCTCGGCCCAGGCGAGGGTGGCGCGCACATCGCCCGCCGCCGTCCCGGCGGCCAGTTCGTCATGGCGCGCGAGAGCGGGAAGCGCAAGTCCGACCGTCGCAAAGAAGGGGCCGACGAAGAGCCCGTAGCCCGTCTCCTCGAACAGGACGGCCTCGTCGAGAAAGCCCATTCCTGCTCCCCCCTGGCCCTCGGGCAGCGACAGCCCCGTCCAGCCGAGGCCGGCGATCTCCTTCCACACGCCCTCGTCGAAGCCGTTGTCTGATTCGGATAGCTCCACGACCCGCTCGTGAGGAAGTCTCTGAGACAGGAGCGAGCGGGCCTGCTCTCGGAGCATCTCCTGCTCTTCGCTAAACGAGAAGTCCATGACTACCTGGACCTCGGCAGCCCGAGGACGCGCTCGGCGACGATGTTCCTAAGGATCTCGGAGGTCCCGGCCTCGATCGTGTTCCCGCGGCTGCGAAGTTGCTGGTACTGCCAGTAGCCGTTCCAGTTATCTGCATCTTCGTCGAGTTGGGAAACGGGCCCGAGGATCTCGAGCGCCAGTTTCGTCAGGCGCTGATTCGACTCCGACCAGTGAAGCTTGGCAACGGATCCCTCCGGGCCGGGAACGCCGGTTTTCACGAGCGAGGTGAGAGCCCTGTAGTTCGCGAACTTGAGCGCCTGAAGGTCGATCCACTGTCTCGCCAGGCGATCGCGGATCAACGGATCGGCGGCCGCTCCGGTCGACTCGGCGAGCTTGAAGAGCTTCCGGGTGGCCACCTCCAGACGAGCCGTCAAGGCGAACCCCAGCGTCCCTCTCTCGTGAAGCAACGTGGTCATCGCGACCCGCCATCCGTTGTTGACCTCGTCGATCACGTTCTCGGCCGGCACCCTGACGTCGGTGAAAAAGATCTCGTTGAACTCGGGATCGCCGGTTATCTGTCGCAGCGGCCGCACCTCGATGCCGGACGAGTGCATGTCAACAAGGAAGTACGTGATACCCCGATGCTTGGGCGCCTCGGGATCCGTTCGGGCGACGAGGATGCAGAAGTCCGCGATGTGGGCGAACGACGACCAGACTTTTTGTCCGTTGACGACGTAGTGCCCGTTGTCGCGAACCCCGCGCGTGCGGAGCGAGGCGAGGTCGGAGCCGGAACCCGGTTCCGAGAATCCCTGACACCACACCTCCTCTCCCGAGAGGATGCGCCTTAGATGTCGTGACTTCTGCTCCTCGGTGCCGTGAGCGATGATCGTGGGACCCGCCATCCCCAGCCCGATCACCCCTATGTGCTCGGGAGACTCCGCACGGGCCGACTCCTCCAGCAAGATGGCCTGGTGGGTATAGGGCGCGGAACGGCCCCCGTACTCCTTCGGCCACGTCAGCCCCGCGTAGCCCGCCTCGTAGAGCTTTTTGCTCCAGTCCCGCGAGACCGACTCGTCCCAGCGGGGCTTCGAGGGGTCAAAGGAGCGGTGCGAGTCGGGGAGGTTGTCCTCGAGCCAGGACCGGAGCTCGGCGCGAAAGGCCGCCTCCTCCGGCGTGTCCCTGAAATCCATGGGTCCGGATATTAGGGGGTAGAGCCCCACTACCTAGGCTGGCGGGGCCGGGGCGGCGTGGCACGAGGAGGCCGACCCTCGGTCACTGTCCTCGTATGCAGATGTGAGCAAGCAGGAATAGCGCGTCGTCGGGCAAATACTCTTCGTAACCAGGTTACGCTCTATGTCCTTTTGTAATGGGGTAATTTGCCCCGAAACTCGACCCTGGGTGGGGGACATGCCTGAAGTTGAGATCAGCGTCAGGAACCTGACCAAATCGTTCGGTCCGCAGACCGTCTTGGAGGACATCACCTTCGACGTGCCCAAGTCCGCGATCACGCTCATGCTCGGTCCCTCTGGAACGGGCAAGAGCGTCTTTTTGAAGCACCTGGTTGGGCTCTTGAAGCCCGACCGCGGAGAGGTCTGGATCGGGGACAAAAACGTTCCCTCGCTCAGCGAGAAAGAGCTCTACGAGGTGCGACGCAAGTTCGGCGTCCTCTTCCAGGACGGTGCCCTGTTCGGGTCGATGAACATCTACGACAACGTGTGCTTCCCGCTGCGCGAGCACACGAAGAAAAGCGAAAAAGAGATCAAACAGATCGTGGGAGACAAGCTTCAGATGGTCGGTCTTCAAGGGGCCGAAAAGAAGCTTCCCGGTGAGATCTCCGGAGGCATGAAAAAGCGCGCGGGCCTGGCTCGCGCTCTCGTGCTCGACCCCGAGATCATTCTTTTCGACGAGCCGGACTCCGGACTCGACCCCGTGCGAACTGCTTTCTTGAACGAGCTGATCATCGATCTCAACCGGCAGCTGAACTCGACGTTCATCGTCGTTACTCACGACATCGCGACGGCCCGGCGGGTCGCCGACTACATCGGAATGCTCTACCGGCGGAACCTCGTTCGTTTTGGTCCGGCGAAGGACATGTTCGATTCCGAGATCCCGGTCGTCCGACAGTTCCTGTCCGGCGACACCGAGGGACCTATTGGGATGTCGGAGGAAAAGGACTCGACCAAGTCCGATCTGGGGGCCGGGGAGAGCGCGCAGGACGGTAAGGGCGGGCAGCAGCCCGAGGTGAAGAGCACGTCGGGAATGACGGCCGAGGAGACCGAAGAGGCAGAGCGGGCGGCGGGAGCTCCAGAAGAGGCAACTACCGGCCGCAGAAGAAAGCAGGCTTGATCGACCACAGATAGGACTCGCGGGGCTCGATCTGGTGGAGGAGACTGAGTAAGTGGCAGCATCGGCAAAGGCGCTCGTCACCGAGACGGGCAACATGTTCGCCATTACCTTGGAGGCGTTCCGCATCATGTGGAAGCCTCCTTACCCCTGGCGCGAGTTCATCCGTCAGTCGTGGTTCATCGCCAGCGTCTCGATGCTCCCCGCGGTTCTCGTGTCGATCGCCTTCGGTGCGACAATTGCCTTGCAAGTCGGAAACGTCGCCCGCCAGCTGGGCGCCGAATCGCAGACCGGCGCGGCAATGGTTCTTGCCGTCGTACGCGAGGCCGCTCCGATCGTGGCTGCGCTCCTAATCGCCGGAGCCGGTGGATCGGCGATGTGCGCCGATATCGGTAGTCGGAAGATCCGCGACGAGATCTCCGCCATGGAGGTTCTCGCCGTCAACCCCATCGCCACCCTGGTGGTGCCCCGCATCTGGGCCGCCATCTTCGTAGCGATGCTCCTGGACGGGTTCGTTTCGGTCGCCGGAATCGCCGGCGGTTACTTCTTCAACGTCGTTATTCAAGGAGGTACTCCGGGCGCTTACCTCGCGTCCTTCAGTTTATTGGCGCAAACGGCAGACTTAATAGTGGCCATATTGAAAGCTGGGATATTTGGGTTGGTCGCGGCCATGGTTGCCGTCTACTTCGGCTTTTACGCGAAAGGCGGACCCAAAGGGGTCGGCGATGCCGTAAACCGGGCCGTCGTCGTGACGTTCATGCTCATCTTCTTCGTGAACTTCATCCTCACGGCTCTGTATTTCGCCATCGTTCCCCAGAAGTTCGGTTGACGAGTGACTAAGAAAGGAAACGAGTAGTGGCGCAGGCCGCAGGAAGACTGCAGAGGACGTTCGGGCTTCCCGGGCGCGTCTTCAACCGGGGCGTGGACTCCCTCGCGGGGATCGGCGAGCAGATGACCTTTATGGCCAAATCGCTCGCCGACGTAGTTCCCGCCACGCGTCACGTCGGCGAGGTCTCGCGGCTGATCTCCGAGATCACGCTGGGTGCCGGGGCGCTCCTCGTCGGTGCCGGGACCGCAGGCGTCATCTTCTTCATGGCCTTCTTCACGGGAACGCAGGTAGGCCTCGAGGGATTCAAGGGTCTGCAGCTGATCGGGGCCGAAGCCTTCACCGGGTTCGTTTCGGCCTTCGCCAACACCAGAGAGATCACTCCTTTGATCGCCGGTGTGACGCTGGCGGCTCAGGTAGGCGCCGGGTTCACCGCCGAGCTTGGGGCGATGAGAGTGAACGAGGAGATCGACGCGCTGGAGGTCATGGCGGTCCGTCCCGTCCCTTACCTCGTGTCGACCCGGATCATCGCCGCTCTCGTTGCGATCACTCCGTTGTATCTGATCTCGCTCTTTTCCTCGTACATCGCCACCGAACTCGTCGTTACCAAGCTCTTGGGTCTGTCGGGAGGGACCTATACGCACTACTTCTCTTTGTTCTTACCGCCTGTCGACGTCCTGTATTCGTTGATCAAGGCGGCGACGTTCGCTGTCGCCGTGGCCCTTATTCACTGCTATTACGGGTTCAACGCTTCGGGGGGGCCGGCGGGAGTAGGAATCGCGGTGGGCAAGGCGATCCGAGCATCGATCGTCGCCGTGAACGTAATCAATCTGATGATGTCGTCCTTTATGTGGGGGGTTACGGACACCGTCCGTATCGCGGGCTGACGACGTCTATACAGGAGGTAATTAGATAACTAGGTTGCGGTCGGTACTCATAGGGATTCTCGCCCTTGCGCTCGTCTCTGGAGCGTTCGGTCTGACCGGCTACACGCTGGTCAACGGCGGGCTCACGAATAGCTACCAGGCCGCCTATGCGGAGTTCTCCATCTGCGGGCAGGGTCTCCGCGAGAGAGGCGACGTGAAACTGCGCGGCGTCCTCGTCGGCCAGATCGAGGGCATCGAGAAGACCAAGGATCAGCAGTGCAGGGTTACCCTCGGCATCTTCAACGACAGCCAGAACCAGGTTCCCGCCAATGTGGGCGCGCAGGTACGCGCCAAGACGATCTTCGGTGAGAAATGGGTCGAGCTCCTGTATCCGGAGCAGCCCGACAAGGCAAGACTTTCACAGGGAGACACGATCCCCGACGATCAGACGATCGACCCCCTCGAGGTCGAAACGATCCTCGACACCGCCCTTCCTCTTCTCAGATCAATCGACCCGGAGAATCTGGCCGCCACCCTCGAAGCGTTGAATACGGGCTTCGTCGGTCATGAGAAGGCCGCCATCAGGGCGATGAAGGCCGGCAACGCGGCCCTGAAGCCCCTGAACGACAACGAGGCGCTTTTCAACCTGGGAATCACACAGTTGAAGGAATCCGGCAAGGTCCTCAGCGACGTCGACGAAAATCTCTTTGCGGCCCTCGATAACCTCGACAAGATTCAGCGCTTCACGATCGACAAGCGAGATCTGATCTCCGCAAACTTCGAGAAGGTTCCCCGTCTGCTGGACGAGCTGACGTTGCTGTTCAGCACACGCTTCGACGACATCACGAGGCTCGTAAACAGCGGGGCCACGGTGATCAGCATCCTGGCCGCTCGCACGGAGGACGTCGACAAGCTGCTGACGGTCCTTCCGACGTTCAACGCCGCCTGGATCCGCAACCTCAACCACACCTGCCGGTACCGACAGACAACGGACGAGCCCGGCAAGACCACCGGAGACAAGGTCCCCGGCCGCTGCTGGAGAGTGCACAACCTCATCTCGGAAACCCAAGGTCCCTATAAGAAGGACAAGAAACCTAAAGACGACGACTACTCCGAAGACTCGGCAACTCTCACCCAGGCTCAGGCGCAGGAGTTCGGTGTAGAGCCGACCGACGACCTCGGACAAATACTCCTAGGGCCGACGGTTGAAGGGCTGAAGCCATGAGGGCGACGGGTATCAAACTGGCCGTCTTCACGCTTTTCACGATTTTCGTTACGGTCGCGCTGGCATCGATCATCGGAAATATCTCGTTCTTTGCCGACAACTACCTCCTCCGCGCGGAGTTCACCGACGCAACGGGGGTGCTCAAGGGTGACCTCGTGAAGGTGGCGGGCGTCAACGTCGGGAAAGTGACCAACTTCGAGGTCGACAACGGCAACGCGGTTGTGACTATGGAGGTGGACGGCGAGCTGCAGATCCCCGACAACGCCACCGTCGAGATCAAGTTCCGCAACTTATTGGGCCAGCGAGTAATCAACATCGAGAGGCCGGACGTCCCGTCGAATCAGTTCCTGGAGGAAAACGCTCTCATTCCCGCGAACCAGACGGTTCCCGCTCTCGACCTGTCCCTTGTGTTCAACAACCTGAAGCCGCTCATCCAGTCGACGAACCCCGAGCACATCAACACCGTCGCCCGAGCCGTGCTCACCATATTCAAGGGCCGGGAACAAGACCTCGAGGCGACGCTGCAAAACCTCGGTGAGATCGCGGGCACGCTTACCGGAGGAGGCCGGCGACTCAACAGGCTCATCACGGATCTGGATCATCTGGCGAAGCTCCTCAATAACGAGTCGGGCAATATCCGCGTCGGCGTCGCGAGGTTCACCGAACTGATGGAAGCGCTGGCGGACGTGACGCCGACGCTCAAGAGGGCCATCGCCAACCTGGACACGGCATCCCGCGATTTCGGTGAGTTCTTGGTCAAGAACAAAGACAACATCACCCGCGATCTCAAGGACCTTGCCGTAGTTCTCAGGATCATCGACGACGAGCTCGGCCCCCTCGACCGCGTCGCCAAGAACCTGAAGGAGGTCCTGCTGGCAACCGCCCGCAGCCAGTCCTACGGGGCCTACTGGAACCTCTACGTCGTGAACCTCTGTCCCGAGGCCGGCGAGTTCCTGCCGATCTTCGACGACCTGCCGGCCGGCATACCGGGGAACTGTCAGAAATGAGCGTAAAAAACTTCCGCGAACGCTCGCCGGTCGTCATCGGGATCATGTCCATCCTCGTGATCACGATCGGCATGACCCTGTCGTTCTCGATCGACAAGCTCCCCTTCGTAAAGCAGGCCTACGAGATCGAGGCGGAGTTCGCCAACGCGGCCGGCCTGAAGGTCGAGAACCAGGTGCGCGTGGCCGGGATCAAGGTCGGAACGGTCGAGGACGTCGAGCTGGTGAAGGACCGGGTTCGCGTGACGATGGAGATCCAAAACGGCACCGAGATCCCCGACGACGCTTTCGCCGAGATCAAGCTGGCAACGATCCTCGGCACTAAATTCATCGACATCGAGGGACGAGGCACCGGTCCCTTCCTCGATGAGGGAGCTTTGATTCCTATCGAGCGGACGGCCGTCCCCTACGAGATCTATCAGGCATCCAACCAGGGCACGGGAGTCCTCGAGGGTCTGGACGGAGACGCGCTGAACGCGATGTTGAGGGAGCTCGCCACGCTCGTCGAGACCACGGAGGAGGAGCTCGGCGGCGCTCTCAGTGGGCTTAACGATCTCGGCGCGAGCCTCAACGCCAAAGAGGACGAGCTGAAATCGCTTCTGTCCGAAAGCAACGATCTAACGAAGTTCCTGGCCGAGGAGGGAGACGAGCTCGTCCGGCTCATCGACTCCTCGAACATCGTGCTTGAAACGGTCGTCGATCAGCAGGAGGAGATCGATTCCCTGCTGGCATCGGCCCAATTCATGTCCGACGAGTTGACCAGGCTCCTCCGGACAAACCGCGGCAACCTGGACCGCGTTCTCGCTCGCCTCGACAGGGCCCTCGGCGTGCTTGCGAAGAACGTCGACCACCTGGACATGGCGCTCGAATACGCCGGGCCGTCTTCGCGGTACTTCGGAAAGGTCTTCGCACAGGGACGCTGGGGCGACATCTACGACTGCGCCATCATCCTCGTTGAAAGCTGCGAGCAGGATGAGGACCCGCCAGATAGTGGGGCGCCCTAAATGTCTCGACTCGCGAAGCTCCTCACCTCGGTCATCACCGCTCTGTGTCTCGTCGGAGTAGCGACCGTCGTCTACATCCAGACAAAGAGCGAAGACGACAACTACGAAGTGACCGCGTACTTCGAAAAGGGAATCGGCCTTTTCAAGAACTCCGACGTGACGATCCTAGGGGTGCCCGTCGGCAAGATCAGTGACGTAGAGCCGGTCGGCCAGAGGGTCCGCGTCGACATGGTGATCGACTCCAAATACCCGATCCCCGCGGACAGTCAAGCAGAGATCGTTCCGATCTCTGTCATTTCGGACCGCTACGTGGAGTTCGACGTCTACGAGGGCGGGCCGCGCCTTCAGGACGGCGCGGTGCTCGACGTCGATCGCACGGTGATCCCCGCCGAGCTCGACGACGTCTTCCTCCAGCTCAAGAAGCTTCTCGACGCACTGGCACCACGGCAGGAGGGCGAACTGGGTTCGCTCGGCGAACTCATCGTCGCGCTGGATTCAGCTCTCGAGGGCCGAGAACAAGATCTGAGAGGGACGCTGCAAAACGGAGCTCGCCTTACCCAGACACTCGCGCGCGCCGGCGACGACATCTCCGGGCTTCTGGCGAATCTCAACGCTCTCTTTGCAAAACTCGGACCGAGAGCCGGTGCAATCGCCGAGCTGAACGGCAACTTTGCGGCGGTGATGAAGTACCTCGCCGGAAACCGAGAGGACCTCACGAACACGCTTGCGAAGCTGGGAGATCTCACAGGCGAGCTCGGCGACTTCGTTGCCGACAACGGCTCCACCACGGCGTCGTTGTTGAGGAAGGCCGCGAGGATCACGCCGATCGTCTTGCGCAACGAGCGTTCGATTCGCCAGTCCCTGGCGTGGTTGTCGATCGTCGGATCGGGGCTGCGGAACGCCTATCATGGAGGCGAGATCAAGGCCGTCGACGTCCGCAGCAACGCGAACTCGGCCCGTCTGTGCGAGGACTTCGACGACCTCCCGATCGACCCGAGCGACTTCCCGAAGGGACCTCTCCGAGACCTCATTCAGGACATCCTCGACCAACTCGAAGAGCAGATCTGCCCGAGCGCGGGGGGAGGAGGCGGTACGCCAACCCCGACTGCACCCATCTCGGGACCCGGCGACACCACGGCCCCCGCGGGCCCGGATCTCATCCCGGAACTGCAGCTGGACTGCAAAGAGCAGATTAAGAAAATCCGCAGGCAGATCCGCCGGATCGATGAGATCGGTATCCCGGCCGACCTCAAGACCGAGATCTTGGATCCGCTGGAGGACAAGCTCAAGCTGATCGCGAAGAAGTGCAAGCAGGTCAACGAAGCCCTGGACGACCCGGAAGCGCTTGAGAAGCTGCTCGGCGGCTTGCCCGATGAGCTCCTAGAGCAGCTCGATCTCCCGGTGCTCGGCGGCCCGGACGATGGCGGCGACAAACTCACCGGCAGCGCCGCGGGATCGACGATTGCACCGCCTCCGTCGCGGAGCTTCGGCGATCGCGTGGACTCGTGGGCCAACGGACTCCTCGGGTTCCTCGGAGTGTCGTCGTGATTCGTCGAGTAGCGCTTCTGATCTCACTCGCCCTGGCGACAACCTCGTGCGCCGTCCTGGGCATCACCTTCAGCTCCTGTTCCGGAACGACGGTGATCGCAAACTTTGAGCAGGTCGGCGACCTCGTCGAGGCGGCAAACGTGCAGTCGTCGGACGTCTCGATCGGCACGATCGAGAAAATCGAGCTCGACAAGCAGAACTGGGAGGCGCGGGTCACCATGTGCCTCAACGAAGGCGAGAACATTCCCCGCGACTCGGAAGCCGTGGTGAGGACGACCTCGTTGCTGGGAGAGAAGTTCGTCGACTTCCAACCCCACACGCAGGACGGTCCCTATCTGCAGGACGGCGACATCCTTACGGTGGAGGAGACGTCGAAGGCAAGCGAGCTGGAGGACGTTTTCGCAGAGCTCTCGACGATCCTGGCGTCCGGCCAGCTTTCCGAGATCAATCGGTTTACCGCGGCGCAGGCCAGGATCCTCAAGGGTAATGAAAGCGAACTGCGGGAGGTGCTCAGCCGTCTTAGCCGGTTCACCGAGGTTCTTGCCTCGAGGAAAGGTGACATCGCCGCCGGAATCGACTCACTCGATGACGTCGCTCGAACCGCCCTAAACAACCAGTCGATACTCAAGCGCTTCCTGGATTCCTTCGGCGAAGCGTCCGCTGTGCTCGCCGACGAAAAGGAGAATCTGCAGCTCCTACTCGCGTCGCTCGAACAGTTCACCGACGTCGGCATTCGATTGCTCGACGCCACCGACGAGGGCCTTACCGACCAGTTCGCCAACCTGCGGCCCGTGCTTCGTACGGTGGTCGCCAACAGTGCGAACCTACGCAAGGGGCTCAGAACGTTTGCGACGTTCAGCGACTGGTTCCCGGAGACCATGCCGGGCGACTACCTGCAACTTGATGTATGTCAGGCGTTGGAGACCCACACGCAGGGAACAACTTGTCCCCAATCGGTAAAAAACGACGACCCCAGCGGCGCCGAGAGCGAGGAAGACCCCTCGAATTCGGATGAGCCGGCCTCCATAGACGAGGACCTGCTCGAGATCTACCAGATCCCCCTGCGGGGTGAGAACTAATGGCCATCCCCGAAAAGCTGAAGATCAAGGCGAACCTGGTTCTTTTCTTCGTCGGCTCTTTTGTGTTGTTGTGGTTGATGGCTACGCAGGTGCTGTCGATCCTGCAGTCCACCTACTCGGTCAGGGCCACCTTCCCAGATGCCGGAGGCGTCTTCACCGACCAAGAGGTGACCTATCGCGGCATCACCGTCGGCCGCGTGGGCGAGATGAAGGTGGTCGACGAGGGTGTGGAGATAGAGCTCATCATTTACGACGACCACAAGATCCCCGCAGAGGACACCGGCGCCCGTGTCATGTTCAAAAGTGCGGTGGGCGAGCAGTTCGTCGACATACTTCCCGCCACGGACGGCGCTCCCTATCTCGAAGATGGCGACACGATCGCTCTCGAGAACACGTCGATCCCAGTGAGCACTCAGGCCCTTCTCTCGACGACGCAATCCGTCCTCGAAGGGATCCCACCAGAGGCGCTATCGGGGGCCGTCGACTCTCTTGCAGAAGGTCTGGAGGGCGAGGGCAGCGACATAGCTCTGTTCCTGGAGTCGATCGCCGACCTCTCCGAGACGTTCGCCGCGAGTGGGCCGGACGTTGTGGGGATCCTGCGCAACGGAACCAAGGTGGGCGACGCCTTTCTGCGCTCCAAGGACGACTTCGCGAACGCGTTGCGCGATCTCGTAATAGTTGCCGACATCCTCGCCGACAACCGGGGAAACATCGAGACGCTGCTCGGGAACTCGAACCTCTTATCGGACGAACTGGTGCGGTTGATCCGAGAGAACCGCGGCGTCCTCAACAAAGTCATTAAAGAACTTGCGGCCATCAACAAGTTCCAGGCCGAGGATGCGGAGGAGATCAGCAAGTTGCTTAGCAAGCTTCCCTACGGGCTCGGCAAAGTTATCAAGGCCTTCGAGTCGAAAACTGGACTGGTCCGCTTTGGTCTTGTCCAGGACAGCAACAACCACGCCTGCGATTACGCAAAGCGCGATCGGAACAGGCCGCAGGATCGCCACAAGCCCTTCGGCCCGTACACCTGGCTTCCCCCGAAGCACGCCACCTGTAAGGAGGCCGTCGATGGTGGTGGTGAGACGGCGTCGACCGAGACCTCGACGCCTGCCGACCCCTCGGCGGGAAGCGATCTCGCCCCGGAAATCGAGGCGCCGATCGATGTCGACAGCCTGCTGGGTGACGATCTCAACGACACCGCGAACCAACTTCCCGCCAGGATGAGGGATTGGTCGTGGGCCTTTCTGTACCTGAACGGCCTCCAGTAACTTCCTCAGGAGTTGATTAACCGCGCGCGGCACCCGTCTAGGATGCGTACGCATGGATGAGTCCGTAGCCCGTCCGGCCCCCGCCACCGAATCGCAAGAGGAAGGCGACGAGGTCACGGGGCCGCGTAAGAGTTATCTGGTTCCCGGACTGGTTGCAGGGGCCGTACTGTCGTTCTTACTTGCCGTCACGTTTTTTGCTTTATGGCTGCAGGCATCGGACCCCTCCCCGGCCGAAACCGAAAAACAGGTCTCGCAGGCGGTCGCCGCGGAAAAGGAGAGGATCGCAGACATCGCGCGACAGGTCGTGAACATTCTCACGACCTACGACCAGACGAATGCGGACCAGCTTCAGGACCGCATGAGCGCAGTGGCGACGGGGTCTTTTCTTACCAGCTTCGAGGAGCTCTTCGGGGCCGGACTCACCGATGCAATCAAGAACGCGGCGGTGTCCTCTCGAGGCCAGATCCTTACGGGCCCCAACGTGGGTCTTACGTCCGCGTCACGCGCTCTTGCCGTGGCGACCGTCACGCAGACTTATCAAAACCGAAATACTCCCGGCGGTTTCACCGTCCAATATGTGCTCGAAATCGGCTTCGTAAAGACCGCATCCGAGGGCTGGCGCGCCGACTCGGTCGACCTCCTGTCGATAACGGAGGGATAGAGGCCGTTCGTCAGTTCGAGTTGCCGAACGTCTCCACCAGGGCTTGGTAGTTCTCGAACATTCGCTCCGGCTTGGGGCCGTACCAGGGTCCCGCAACCAGCAACCGATCGGCGCTCTTGGCCCATTCGTCGGCCTTCTGCTTGACCTCATCCGCCGGTCCGGCCAGCGCTATCTGATCGCAGAGCTCGTCGTCGATGAGCTCCACCATCCGGTCTTTGTCCCTGGCATCAAACGCGCTACGAAGGTCCGGGACGATATGCCCCCTGCCGTGCAGTTCGAGGATCGGCAAATAAGTACGAGTGGTGGCGTAGAAAGCGATCTGAAGCTTCACCTCTCGGCGAGCCATGTCGACGTCATCCGAGATCGACATCATCCAGTCCGTGGTCAGGCTGCACTCCTCGGGTTTCCGCCCCGCGCGTTCTGCCCCCTCGCCGATGGCCGGGCGAATCACCTCGTTCAGATACTTGGGCGACGCCAGGGGATGCGCAAGCAAACCGTCCGCGATCTCGCCACACGTGCGGGCCATGACCTTCCCCACCGCGGCGAAGTAGATCGGAACATCGCGCCGATGCGGTTGGGGCTGACCATGGAAGGTGGGCATCGTGACGTTGTAGAAGCGCCCCTCGTGCACTACGTCCTCCCCGCGGTTGGCAGCCCATACTGTGCGGATCGCCTGCGCGTATTCCTTCAGCTTCGGGGCAGGGTGCTCGAAGGGAACCGAGAAGCGGTTCTCGTTGACCCTCTTCACCTGCGTCCCCAAACCGAGGATGAAGCGCCCGCCGGAGAGCTCGTCGAGATCCCACGCGGTCATGGCCGTGATCGTCGGAGAGCGCGGGAAGGCGAGGGCAATAGCCGTGCCCACCTTGATCGACTCGGTGTTCTGGACCGCGGCGGAGGCCGTGATGAACGCCGTATTCGTGGTCTCGGCCGCCCAGCACGATTCGAACCCGGCCCCCTCGACCATTTTGGCCATCGGCCCGATCATGCTCATGGGCCCGCCGACACCTATTCCGTAGTCCATCTCTCTCCTCGGGCCGTTCTGGCTCTAATTCCCGGCACTATACGTGGCCGCCAAGCGAAGCAACCAATCCGCGTCACTTGCGCACGACGGCAGGCGCGGTATCTTCCGGCGGAGACTCCGGACTAACGAGGAGGGGTATTGGCCGACCCACTGCTGGACGAAGAGGAAATCGAACAACGGCTCGACGAACTAGGAGACTGGGAACGCGAGGGCGATGAGATCGCGAAGGTCTTCGAGTTCGACGATTTCCCCGCGGCCATGCAATTCGTAAACGCCGTGGCCAACCTCGCCGAGCGGTACGACCACCACCCCGACATCGACATCCGCTACAACAAGGTCAAGCTGTCCCTATCAACTCATTCTGAGGGAGGGCTCACGCCCCGCGATTTCGACGTGGCGGGAGAGATCGAACAGTCGATCGGCTAGCAGCTATCTGAGATGTCGCGCCGGCGCCCCAATTAACTTGCGGGAAGCCCCTCACCCGCGCAAATCCATGGTCTTGCCTTCCTAAATTACGTATTCCCCCACCGGAGTGTCGACGCGAAATTGGGGACGAAAAAATGTCGATCCCGGGAGGCGGCAAAACGCCTGGACTCCGGTGCAGGTCAGTTGTGACTCGGGAAAGGTTGCGATCGGGGGCGGGTTTTACCGCTCGCACCAGGACATCGAGATTTCGCATAGCTACGCAATAAACAACGCTACGTGGCAGGTCCAGGCCTACAACACGCACCCCGCCCAAGACAGTCCAAACCTCGTGGTCCACGTGATCTGCGTGAACGGATAGCCGAGGAACCCCTTGCGATCGTCCGGTCGTCCCTAGGCGCTAGACCGCAACCAGGGAGGTAGCGAAAAGGTCACGTCTTCGGTCGTGACCTCTTTCGTTTCGACCTTCGTGTAGCCGAGCTCGTTCAGGCGTTCGAGCAAACGGTCGACCAGCACCTCCGGGGCGCTGGCCCCCGAGCTCACGCCCACCGTCTCGGCCCCCTCTAGCCACGTGGGATCGAGATCGTCCACGCTCGGTACGAGGAAGGCGGGCGTACCCGCCTTACGAGCCACCTCGACCATCCGGTTCGAGTTAGAGGAATTAAGTGCGCCGACTACGAGCACGACATCCGAATCCTGGGCGATCGCTTTCACCGCGACCTGTCGGTTCTGCGTCGCGTAGCAGATGTCATCGCTCCTCGGGCCTTCAAGGTCCTGGAAGCGCTCTCGCAGCGCCTCGACGACTTCCAGCGTGTCGTCGACCGACAAGGTCGTTTGCGTGAGATAGGCGACGGCCTCCTCGGGAGGCAGTCCGAGGTCGTCGATCTCATCGACGGTGTCGACAACCGAGGTTTGCGCGGGGGCCTCCCCGGCCGTGCCTTCGATCTCCTCGTGACCCTCGTGGCCCACCAAGATGATCTTTCGGCCCGACTTCGCGAAGCGCTTGGCCTCGAGATGGACCTTCGTGACGAGCGGACACGTTGCGTCGATGACCTGCAGCTTGCGAGCCTCGGCGTTGCGTCGCACCTCAGGCGATACGCCGTGGGCCGAGAAAACGCACACCGATCCCTCGGGAATCTCCTGTTCTGAGTCGACGAAGATCGCCCCCCTCTTCTCGAGCTCGCTTACGACATGAAGGTTGTGGACGATCTCTTTCCGTACATAGACCGGAGCGCCGCAGGTGTCCAGGGCACGCTCCACCATCTGGACGGCCCGGTCGACGCCGGCGCAGTAGCCGCGAGGGGCGGCCAGCAGGATTTTCTTCACAACTCCATGCTAGTGGCCCCGCCGGTCAAGGATGTTCAGAACGTGTGTGGGTTTGGCCTAGCGGGAGCGGGCCTTCTTGGGCATAGCGACCCGGTATAGGTCAGGACAGCCTGCGATCTGGCTCGAGGGGCACAGCTTCTCAATTGGACACTCCTCACAGAGCGGCTGCTTGGCGTCGCACGTTTGCCGCCCGTGCTCGATGAAGAGGTAGGGCGTCCTCACCCAATCTCGCCGTGGGATGAGCTCCAACAAATCGGGCTCGATCTTCTGCGCCTCCTTGGGGCCGTGCTTCGTTAGACCGAGGCGGACGGCAATCCGACCCACGTGTGTGTCGACCGCCGTACCGGCGTCCGGATCCTTTCTCTGCATCTCCGGGTAACAGTTGGCCTGCACGATGTTGGCGGTCTTGCGGGCGACTCCGGGCAGCGTGATCAACTCCGCGATCGTCTTGGGAACCTCACCGTCGAAGTCGTCGAGCAGCTTTTGCGACAACCCGCGCAGCGACTTCGTTTTCTGGTTGAAGAACCCGGTTTGGTAGATATCGCGCTTGAGCTCATCCTCGGGTACGCGCAGATAATCCTCGGGTTTCATGTATTTCTGGAACAGGGACCTCGTAACCTCGTTGACCTTGACGTCGGTGGACTGCGCCGAAAGTACCGTTGCCACGACGCATTCGAGCGGGTTCGAGTACTCCAACGCGATGCGCGCCTCGGGATAAGCCCGCTTTAGGCGTCGCATGATGTGCGGCACTCGCTCGGCGGCCGGCACGGTGCGATCGATGGTCACCGGCGCAGGATAAGACGAGGGCCGGGGCCGTTGGTGCCTCCCGTTCGGAGGTCTAGTCCTCAAACTCGAGATACATCTCGATTTCGGTCAGGCGGGGGTCGGGAGGGTGGGGCTTGGTCTCCCGGCTCGGCCGAAACCCGCGGGACTCGTAAAGACGGCGCGCTACGTCGTTCGTATCTGTAACCCACAGGCGAACCCGGCGCGTCGGTCGATCCTTCGCCCACTCAAGAGTTCGATCGAGCAGCCGCGCACCGGCGCCGAGCCCGCGCGCCTTCGGCTCGACCCACATCCCCCAGATGAAGGAGCCGGTGGCATCGTCCCAGTCGATTCCAACGCCGGCGATGCCGAGCCAGCGATCGTCCTCGTCGCCGTGAGCGACGAAGACGGCGTCCTTGTCCGACTCCACGAGGTTGCTCCAATGCTCGGCCGGATAGGCGAGCTCGGCCTCGAGGGTGCTCGCAAAGGCGTCTGGCGAATCGCCCAGCGACGCCAGACGGATCGCGCGCAGGCGCTCGTCATCGCCGGGCTTAAGCGTCCGGATTTCCATCGTGTTATCCTAACAAACGACTGTTTGGTCAAGGCCCTCCTGGAGGCCCTGTGGCAACGAAAGTGCTTGAGGAATCAACCCCTCCCGTCGAGATGGGTAGCCGCCGCGGCAAGGGCCGGCGCGCCGACGTCGTTCGGGAGGCTGCTCGGCTTTTCTCAGAGCGGGGCTATCACGGCACCTCGATGCAGCACCTGGGCGAGGCACTCGGACTCCTGCGCGGCTCCCTCTACGCACACATCGGATCGAAAGAGGAGCTGTTGTTCGAGGTGGTCGACGAGGGCGCCGATCGCTTCCTGGAACGGGGCCAGACCGCCCTTGGAATGGGAGGATCCGCCGCCGGCCGTCTGAAAGCCCTCCTTGTGGCCCACATAGAGACGGCGATCGAGCACATGGACGCCGCCACCGTGTTTTTGAACGAGTGGCGATACCTGTCCGACGAACGCCGTGCCGTCGTCGTCGACAAACGACACCGCTACGAGGCCATGATGCGCAACGTCATCGAGGAGGGCATGCGGACCAGTGAGTTCCGCAGCGACCTCGACGTCCCGCTCGCAGCACGGCTGGTGCTTTCGGCGGGAAATTGGACATACTCGTGGTATAGGCCGGGCGGGGATCTTTCGCCTACCCAGATCGCGGAGATGTACGCAGACATGTTGGTGCAGGGATTCGAATCAAGAGCTCGCGAAGGTGTGGGCGTCGACAAGGGGGTTGCGGAATGACTTACGAAGAAAAGCTGGCTCAGTTCAACGAGCACATCGCGACCGGCGGGAAGGTCGAGACTCAGGACTGGATGCCGGACGACTACAGACGGGGAACACTGAAGTTCATCGAGATGCACGCCAACTCCGAGATCATGGGTGCTCTTCCCGAGCGCGAGTGTTTGCCGCGGGCTCCGTCCCTCAAACGAAAGATGTCATTGGCCGCAAAGATCCAGGACGAGGTCGGCCACGCCCAGTTGCTATATCGGGTGGCGGAGGATCTCGGCAAGAGCCGCGACGCTATGTACGTGGACCTCATCACGGGCAAGTCCAAGTTCCATAACGTCTTTCACTACCCCGTCCGGCACTGGGGCGACGCGGCGCTGATCGGTTGGCTCATCGACGGCGCAGCACTCGTGACCCAGGCGTCTTTGATGGACTCCTCCTACGCCCCCTACACGCGAGTGCTCAAGCGAATTTGTTCGGAGGAGCAGTTGCACCTCCGTCATGGCGAGCACATGACTCTCGAGCTCGCCTCGGGAACAGACGAGCAACGCGGCATGTTCCAGGACGCCCTCGATCGCTGGTGGCTCGCCATCATCCACTTCTTCGGCCCTCGTTCGAACGTCGCCAAGGACCTCCTGCTTCACTGGAAGGTAAAGACGCGCACAAACGAAGAGCAGCGGCAGGAGTTCCTCGATCGCTACGTGCCGAAGATCTACGAGCTCGGCTTTACGCTTCCGGACCCGGTCCCCCACCTCGACAAGTCGACGGGCCACTGGGCGATCGACGACGAAGACATCGACTGGCAGCCGCTCGAGGCCATCAAGCGCAACGAGGGTCCGGAGACGGAGCGGCGCCTAACCCTTCGTAGAAACATTTACGAGGACCACCGCTGGGTGCGCGAGGCCATGAGCGGTCAGACGCACAGGGCGGCTTGAGCTAGAGCCGTGGAGATCTACGAGGTCTTCCGCCGACACGGACACAAAAACCCGTTCGAACATGCGGGCACGGTGACCGCGGCCGACTCCGAAATGGCTCTCCTTCTCGCCAAGGAATGTTTCCTCCGGCGCAAAGAGGGCGAACACCTTTGGGTCGTCGCGCGATCGGACATCCATTCATTCAGCGACGAGAGTTTGCTGCTGCTGTCGGCGGATAAGTCGTATCGTTTCGCCGAGGCTTACCGGGACGTGGTCGGCATGCGTGAGCGGGCCAAGCAACGTGCACAGGAAGTCGCCGGCCAAGACGGAGATAAGAATCGGGAGGCCGCCGCGTCGTGAGCGATCAAGCGCTCATCTCTCTCGTCCTTGCCCTCGGTGACGATGAACTGGTCCTCGGCCACCGGCATTCGGAGTGGACGGGATACAGCCCCTACATCGAGGAGGACGTCGCCTTCTCTTCAATCGCCCAAGACGAGATAGGGCATGCGGCCGCTCTTTACGGGATCGTCGCGAAGATGTCCGACGGGGATCCGGATGCCCTCGGCCTCGGGCGAGAAAAGGGCGACTATCGAAACGCAATTCTCTGCGAACGCAAGAACGGAGATTGGGCCTACACACTCGCTCGTCACTGGCTTTACGACACGGCCGAAGAGGTCCGGCTCGAAGCTCTCGAGGACAGCGCGCACGAGGAGTTGGCGGCGCTCGCAACCAAGATGCGGCGTGAAGAGCGCTACCACCAGCTGCACGCAAACATGTGGATGAACCGCGTCGCCGAAGGGCCGGTCGAGGGACGTACGAAACTGATCGAGGGATTACACGACGCCTTCTCCGAGGCCATGGGATTGTTCGAACCGCTCGAGCACGAGGAGGAAGCCCTGAAGGCCGGTTGGCTGCCCGTTTCCTCCGAGGAACTTCGCTCGAGATTTGCGCAGCGCGCCGGCTCCGCCCTTGATGAACTGGGTCTTCCCACAGAGGTTCGCGGAGCGCTGGACCAGTCGGCCGAATTCGTTGCCTCGTCTTCGGGCGACCTGATTGCAGAAGAGGGCACGCACGACGGCGATAGGGCCAAGCCCTCGGGCCTCGGCGGTCGCCGAGGTCAGCACACGGAGGACTTCGACCAGCTGTGGGACGACCTGACGTACACGTACCGGCACAACCCCGGAGCGACGTGGTGACCACCGCCCTCTCTCCGACCGTCGACGATCTATGGGAGGTTCTGCGCTCGGTACTCGATCCCGAGATCCCGGCAGTCTCGGTCGTCGATATGGGGATGATCAAAGAGGTCGAGCTCGAGGGGGGCCGGGCGCGCGTCGTCGTACTGCCCACCTTCACGGGATGTCCCGCGGTCGACGTGATCAAACAAGATGTTGCCGCGGCGGTCGGGGCGGTCGAGGGAGTCCGGAAGGTCGATGTGGAGTTCTCCTTCAACCCACCGTGGACGACCGATCGCATCACCTTCGAGGGACGCAAGAAGCTCAAGGAGTTCGGCCTCGCGCCACCCACCGGAGAGGGACCCGTGTTGATCACCAGCATCGGGCTGCCGAAAACGGCCGTCTGCCCCTTCTGCGGAAGCAAAGAGACCCGCAACGAAAACGCCTTCGGGCCGACGCCCTGCCGCTCGCTCTATTACTGCGAGAGCTGTCGCAACCCCTTCGAACAGTTCAAACCCGTCTAACC
>JALZEI010000010.1 GCA_030862115.1 Actinomycetota bacterium
AGGCACGCACAAAGGGTCGTCTCGATTGAGACCTCTCAGCCCGGCTGGGCTCCCCTGCGCTCTGTTACTCAGCCTATTAGACGATCACTCCGGCGGCTCTTCGCCGAGTGCGCGATGAAGGCGGGCGATCTCAAGCGGTCGACCCAATCACACAGTCGGCCTAGAGTTCGGCCCTCACTACGTCGACGGCCTTTTTGATGTTGCTGAGCTTCGCCTTCGCCTCGTCGCCCGTTCGAGTCTTGAGCCCGCAATCGGGGTCGACGAACATGCGCTCGGGCGGGATGTGCTTAAGCGAGCGCCTTATCCCGTCCACCATCGCGTCTGTGTCCTCGATCTCGTGCGTGTGCACGTCGGATATGCCGAGGCCGATGTACTTCGTGAAGGGGTTGTCCGAGAACTCCTCGAGCAGTGAGTAATCCGAGTTCGCGAACTCCAGATCGATCTGGTCGACGGGAATCTCGAGCATCTTCGGATAGGCCTTGTGGAAATCGCCATAACAGATATGGGTGATCGTGTGGGCCTCAAGAGGTTCCGTGACTATCCCCATGGCCTCGATGACGAGCTCGAGCTCGTCGATCCTGGTCGAGGCGGCCGGCTCGTCGATCTGTATGTATTTCGCGCCCGCCCTCTCGAGATCGAGAGCTTCATCGCGGATCACCTTGGCCAGATCGAGTACGAAGTCGCGCCTGGTCGAGTAATGCTCGTTGAACGACCAGTCGCAGATCGTGTACGGCCCGGTCAACATCCCCTTTACCGGTTTGTCGGTAAGCGACTGCGCGAACTTCCACCACTCGACCGTCACCGGCTCCTCCCGGCCCACCGGGCCGGTCGCGATCGGCTTGCGGTAGTAGCGGTTGCCGTAAGAGCGAACCAAACCGCCGATCTCGAGACCGGGTAGCTCCTCAGCGAAGAACGCCACCATGTCTCCCCGGTATTGCTCGCCGTCGACCACCAGATCCGTCCCTATTGAGTCCTGGAACTCGATCCACTCTCTGGTCGCCCGCTCCTCCAACTCTTTGAGCTCGGGGCGCTCAATCTCTTTACGCGCGAAGCTCGAACGCGCCTTCAGGATGTAGTCGGGCTTCGGCAGACTCCCTACGGATGTGGTCCAGAGACCGGGGCCCGGTAGATCAACGGTCGCCATCAGGCACCTACCTTTCCGGCGATGTCGCCGAGTTTTTGCAATTTCGCGCGGGCTTTCTCGCGGGGAAGGAACTCCAGGCCGGAAGAGGGACTGATCGAGAGGCGATCTTCGTCGACCGTCGACGTCAGCCGGTCGATCGTCTCCCTGAGGGAGTCCTCCGTCTCGAGCTTGGTGTTGCGGGCGTCCACGATGCCGGCCTGCAGACGCTTGTCCGCGGGAAACGCGTCGAGTAGTTCGAAGTTTGCCGGTCCCGAAACGAAGTCGAGGCCGAACGCATCAACCGGGAACTCGAACAGCTCGGCCCCCAATCGCTTGGCGTCTCCGAAGTAGGTGGCGAGGATCGTCTTCGACGACTTTAGGTCGCCGACGGCGATCCCCACGGCCTCGCGCGCCAGGGCGAGATCCTCGGGTGCATTCAACAGGGCGGGCTCGTCGATCTGGATGACCTTTGCGCCGGCCGCCTCGAGCTCAAACGCCTCCTGCGCGAGCACGCGAGCGAGCGCAAGCGTGAACTCACGTTCGTTTCCGTAGTGCTCATCCACCGAGAGCTTGGCAAACGTGAGGGGGCCGGGGATGACCGCCTTCGCATCGGTGGTGGCGACAGACGAGGCGAACTTGAACGGCTCGACCGACGATGGGCCTCTCCACTCGATATCGCCTACGCAAACGGGCCGGCGGTAGTAGACGTTGTTGTCGAACCACCTGAGCAGTCCCCCGACCTCGAAACCCCCGATGTGCCGAGCAAAGGGCGTGAGGATGTCGTCCCAGCGCACGTGACCGTCGGTTACGAGCTCGATACCCGCGTTCTGCTGCTCTGCGATGACCTCGCGAACCAGCTCGTCCTGCGCCGCTTTGATGTCGTCGGCCGTTGCGTCCCCGCGCTCGACGGCATGCAGGGTCTTGCGAAGAACGAATTGTTTGCCTTCCTCGGGAGGCTTGGGGTAGGACCCCACCACCGATGTCGTTAAAGCCATCTTTCCTCCAGTACAAAAAAAACCTCTCCCGGACGGAAGAGGCTCTCAACAGAGCTTCGGCTCATCCGTCCGGGTTTCGCACCTGCCGGAAGCCGGTGGTTGCGGCGGGATCAACGGGCCGGTCCCTCCCCCGCTCTAGATGAGCGAA
>JALZEI010000229.1 GCA_030862115.1 Actinomycetota bacterium
GACGGCCGGAGACACCCGGTGTGCGTACTCCCTGAGGTCTGCCCCAAAGAGCGCGCGGCCCACGATGTCGAGCGTGAGTCGCGCCATCTCCACGCCCATGTCGGCCGGTTCGTCCGGGGATTGACTACCCCAGCGCGCCCGCAAGTCGTCGCAGGCCTGCAGCATCGCAACTCCGAACGAGTTCAGCACCCGCCGATGGAACGCCGGCTGAAGCATGCGGCGGTGACGGAGCCAGACGTCGCCCTCGCTGGTCAGCAGACCGTCGCGTAGAAACGATCGGAGGGGGAGGTAGGTCCAGGCCTTCCGATAGTTGTGCTGGTTGTCTTGCAGGACGTGCTGTACGTAGTCCGGATGGGCGACGAAGTGACTGACTACGTGACCAAGTCCTCGGAGTTCCGCGCGAGTTATGTCGCCGTAACGTTCGAACGACCGGAGATAGCTTGCAGCGGGGTCCCGAAAAACCTCTCGCACGAGCCGGAAGGTCTCTCGTCCTTGTGGGCCCGGAGCCCTGGCGCCGTGGAAGCGCTTTGGGCGCAAGAGGCGCGTCCCCGTGGCGATCAGATGAAGCCGAGCGGGCCCTTTGTACGCAACGGTGTTCGCCGAAACTCGGTTGATCGCCATTACGGATAGCCCACCCCCGTCTTTCCGTCGATCATCTCCCGCAGGATGTCGGCGTGACCGGCATGACGCGCGGTCTCCTCGATCATGTGCGCCACGATCCATCGCACCTTGAAGTGAGCGCGGTCGGTTCTTTTGGCGTTGTCCTCTAGCGAAACGCCGGCGAGGATCTCGCGCGAGCGCTCGCACTCGGCCCGGTAGAAGTCGAAGATCTCCTCCGCGGTCTCGCCCTTTTCCGCGTGGAGGTCCCCGTCGCTTCCCTCCTCGTAGGGATAGTTCTCGGGCTCGCCGGCGATTACTTCCTGGAACCAACCCCTCTCGACGTAGGCCAGGTGCTTGACCAATCCCAGGAGCGACGTGCCCGAGGGAACCATCGGCCGGCGGAGATCCTCGTCCGAGAGGCCCCGACAAAGGGTGAGCATGATGCCCCTGTAGTGATCGAGGAAGCCGGCGAGCACCTCCTTCTCGCCGCCGCCCACGGGGGTCCCATAGCGCCGCTCCACATCTAAAACGATACGCCGGAGCAGGAACGAGGGCCCCCGAAGCGAACCAACCGGATATGAGGCGAATTTTCCTTGCGATAGCCGCGCTCTCGGTCGCCATAGGGGGAGCCGCACCGGCCGGCGCCGCGGAGGCCGTGGCGGGGCCCGGCTCCTATCAAGCCGGGTACCTGACCCCCCTCGTCGTGGTCGAGCGCGGTGAAACCCTCACTCTCTCCAATTTCGATGTAGCCGGCCACAACTTCGTGGCCTCCGGCGCCTATCTCTCCAAGAAGGCGGCCCGAAAGGCCAAGTGGTGTTCGGGGTTTCCGAGAGGCAAGTGCCCGCTGTTCTGGAGCCCCACGGTTGGGGCGAACGACTCGACCGAGGTGCTCGGTCTGAAGGCCGTGAAGTCGGGGACCGAGTACGCGTTCTTCTGCTCGCTTCACCCCAATATGAAAGGGACCCTGCTGGTCCGATGAAAGGTCGCCGCACGGCTCTCTGTGCGACTGTAGCCGGCGGTCTCCTGTTCTCGCTCGTCCAGGCCCCCGGCCTGAGCGCGCCCGTCCCACAGCCACTTCCGCGTCCGATCGAACCCGGTTTCGTCGTCACTCCGTACACGGCGACCGGCGGGGCTCCCTCGAGCCTGGCCTTCGGACCCGACACGCGCGAGGGAAACAAGGGACAGCGCCTCTACGTGACCGACGTTGTCGGCGGCACGGTCCTGGCAATTGACGACACGGGGGGAGCCGGGTCCCCGCCGGAGGTCTTCGCCGAGGGCTTCGACGGGCCCTTGGGTGTGGTTGTGGCGAAGAACGGGACGGTCTATGTATCGGATGCGGAAAGCTCGCGCGAGGGTCCCTTTGGCTTCCGGCCCTACGGACGCGTCTGGCGCGTTCGCGACACGGACGGGGACGGCGTAGCCGACAAGAAGACCGTCGTGCTGAAAGATCTTCCCAACGGCCGTCACAACACGAACGGTCTTGCCTTCGGGCCCGGCCGAAAGCTCTACGTGACGAACGGCAACGCCACGGACGACGGAATCGAGGGTGGCGAGAGCGAGGTCGTCCCGTGGTCCGGATCGGTCGTTCGTGTCGATCCCAAGGCGAAAAACGTCTCTCTAGCCGACCTGCCGCGCCGCAAGGCTCTGGTTGCCACCGGCTGGCGGAACGTTTACGACCTCGCCTTTTCGCCTGTCGACAAGACGAAACTGTTCGTACCGATGAACGGAACCGACGACGCACGCAAGGGATCGACCGCCGAGAACCCCGTCGACCCCAACCTCGAGGACTCCGACGACCTTCTCTATGCAACCGATGTTGATGACAAGCGCATCGATGATTTCGGTTTTCCCTCATGTCTGTACAACAAGGCCGAACGCGGGAACCTCAAGCCATACGACAACCCAAATCCCGACGTGATTAAGGAGTTCGGTCGTTGCCCGAAGAGCACGCCGAGACCCGTGTCCTCGTTCGGACTCCACACATCCTCCGACGGCCTCGCCTTCCAAACGTCGAAATCGTGGGGGCCGGATCACCAGAACGACCTTTATGTCGCCGAGTGGGGCAACCTCTTCGGGCCCCCTGCAGGGCATGACATCGTGCGAGTCGAGCTCAACCCCGCCGGTACCAAGGTGGTCTCCCAGAGCGTCTTTATCGAGATGGATGTGCCTCTCGATGTGACCTTCGACAAGAGCGGCGCCATGTTCGTCGCCGATTTCTCAGGCCAGATCTTCAAGATCGACCGCGTTCTCTAGAGCCCTCGGCTGAGGCCCATTTTCGGGTCTATCGTCATTGTCGTGAAGAACGGGTGAGCGTGCCGACCGGCGTGATGGAAAGACTCGGATCCCTACTCGGGGACCGCTTGTCGACGTCTGCCTCGGTCCGTGAGCTTCACGGGCGCGACGAGTCTCCTTTGCCACCGGAGGTTCCCGATGCCGTCGTTTTTCCCGAGTCGACTCAGGAAGTCGCCAAGGTGCTGTCGATCTGCTGCGCCGACGGCGTCCCGGTCGTTCCGTTCGGCGCCGGGACCTCCTTAGAGGGACACGTACTCGCGCGACACGGTGGGATCAGTCTCGATCTGACAAGGATGAACAACGTGATCGCGATCCGGCCCGACGATCTGGATGCGACGGTCCAGGCGGGGGTTACCCGAGTGCGACTCAACGAGACGTTGGCCCGCGAAGGCCTGTTCTTTCCGGTCGATCCGGGCGCCGACGCGACGCTCGGGGGCATGGCGGCCACCGGCGCGTCCGGGACGACGACCGTTCGCTACGGCGCCATGAGAGAGAACGTTCTCAACCTGCAGGTAGTGCTGGCCGACGGTCGTGTGATCGAGACGGCCCACCGCGCAAGGAAGTCGTCGGCCGGCTACGACCTGACCCGCCTCTTCGTCGGTTCGGAGGGAACGCTCGGCGTCATCACGGAAGTCACCGTGCGCGTGAGGGGGATCCCCGACGCTATCTCGGCCGCAGTTTGTCAGTTCCCCGACATGGAGGCTGCCGTTCGTGCCGTGATCGCGATCATGCAACTGGGTATCCCCGTGGCGCGCATCGAGTTCATGGACGAGCTCGCGGTGAGCGCCATCAACTCGTACAAGAATGTCTCGTATCCCATTGCACCTCTCCTGCTATTCGAGTTCCACGGATCCGCTTCTGAGGTGACCGACCAGACGATCCACGTCCGCGACGTGGTGGGCGAGTTCGGAGCTCTCCACTTCGAATCGGCGATGGAGGGAAAGCGGCGGACCGACCTATGGGCGGCTCGCCACGATTCCTTTTACGCCACGTTGTCCGTCCGACCCGGGTGCAAAGCGGTGACCACCGACGTCTGCGTTCCGATTTCGCAACTGGGGGACTGCATCACGCAGACCAAGGCCGATTTGGAAGAGTTGAATCTGACCGCCAGCATCGTCGGTCACGTGGGGGATGGGAACTTCCACGTCCAGATGCTGATCGACCCTGCCGACCCCACCGAGGTGGCTGCCGCAAGCGACCTTAACCACCGGCTCGTGGAACGCGCGCTCGCGATGGACGGCACCTGCACCGGGGAGCACGGGATCGGTTTGCGGAAGCTCGATTTCCTCGCGCGAGAGCTGCCCGGCGGCGTGGAGGTGATGAAAGCTTTGAAGGAGTCGCTCGACCCCAGGGGAATTTTGAACCCCGGCAAGGTTCTCAGGATGACCGATCCGGGTACCGGCACGGGTAGAGAGGACGGGAATCCTGCGGCCCCCGGTTCCGTTCGTAAAGAAGAGCCAATCACGTAAAGGGAGAGAGCCGATGAAGCTCGAGGGAGTACATCACGTCACCGCAATAACCGGAGATGCTCCGAAGAACGTCGAGTTCTACGCCGGGGTCCTGGGGCTCCGCCTGGTCAAGAAGACCGTCAATCAGGACGACCCGACCGTCTACCACCTGTTTTATGCCGACGAGCGAGGGAGCGCGGGAGCGGATATCACGTTCTTCGAATATCCCGGCGTGCCCCGTGGGCGGGCGGGCGATGGGATGGTCCATCGAGTCGTGTTCCGCGTGGGTTCGACCGAGGCCCTCGACTTCTGGCAGAGCCGGTTACAGAGCAACGACGTCGAGGTTGCTCGCTCCGAGTCGTCGATCGTCTTTGCCGATCCCGAAGGGCTGGACCTCGAGTTCGTCGTCGACACCTCGAGTGACGAACCTCTACGAGCCGAACACCCCGACGTTCCACTCGAACACGCCGTCCGTGGTTTCGAGGGGGTGCGCGCCTTCAGCAGCATGCCGGAGGCCAGTGTTGACCTCCTCGAAAAGACGCTCAACTTCGAGCCGGCCTCGGACAACACTTGGGTCGCCCGCGGCGACGCGCGCGGAGGGTTCTACAAATACGACGCGCCCCCCGAGTCTCGCCCTCTTAGCGGCGCGGGGACCGTGCATCACGTCGCCTGGGCCTCGCCCATGGACGAGCACGAGACGTGGCGAGAGAGGGTTGCTGCGGCCGGAGCCTCGCCGACGCCGGTGATCGATCGCTTTTACTTCCGCTCGATCTATTTTCGAGAACCGGCCGGGGTGCTTTTCGAAATAGCCACACTCGGACCGGGGTTCACGGCAGATGAACCGCTCGAAACCCTGGGCGAGGGGTTGTCGCTGCCGCCGAATTACGAGCACCTGCGCGACAAGCTTAAGGACGTCCTTACGCCGCTACCCAACCCTCGAGCAAGGGCGACGTCCGGCTAAAAGGCTTAATTCCCGCAGCTAGGCAGGAGGCTCTCGCTCGGGCAGATCTTTGACGGCGGGACCCTGGAGGACGCGCCCCTTGAAGTCGAAGCGGGAGCCGTGACAGGGGCAATCCCAGGACCGTTCGGCCGTGTTCCAACTAACCGTGCACGCGAGATGTGTGCACACCGCCGAGACGCAGTGAAGGTTTCCCTCGTCGTCCCGGTGGACCCCCACGGGTCCGAGCGGTCCGCCCATGACGGCCGCCTCGCCGGGTGCCAGAGTTTCGACCTCTCCACGCTGGGGGTGGGCGATCCGGTCGCGCGTCCAGTGCAAAGCCACCTCGGAGTTCTCCATTACGGCTTTCTTGGCCGAGGCGCTGAGAGTGACGCGGTGAGGGTCGTAGGTTGCCGCGAACGCATTTGGTCGGGCCAAGATGGCGTCGGCGATGATCTCGGAGGCGACCGTGCCGTTCGTAAATCCCCACTTCGAGAATCCGGTGGCGGTGAAGACCCTGTCTGAAGAGCGCCGGTAGGTGCCGGCGTAGGGGAGCTGGTCAATCGTGCTTCCGTCCTGAGCCGACCACTCATAGGGGAACTCGTCCATCCCAAAGCGATCGGAGGCCCACCTGCGAAGGGTGGCGTATCGCTCTCGCGTGTCGTAATCGCGGCCCACTTTGTGCCCCTCACCACCGACCATCAAAAGAGTGCGGCCGTTCTCGCGGATGGTGCGCACAGATCTCGTCGGCTGCTCACCGCTGATGAACATCCCATCGGGCATCACATCCGAGGGGGCCGGTCCCGCAACGGCGTAGGAACGAGAGGGGTGGACCCGAGCAAACATCAGCGATCGATCGGTAAACGGATAGTTCGTCGCGATCACCGCATAGTCACAAACGACGCCCGGGCCGACGTCTGTTTCGAAACGACAACGCGTGTCCTCCTTTATGTCTGTGACGCGGGAGTTCTCGAAGATGAACGAATCGTCGCCGTCGATCAGGTCCGCGAGGGCCGCCAAATACTTGAGCGGATGGAACTGCGCTTGATCGGGGTGGCGGAGGGCGGCCACAACGGGAAACGGAAGGGGCGTCTCGGTCACCAACTCCGTCGCCAGACCGGCCCTGCGGGAGGCATCGACCTCCCTTTCGATGGAGCTCTTCTCGCTGCTTTGTTCGGTGAAGACGTAATTCGCTTTCCGTTCGAGATCGCAATCGATGCCCTCTTGATCGACGAGATCCAGCATTAGCTCGAGCCCACGCTGATTAGCTTTCGCGTAGGCGCGGGACGTGTCTTCCCCGTGTGAGCTCTCGATCTGTTGGTACTTAAGCCCTTGAGTTGCCGACACCTTTGCCGTGGTGTAACCGGTCACGCCATGTCCTATCCGATCCATGTCGAGCAAGGCCACGCGCAACCCCGCCCGTTTTAGTAGCAGGGCCGTGGTGACCCCGACGATGCCGGCCCCCGCGATCGCGACGTCTACATCGATCTCTGCCTCGAGCGCCGGGAAGGCGCGTGTCTCGTTTGTCGCGACCCATATGGATCGGTTTAGGCGGTCTTCCACGATCACCTCAACGGCTAGGGGAAAGGATTCGGTCAGGCTACCGCCTGCTCACAAATTCCAAGATCTAACCTCGTCCGGCAACCCTTTCGAAATGCGCCGCGGCCTTCGCGGGCGGGTCGGGTGTCGTTACCCAGGAGGCGAGTTCGGAGGCGAGAGGACAGCCGGAGTTGCGAACCGCGTTCGCCGCGGTCTCGAAGTCGTAGACGGTCCGGCGAAGCGATACATCTGGACCTAACAGAGCCCAATAGGCGCCGGGTTCGCCTTCATAGGGAATGCCGATGCTGCCTGCGTTCACCCATCGCCGGCCCCCGACGACACGATCGAACTGCATGTGCGTGTGGCCCGAGACGATGACACTC
>JALZEI010000166.1 GCA_030862115.1 Actinomycetota bacterium
TACCACCGCGATGAAAACATCACCGTTACGGGAACGCTCGCCGACTCGACCATAGAGTTGCGCGTTCCCGCGTCTCAATTCGGCCTCCAGAACAAGTCCCGCCTCTACAACGTCACCACCTTCGCGATGGCCGGGCCCAATGAGGAGGACGAGGAATTCATGAACCCGATGCGCACGGTCGACGCCACTCCCCCGGTCGACGCCGTTCTGCTTGCCGGCTGTGATCTCGTCGGGACCAAAGGCGCCGATCTGTTGACGGGCACCGCCGGCGACGATGTCATCTGTGGCCGTCGCGGCGCCGACAAAATTCGAGGACGCAAGGGCGCCGACCTCCTGCGCGGAGGCCGGGACGCCGACACCCTCAAGGGCAACGCCGGCAACGACACGTCCGTCGGAGGGGCCGGGCGTGACAATCTGAAGGACGCTTGGGGTCGCGACTACCTCTTCGGCAAGCGCGGTGACGACAGGTTGCGCGGCGGCAAGAGACCCGACTCGCTCTACGGGGGCCGAGGAGGCGATCTCCTGTTCGGCGGGTGGGCGGCCGACCTGCTTTTCGGCGGACTCGGGCGGGATGAACTTGATGGAGGCCGGGGGGCCGACGGGCTCGACGGCGGCGGCGGCCGCGACGTATGTCACTCGGACAGCGCCCGCACTACGGCCTGCGAATCGTCGAGGAAGTGAGCCGCTAGGAGTCTCCGCCGAGCTCCTTCGGGAAGTTACCGGTAAGCCACCAGCTCGGCTGCGGCTTCTGGCCGCACACGTTCGCGGTGGCCATGCCCCTGCCGTCCCTACGACCCATCCTCTTCGCGTTCGACTCGAGCCTTCCCTTTTCGTCGGGCTCTCGCACGTTTAGGAGTTTTGCCCTCTTTTTCGGCATAAGAAAACGGAGTAACGAAGGCTTTTTGCAGTTGTGCATCACGGTTATCTCCGAGGGGACGCCCGAGGTCATCGACTCGCCCTTGGCGTAGGACACCGAACCCGAGATCGTCAGGCGAAGCTTGCCACCACTCGGAACCGTCAGGTCGGTGGGAAGGAATCGGATCTTCGTGCGGAACGGCTCACCCATGGGGGCCGAGCTCCCGCTCTTTTGTTCGAAGAATCCACGCCTCATGGGTTGCCGGTGTTGAAGGGATCGCACCCCGTAGGTGGCCACGGCCTCGGCGTCGGGGCCCTTGTGCCGAAGAGGTTCGCCGTTCTTTCCGAGGACCTCTAACTCCACGGCGACGTGGCCGTCGCCGGTGTTCGTCTGGATCCACGTCTCGAGAACGGGCTGGCCGGTGATCTGCAGCGGGCCTTGGACGGCCTTCGTGGTGAAGACGACCTGCTCCTCGGGCTGGGTCTCGCCGGTCTCCGTTTGTTCCGTGTAAGTCGACGATCCCGTCGGCTTCGTGACGCCGAGCGAGTTATCGGGACCGAGGCCCAGTTGCCCAAAGGGCCGTCCGGACTTCGGAAACTCGCGCGCCACCCACCACTGGCCGTCCGAGGACTGCACCTGGACGTTCGGCCACGAGCCGACGCCGGTCGATAGCTGCTTCAGATGGCGGTCGTACCAGGCCGTCACCATGTCCATCCAATCCGAGCGCGTCCAGCCGGGCTCGATCGGGGTGTGGTTGCCCGGGAAACGGTGCCCCCACACTCCGAACAGTCCCTTGTGCATCGTGTCGTCCGATAGCTCGTCGAACCATCCCGCAAGCGTGATCGGCTGCACGTTGAAGTCGCGGAGTCCGTGGACGTAGAAGGTAGGGGCGTCGATCCTGGGCGCGCCCGGCCGGTACTCGCGCTCCTGCCAGTAAGCGGTGTAGTCGCCGTTGATGTCCGCGGAGCTCGGCATGACCTCGGCCTGGCATTCAAAACGTTGAGCAAAGTGAACGGGATCGACCTCGTCGCCGGTGTCGAGGCTCGTCAATAGGTAGCTTACGTTTCCGATTGCCGGCTGCCCCTCCCACGGGACCCCGTCCATGAAGTTCCAGTCGTACTGCGAACCAACGGAGGCAACCGGCAGCAACGCCTTCAGATACTTAAGTTTCTTGGGATCGCCGTAGCCGGCCGTCGAGATCTGCGCCTCGGCATCGTAGGAGCGGCCGAACATCCCCACGCGACCGTTCGTCCACGGCGCGTCCTTGCCCAGATACTCGACCACGAGCGCGCCGTCGCTGATCTGATCGTCGGCGGTCTGCTCCAGGCATCCTCCCGACGCGCCCGTTCCCCTGACGTGATGCTGGGCGACGGCGTAGCCGCGCGCCGTCATGTAATCGATGAACGTGGGGTTCTCTTCCGTGTAACGATGCTCGCCCGGTTGGACGTAGGGAGTCATGATCAGGATCGTCGGCAACTTCTTGGGCGGCATCTTGCCTTTTTTGGGAGCCGGCAACCATGTCTCGACATAGAGATCGACGCCATCCGCGGCCTCGACGACGTGCGTCTGAACCTTCGGGTTGGCGGAAGGTGCCTTCGTTTTGTAGAGGGGTTTCGACTTCGGCTTGGGAACGAAAGCGGTGCCGGTCTTGAGCGGCGAAGCCGCCTCGGCGGGAACGATCGGTAGCAGGCCGGTGCCGACAAGCACAGCAAGAAGGAACAAAAAGGGACGCCTCATACCAAAATGGTTCTCCGTCGCGGGGACGACTCCTTGAGAGGGAACACATCCAGGAGCGGACCGCTTTGCCTTGCCGATCGCCGCGTATTCCGATTAAACGATGGCGGTCCAGTTGTGAGGGATCAGGTCAGGGCCGGCACGATGACCATGGTCTTCGTCTCCCCCAGGCTCGTGGCTGAAGTGGGTCGCGTACCAGAAGACGACATCGGCCCCCTCGACCGTTTCGCCGTTCACGTACTTATCCAGGTTCGCCTGAGTTCGCAAAGGCGAGGTCCACCACTGACCGTCGTCAAGCTCATTCGGGTTAAAACGAAGGATCCAGACATCGCCCTGCCCATATGCATCCGCCGTCCCATCCTCGTGCCCCGGAACGATCGTGTAGCCGGCGGCCGTCAACGGATTCTCCACGCGCCATTTGCGGCCAGACGCCTCGTCACGCAACCGTTTGGCCTCTTCAAGCTGCGGAACCCAGCCGGAAGGCTCGGGAAGGCCGGCAAAGTTGTACTCCAAAACCCTGTTGGGCGAGGCCGCGTGGATGTCGAAGTCGAAGCGCCAATAGATGTGGTGATGGTGCGTCGTACAAACACAGGAGTTCTTGACGGCCGAGAAGCCGAACCGGGGACGGATCGTTCCGTCTTCGTGCAGTCGCCACTCACTTATATAGCGATACCAGCCTGCCTCGAGCTCACTCTTCAAGACAACCTCGGGGCCGTCCGCATAGATCGCTACTCCGCGGAAGTCTCCCCGATCCTTTCCTGAGTCGAGAATCGTCTGCGCGGGCTGGGTACAGAATCGAATCCCGTTGGCGACGTCGGAGCCGACGGCAGCGAACGCTCCTTCCTCCCACTGCCAGTCCCGATAGGGTCCGCACGCATCACCGTCGTACTTGACGTTCAGGATCGGAGCGTGGGCTCGATCGAGGACTCGTTTCGAACGGTAGTCGACGCTTCTCAATTCCACCGCCGAGCCCTCGATTCCCGACGACGCGGACGGTCGAACGACTACGAACCGCCAGAGAACGGCCCCGTCACGCGTTACCGTCACCTCTGCTTGCCCGGGAGTTCCCTTGTCGGTCGTCGCCTGCCACACACCGTTTAGCCCGCACACGGGATTGTGGGCGGCCGCCGACGGTGGAGCGTTGTCGTCGTAGTGAACGACCGACTGCTCAACGAGATTCACGCCGACGATCTCGTGTCCCTTCAGACCGACCTTAGGCAGCAGGCCCACTGCAAGAGTCCGCTCGGCCGAGGACGCGAAATCGACGACGCCGGGCATGGCCCGATAGGGAAGGACACCGCCGTTCTGGACGCTTGGACCAACCTTCTCGTCCTTAGAGATGACGGCGACGGCCTCGGCGAACTCGTCGTTGTTCGGTTTGGGCTGGAAGTCGGGTGAGGCGATGTCGAGATCGGTTCCTTCGAGACCTCCCACCACCTGGACCGGTCGCGCGTTCGAATAGTCGTAGTACGTGGCGCGGAATCCGCTCGAAGGAAGCGGCAGCGAAGGTTTCGCCTCGTCCTCGAGGAACTCGATCGACAGTCGTCGAGCTCGGGGACCGAGATAGCTCTGGAGCTTGCTATTGCCGTCGAGCAACATCCCAACCTCACTCAGAAGCTCCGCGGTCGCGCCCACGGGCACGGTATTGATATGCAGGTCGGCCATCCCCACCTCCTGTCCGCAGTTGAATCAATCCACAGGTTAGCGAACCGATCTCACCGCCGGCCTGCCAGCCTCTTCATCGCGATCCTGGGGGAGGATTTCCGGGCGCGTCGGCCGAAATCTTCAGAGGGGCTTCCGGCTCGGCCGGGGTGGCGGACTGCACGTCGGCTCGCAAAGGGAGGATTTATGCGACGTCTCGGCAGCGCGGTCGTCGGAGGCCTTCTTGCGTGTGCGGTCGTGGTGCCGGTGTCGGCCACCCCCAGGACCACGGTCGACCTGACCATCGATGACTACAAGGGGTCCGGCGATCCCATCGAGGAATTTCCTCGGGACAACCTCCTCGAATATGGGCCGGGCGAGGACTACCTAGTGCTCGACCCTCACGACCTCGTAGGCAACGACTTCCGGCCCCCGCGGTCCGGATCGATTCTCAACTACCTTCAGCTGTCGGACTTTCAGATCGTCGACGAGGAATCCCCGGGACGCGTCGAGTTCCTCGATCCCACGCAGCGGACGCCGGGGGCCAGCCCCTTCTCCGCGGCCTATCGACCGCAGGAGTCGTTGACGACTCAGGTCACCGAGGCGATGGTCCGGGCGGCGCGCAATACGACCTCGCCGGTGACGAGCAAGCAGCTCGAGCTGACCGTCCTGACCGGCGATAACGCCGACTCCCAGCAGTACAACGAAACGCGCTGGTTCATCGACATCCTCGACGGCACCACCGGGCCGCGGCCGA
>JALZEI010000168.1 GCA_030862115.1 Actinomycetota bacterium
TCGTCGCGCTCCTTCTGGGCCTGTTTCTTGGTGTTCTCCGCCTCCTCAAGATCGCTCTGGATCTTCTTCTCGCGCGCCTCGACCGCCTCTCGAAGCTTCGGGAAAGCAACGCGCCTGAGCACATAGAAGACGACGAGAAAGCAGATAAGACCCCAGATCAGCTCGGCAGACTCCGGCAGGATGAGATCTAGTCCTTCGGGCTCCTCGGCATGACCACCCTCTTGGGCCAAAAGGAGCGTTGTGTTCAGTACCGACATAACTCTCTCCTTGGGCCTAGATGATGAAGGACAGGACGAAACCGATTAGCGCCAGCGCCTCGATAAGAGCGAAGCCGAGGAACATCGTCGTCCGAGTTTGACCGGCCGTTTCCGGCTGGCGAGCCATGGCCTCGATTGCACTGGCGAAAACGAGACCGATTCCGACTCCCGGCCCGATGGCCGCGAGGCCGAAAACCAGTCCGTGAGCGAGAGCCGCCATGCCCTCGTCGGTTACGCCTCCACCTTCCTGAGCGAGCTGTAGCGCCAGATCAAGCATGGTTGTTCCTCCTTCTGTCCTAGATCACGCGGGTGTGGGTTGCAGTCCTTCTGTTTCGTGTGAAACCTCGTGGTCCTCCTCGCCGTGCTCCTCCTCGTGGTCGCCGTGGCCGTGAATCGACTCGGCGATGTAGAACGCGCTAAGCATCGTGAAGATGTAGGCCTGAATGCTGATGACCAGCAGCTCGAAGACGATCAGGGCCGCCCCCACAACAAACGTGACGATTCCAAGAGGGATCGCGGCGGGGTTGATGTCGTCCACCAGGTAGTCATGCGTGAACAAGAAGAAGATCGTTAAAAGCACGTGTCCGGCCATCATGTTGGCTAGAAGCCGGATGGCCAGCGTCAGCGGCCGGATGATGAAGACCGAGAAAAGCTCGATGACCGCCAACAGGATTTTCACGACGAAACCAATGACTCCTCCGGGGAGACCCGGTGGGAACAGAGTGTCCTTGAAATAGCGGAAGGGTCCCTGCTTGATCATCCCGACGAGGTTGAAAATCAGGTAAGTAATCAATGAGAGCGCTGCGGGGATCGCCATCCGCGACGTCACGGGGAAGTTGATGCCGGGAACGACCTCCAGGAAATTCATGAAGAAGATGAAAAAGAACAGCGAAGCCAGATAGTTCGCGTACTTAACGCCCTCGGGGCCGATCACGTCGATCGCGATGTTGTTGCGAACGAACAAGTAGGCCGTCTCGGCGATGTTCTGGCCCTTCCCGGGAACGGCGGCCTTGCGTCGGGCGCCGAGCACGAAAAAGAGCATGCACAGAAGCGACGCGAGCATCATCAAGACAACGACGCGGTTAATCGCGAACGGCGTGACGTGCCAGTCGGTCCCCGGAATCGTGAAGGTAAAGCCATCCAGGGCGAACGGTTCCCACAGGAAGAGGTGGAACGGATCCAGCTCCAGGGCGAGAGTCGTCACGTCAGCTCCTTACGTTCGCGGGGGTTCGTTCAACGGACGTGTGCTCGTAAGCGCCGGCCGCCTCCCATAGAACGAGGCCCAGGTGCGCCCCTATCAAGACGAAACCGGTAACGGGGAAATAGATGAAGTCGAGCTCCCGCAGGCCGACCGCCACCAAGACGAGCAGCGCGAGGCCGAGAGCGAACGTTAGAAGAGCGGCCGGCATCAGGAGCTGGGGGCTCCGTTCAGCGACCCCACCGATGATCACAGCCGACAACCAGAGATTGCCGATGGTCATGGCGACGCCGACCCCTCCGGAAATGGCGTAGTCGTAGCCCCCCCAGAACCCCAACGCCACGACGAGAAGCGGGGCGAGCAGCAATCCTCGCTTGATCATCCGCCGCACCATCTGCAGTTCGATCACACCGTCTCCTTCGTGGACGTTGCCGTCCATCGATTTGGTTGTTAATCAGTCCTGCTGTTTTCTCATCGAGGCGTAGAAAACGACAGCCACCCCACCTATCCACCCGGCGATCGCGCCCACGACCTGGGCCCAGGGCTCAATGCCGAGCCATTCGTCGATTAAACGACCTGCAAACCAGCCGCCGAGCAGGATCCCCACGAATCCGAAGGCGACCGAGAGACCCCAAGAGGCCTGCGAAAAGCCCTTGGCCATGTCGGAGCCGCTTCCGCCCGTACCTGGCCGCTGTGCCACAGTGAGCTTCCTCGCTAGCCGCTGGTTTCGTCGCCGCCACCCGGCCCGCTAACCCGCTAAGAGAGCCGGTAGCGGGGCATCCTACCCCGGGAGTTGGCTGCTTGTGAATTCTTTCACAAGCGCTAACAAAGCGCAAACGCGGGTAGCGGCGCTCCCCGATCCGCCGGCCGGGACCCAAGCAAAAGCGGGCGACGAGGTGAGCGGGGACCGCGTCCGGCGCGGGGTTGCCGGTTCATTGTGCGATTGACTTCGATATACGAAGTCCACTTAGCAATCAGCGTCAAAAGCAGGCGCGAAGCGAGCGGGGCCAATCCGAGCGGGAGGTCGGGCGCTTCATTGCCGGATCGTGCCCGGTTACCGGGCACCAGATGACAATGAACGAGCAAAACCTCGAACGCTTGCCCCTCGCTGGGGTGTGTGACGTCCCCAAGTACTTAGGAGGTCGTCGCGACGTTCTGTGGGTCATCGGGACCGCTAGGCGGACCGCCTGACCCACAGAAGACGTGAACCCCGCGTCAGGACTCGGGCCCCATCCTTCGGCGCCGGTTTTTTGGTTGCAATGCCCGTGGGCTAGACCCCGTCACTCGCCGCCGGTTTTGAATGGAACCTCGAGTGCTAACGGGCTCCCCCCGTCACTCCGTCACTCGCCGCCGGTTTTGAATGGAACCTCGAGTACTAACGGGCTCCCACCCTTCGCTGCGGGGTTTTGGTTTGAAAAGCCGCGCCTAGAGGCGGTCTTGAAGGACCTTGGTTAGGAGGGGAAAGAGCGTGTAGATCACGATGGCGCCTACGGCTATCGGTAGGGCGAAGATGAGGTTCGAGTGGTCCAAGAAGGTGAAGGCGAGGGCCGCTCCGGCCGCCAGGGCGGACCACATGTACATCACTATTACGGCCGCCCTGTGGCCGTGGCCGAGGTCCATCAGGCGGTGATGAAGATGCTCTTTGTCGGCGTGGAAGATGCTCCGGCGCCGGCGGGCGCGGCGGACGACGGCCAGGATTCCGTCCAGCAGCGGAAGGGCCACCACCAGGCCGGGGATGAGCAAGGGGGCGTAGGCGAGAAATACCTCGGACGACGATTCCGGCAACTGCGTTTGGCCGACGCCGACGATCGTGGCGGCCCCCAGCACGAGTCCCAAAAGCATGCTTCCCGAGTCGCCCATGAAGATGCTGGCCGGGTGGAAGTTGAAGCGCAGGAACCCGAGCGCGATGCCCACCACGATGATCGCTATCAGGGGGGCCCCCGGAGTTTCGCCGAGTCCGCCGGTCGAGGCCAACTCGTAGGTGTAGACGAAGAAGGATGAGGCGGCAATTGCGCAGATCCCCGCCGCCAGACCATCTAGTCCGTCGACCAGGTTGACCGCGTTGATCATGGCGACGAGCCAGAAAACGGTAACGAGGACCGAGACGTCCTCGCTGAGCGAGATGCTCGCGTCGCCCGGAACGAGGATGAAGTCCATCTTGATTCCGGACAGGAATAGGACTCCCGAGGCGAAGACCTGACCGGCGAGTTTCACGGGGGCCGGCAAGGGCCGCAGGTCGTCGACCACCCCGAGAGCAAAGATGACCACCGCGCCCGCACCGATCCCCAACAGCTCGGAGGAGTCTCGGAACAGCGGTTGGAACTCCGGCATGAAAGAGGCCACGAGCCCCGCGACCAACAGGCCCGCGAACAATGCGAGCCCGCCCAGCGTCGGCGTCGGAAGCGCGTGGACCTTGCGATCGCTCGGGCGATCGATGATCCCCGCGCGTAGGGAGAACCACTTCACGGCCGGTGTGACGGCGAAAGTCACCGACAGACCGATGAGGCCAACTAGCAGGTACGGGGTCACGCCAACCCCTCCAGACGACGGTGCATATACGGAAGGCTACGCAAACCTATGCCCCAAAGGAACCGACGTACACGGATTTCCTCGACAGGCGGCCGGCGAAGGGAGCCGACGGATGCTGGACTGGTTGCGCATAGCGCGCTCAGACCAGCAACGGACGACGGACGGGCCGAAGAGGCCGCGAAGGGAGCCGACGGATGCTGGACTGGTTGCGCATAGCGCGCTCAGACCAGCAACGGACGAGCTGGGGGCCGGTCAATTCGGCATTAGGCCGCGTCGGGATAGGGCCGGAATCGCTTCGTTAGGTCCGCCGCCGACTCACGGATGGAGCGAGTCGCCTCCTCGGAATCGTCTTTGAGGGCCCGAGCGATGAGTCGGGCGACCTCGGACACGTCCTCCTCTTTCATCCCGCATGTCGTAACCGCCGGTGTTCCGACCCGGATCCCGGATGCCACGAACGGTTTCTCGGGGTCATAGGGGATCGCGTTCTTGTTAACGGTGATACCGACCGAGTCGAGCCTCTCCTCGGCCACCTTCCCGGTCAGTCCGACCGGTCGGAGGTCGACGAGCATCAAGTGATTGTCGGTGCCGCCGGACACGACACGAAGACCCTCCTCTTCGAAGGTCGAGGCCATCGCTTTCGCATTGACCACTATCTGACGCGCGTATTCCTTGAACTCGTCCGTGGCGGCCTCCGCCAGAGCAACGGCTTTCGCCGCTATCGAATGCATGAGCGGTCCGCCCTGCCAGCCGGGGAAAACGCTCTTGTCGATGGCCTTGGCGTGCTCCTCGCGGCACATGATCATCGCCCCGCGGGGTCCCCGCAGCGTCTTGTGCGTCGTACATGTGACGACGTCGGCGTGCTCTATGGGGTTGTCGTGTACACCCCCCGCCACGAGGCCGATGAAGTGCGCCGCGTCGACGATGAAGATGGCTCCGATGTCGGCTGCGATCTCTCTCATCGTCGCGAAGTCCCAGCCCCGCGAGTAAGCAGTAGCTCCGGCCACCAGGACTTTCGGCCGCTCTCGTTTGGCGATGTCTCGGACCTCGTCGTAGTCGATGAGCTCGTCTTCCTTGCGGACGCCGTAGGAGACCACCTTGAACATCTTTCCGGTGAAGTTGACGGGCGACCCGTGTGTGAGGTGACCCCCGTGAGCCAGCTCCATACCCATGAACGTGTCACCTGGGTCGAGAAAGGCGAAGAACGCCGCGGCGTTCGCCTGCGCTCCCGCGTGGGGCTGCACGTTCGCATGCTCGGCACCGAACAAGGCCTTCGCTCGTTCGATGGCGAGATTCTCGGCCACATCGACGAACTCACACCCGCCGTAGTAACGGCGGCCCGGGTAACCCTCTGCGTATTTATTACTCAGTGGAGTCCCGAGCGCGGCGAGAACAGCGGTCGAAGAGAAGTTCTCCGAGGCTATGAGCTCGATCTTGGTGTTTTCTCTGTTGACCTCGTCCAGAATGGCCGCGGCCGTTTCCGGGTCGACCTTCTCGACGGCCGCCCAATAGGACCATCCGGGATTGCTCATGAGTCCTGGCACTCCTCTCGTTCGATATCGCTGAGTTGTTTCACGCGGCGCTGGTGCCTACCCCCATCAAAACCCGTTCCAAGGAACACATCCACGATCTCGAAGGCAAAAGCCGAAGCCACTATCCGGCCCCCCATCGCCAGCACATTCGCATCGTTGTGAGACCTGGCCATGCGAGCGGTGAATTCATCCAGACATAATGCGGCCCGCACGCCTCGCACCTTGTTCGCCGCAATCTGCTCCCCCTGGCCGCTGCCACCCATGACGATGCCGAAGTCGGCTCGCCCGGAGGTCACGGCCCGGCCCACCGCGGCGCAGATCGGCGGATAGTCGACCGACTCCTCCGAGTCCGTTCCCAGGTCGATGACCTCATGGCCGCCCTCGGCCAGATGATCCGTTATCTCCTGCTTGAGCCGGTAGCCCGCGTGGTCGGAGCCGACGGCGATCTTCACGACCGCAGCATACTCAGCGCCCCGGGGTCGAAGGCCTCTTATTCGGGTCCGTTTCCGGCCATCTGGTCGGCGAGCTCGACGGGCGCCGCGGCGGTCTGTACCGGAGGGCACAACACGTCGAGCAAAGCGTTAACGCCGCGAAGAATCTCGTTGACGCACCGCTCGTAAGCGCTCGAGGGGAGCCCGATGGGATCGTCGAGGTCGAGCGCCCGCCGGTACTTGGGACGGCGGGCCTCGACAACGGCCTTCACCCGCCGGCTCGGCGGGGCCTGCGAGTCGAAGTGGATCTTCATCTCGTCCAGCGCCTTGATCAACACGAGCTTGTCCCTCACGTCCGGAGTTACCTGAAGAACCTCTTTCTCGTGCACGCTCGTCATCACGACGACGAGGTCGGCTCGCGACGTTTCGATGGGATCCAAAGGTCGCGAACGATGGGAACCTAGATCGACACCGCGCCGTCCGAGTGCCGAGATCGCCCCCGAAGAAGCGGGCGAACCCCAGTCGGCCCACGTGCCCGAGGATGCGATCTCCACACCGGCGCACTCTCTTTTCTCGAGCCCCGCGCGCAGCAGCGCCTCGGCCATCGGCGAGCGACAGATGTTTCCGGTGCATACGAAAAGAATCCGCACCCCTGCCCGGGGGGGCGGAGGCGGTGGGAGCCTCTTCCGGTGTTTTTCAGACCTGCTCTTCACGAGCGGTTACCTTCCAACGATGACCGACTCCTGGAACAAGCTCGTACCCAAAATGCAGGAACTCAAGGACCTCTATTCCGCCTCGGCGCTTCTGGCATGGGACCAGGCCGTCATGATGCCCCCAAAAGGGGCTGCCGCGCGGGCCCGGACGCAAGCCACCCTTGATGCCATTACCCATTCCAAACTCACCGACCCCCAGATCGGTGACCTCATCGACGAGCTCGAATCGACCGACGGTCTCGACGCCAACCAAAGGGCGACCGCCCGGGTGCTTCGCAGGGATTACGACAAAGCGACGAAGGTGCCCGAGCAATTAGTCCGCGACCTTGCCGAGGCCCACGGGAAGGCCTACCAGGCCTGGACGGAGGCACGGCCGGCCGACGACTTCTCCATGTTCGAACCGCACCTAAAGCGGGTGATTGAACTCAAATGTCAAGAGGCGGACGCCCTCGGCTGGGAGGGCGAGCGCTACGACGCGCTGGTCGACAACTTCGAGCCCGGCATGACCACGGCGGAGCTCGAGAGAGTTTTCGCCGAGCTCGTGGCGGGCTTGAAGCCGCTGCTCGATGCCGTGCTTCCCCACGTCGGAGAAGAGCCGGAGTGGCTACTGCGCCCCTACAACCCCGGACGGCAGATCGACTTCTGCAACTGGTTGGTTGAACATCTGGGTTACGGCATGGATGGCGGCCGGCTCGACCTCTCGCCTCATCCGTTCACCATGACCGTGTCCACCGGCGACGTAAGACAGACCACGCGAACCGAAAAACAGGGGCTTGCCGGATCGGTTTATGCCGCCATCCATGAGACGGGCCACGCCCTTTACGAACAGGGGATCCCGGAAGACATGGCCGACCTGCCGATCGGCCGGGCTCCGTCTTTGGGGCTTCACGAGTCCCAATCGAGGATGTGGGAGAACCAGGTGGGCCGCAGTCGCGCGTTCA
>JALZEI010000267.1 GCA_030862115.1 Actinomycetota bacterium
GCGGGCAAAGAACTCACACGAACGCAAGAACGCGGAAGGGTCCTCGCAAGACCGTTGCGGGAAAGAAGAAAGCTCCCACGAAGAAATAGGAAAGGCTGGTATTGGCAACTCCTAAAAAGGGCAAGAAGACTCGTCGCAGGGAAAAGAAGAACGTCGTCCACGGCGTGGCACACATCAAGGCGACGTTCAACAACACGATCATCTCGATTACCGACCCTGAGGGGAACTGTCTCTCGTGGGCCTCGGCCGGAAACGTGGGCTTCAAGGGTTCGCGCAAGTCGACGCCCTTTGCCGCTCAGCTCGCCGCAGAGGCCGCGTCGCGCAAGGCCCAGGAGCACGGCGTGAGACGAGTGGATGTCCTGGTCAAGGGACCCGGTTCCGGTCGCGAGACCGCAATCCGTTCTCTACAGGCCTCCGGGCTCGAGGTGATTGGCATCCGCGACGTCACGCCCGTCCCGCACAACGGTTGCCGTCCCCGCAAGAGAAGGCGCGTCTGATGGCTCGCTATACGGGACCGGTCTGCAAGTTGTGTCGGCGCGAGAAGACAAAGCTGTTTTTGAAGGGAACGCGTTGCGAATCCCCCAAGTGTCCTATCGAGAAGGGTCGCCCCCCGCCCGGTGAGCACGGCCGGGGTCGAGTCCGCGAGAGCGAATACTTGCTCCAACTTCGTGAGAAGCAGAAGGCGAAGCGTTTTTACGGAATTCTCGAGCGGCAGTTCCGGAGCTACTACGAGGAGGCCGCCCGCTCGAAGGGTGTTACCGGCGAAGAGTTAATGCGAATCTGCGAGTTGCGACTGGATAACATCGTGTACCGGTCTGGGCTGGCGATGAACCGGCCGATGGCCCGACAGCTCGTCTCGCATAGCCATTTCGAGGTGAACGGCCGCAAGGTCAACATTCCCTCTTACAGGGTTCGACCGGGCGACACCATCTCGGTTAAGGCTCGCTCGAAGAAACTCGGAAGACTCATCGAGAACGTGGCCTATGCCGAAGGGCGCGAGATCCCCGCGTGGTTGCGGACGGATCTCAAAGAGTTTCAAGTTCAGGTGCTGGCTCCACCGGAGCGCAATCAGATCGACGTTCCGGTCCAGGAGCAGCTCATCGTCGAGTACTACTCGAAGTAAGTCTGGGAGGTCGGGACGAGAGGCGGTCGCCCGCCTCGGTCCCACAGGAGAGGAGTTTCATGAATCTGCTTATCGTTCAGCGTCCGGAGATTACCGAGGAAGAATTATCTTCGGATCGGAGCAAGTTCACCATCGAACCGCTGGAGCCGGGCTTCGGATACACGCTCGGGAACTCCCTGCGGAGGACGTTGTTGTCGTCGATCCCGGGGGCCGCGGTCACACAGGTAAAAATCGATACGGTTTTGCATGAGTTCTCGACGATCGAGGGCGTCACGGAGGACGTGACCGACGTCGTCCTCAATCTCAAGGAGCTCGTCATTAGCAGCGAGAACGAGGAGCCCACCAACGTTCATCTGAGGGTCTCGGGACCGGCCGACGTGAAGGCCGGCGATATCGAGCTTCCCGCAGGAGTGGAGGTTCTCAACCCAGACCACCACATAGCGTCTCTCAACCGCGATGCAAATCTCTCGATGGAGCTCAGAATCGAGCAGGGTCGGGGGTACGTGCCGGCCACTACGGCGCCCAAAGAGGCGATCGGCACGGTGCCCATCGACGCGTTGTTCTCGCCGGTCAAGAGGGTCACCTACGAAGTCGAGCCCACTCGGGTGGAGCAGATGACCAACTTCGATCGGCTGATCCTCGACATCGAGACCGACGGATCCATTAGTCCATCCACGGCGCTGTCGGCGGCGGGTTCCACTCTCGTCAATCTCTTCCAGCTGTTCTCGGGCGTCGGCGAGGGTCCCGGCCTCGACGTCGGCCCCGAGGTAGGCGAGGACGAGGCCTCCGGCGTTCTCGCACAGCCTATCGAGGACCTGGACCTGACCGTTCGCTCCTACAACTGTCTAAAGAGAGAGGGCGTGACCACAGTCGGCGAGCTCACGGAGCAGTCGGAGGATGACCTCCTCGAGATCCGAAACTTTGGTCAGAAGTCGATCGACGAGGTCAAGGCCAAGCTCGCCGAGCTGGGGCTCGGGTTGCGTAAAAAGGAATTTTGATGCCACAACCTCGGAAGGGACCCGCGCTCGGATCGAACCCGTCGCACCAGAACCTGATGATGCGAAATCTGGCGCGCTCCTTGTTCGAGCACGAGCGCGTGAAGACGACCGAGGCTAAAGCAAAGGCTCTCAAGCCCTATGCCGAACGACTCATTACAAAGGCCAAGCACGGTTCGGTTCACCACCGCCGGCAGGTTCTTTCCGCGATCGACGACCGCGGCGTTGTACACAAGCTGTTCGAAGAGATCGGGCCTCGGTTTGCCGCTCGCAACGGCGGTTACACCCGAGTGCTCAAGCTCGGAACTCGAAACGGGGACGGTGCGCCCATGGCCATCGTCGAACTCGTCGAGAAGGGCGAGCGTCGCACCACGGAGACGGCGCCCACCGAAGAAGCTTCGCGCCGCCGACGCCTGCGACGTCCCACTCGTCGACGCACACCCGGCGAGGAGCCCGAAGCAGGTGCAGCTCCCGACGAAGATGTAACGGATGACGTCGAAGCCGACGTGGAAGACGTCGGAGACGTCGAAGACGTAGAGGACGAAGAGGAGCAGACACCCAGCTGAATCTCCGTCTGGACTTGGCCTACGACGGTCGTCCTTTTAGAGGCTTCGCGCGACAACCCAACTTCAAAACGGTCCAGGGCGAACTCGAGAGCGCTCTTTCAACTCTCTTCGGAACAGAAGTTCAAACGTACGGGGCCGGTAGAACCGATGCGGGGGTCCACGCGCTCGCGCAGGTGGTCAGCTGCCCCACGGCGCCCGACGAGGTTGACTTCGATCGCGTCGTCCGAGTCGTCAACGCCATGTGCGGTCCGTCGATTGTCGTTTCGAGCTGTCGTCCCGTAAACGATGATTGGCATGCTCGCTTCAGCGCCCGTTCCCGTTCCTACGTATACGCGATCTCGCAGACTCCCACGATTAGCCCTTTTCTGGCGGGAACGACGCTTCACGAGCCCCATCCGCTCGATGTCGACGCCATGAACGAGGCCGCCGGCCACCTCGTCGGAGAGAGGGACTTCTCGTCGTTTGGAAGGGTCCCCGAGGATGGGTCGGCGGTCCGAACCCTGCACGAGCTGCGGGTGACTCGTGCGGCGTCGATCGTTCGTGTGTACGCGCGGGCCAACTCGTTCATCTATCAGATGGTTCGGTCGTTGGTCGGCACCCTGCTCGACGTGGGCCGGACTAAGACGCCCCCAGACTCGATGCTCGAGATCCTTCGGGCCGGAGATAGAGCGGCGGCCGGGCCCGTTGCACCGCCCTACGGTTTGTGCCTCGTGGCGGTTGAGTATGACGACGGCTGGAGCCGGCCGGTTGACCTAACCCAACCCCGCGGATAATCTGCGAAATCTCTCTGTCTACGGCATTTTTGTGCCTGGAGCGACCGTTGAGGACCCACTCGACAAAACCGAGCGAAATAGTGCGCGACTGGTGGCTGATCGACGCCGATGGTGTCGTGCTGGGCAGGCTGGCCTCCGAGGTGGCCAAGCTGCTCCGCGGTAAGCACAAGCCGCTCTACGTACCTCACCTCGACGTCGGCGACCACGTGGTGATCGTGAACGCCTCGCGGGTGGTGCTCACCGGCGACAAGCTGAACCAGAAGGTGTCCCATAGACACTCCGGGTATCCGGGAGGTCTTAAATCCGTGCCGTTTTCGAAGCTCATGGTTGCCGAGCCCGAGAAGGTGGTCGAGAGGGCAGTACGAGGCATGCTCCCGGCCAATAAGTTGGGGCGGGCCATGCTTAAGAAACTCAAAGTTTATTCAGGGCCCGAGCATCCACACTCTGCACAAGACCCAAAGGACTATGACGTCAAGGAAGTCGCCGCTCCGCACAATCTGGAGCAGGCCCACACGGTGGAGGAGATAACTGGTGGTTGATTCGCTGGCCGGAGCGACCGGACGTCGCAAGGAATCGGTGTGCCGGGCCGAGCTTCGGCCGGGTTCCGGGCGTTGGATCATCAACGATCGTCCCGCGGAGGATTACTTCCCCAGCATGGTTCACCGCATGATTGCTTCGGAACCTCTTCGTCTAACAGAGACCGAGGGCAACTACGACATCACCGCAAAGGTGACCGGAGGCGGCGTGAGCGGCCAGGCCGGTGCCTTGCGACTTGCGATCGCCCGGGCTCTCATCGATCTTGATCCGGAGCTCCGTCCGGTGTTGAAGAAGGCCGGACTGTTAACCCGCGACGCGCGCGAAAAAGAGCGCCGCAAGTACGGTCTGAAGAAAGCTCGTAAAGCACCTCAGTACTCCAAGCGCTAACTCCAGCTGCCCCAGGCGGCCCGGAAGCTCGCACGTGTGCCGGGTGCCGACTCAGCGAAGCTGGGAGCGACCGTAGGGAGCGGGGAGTGCCTCCGAGATTCGTGCGGGGGTGTAGGGGGGTAGGTCGTCTCGACGACCGTCCCCCACGAAGGCGGCGGGCGCAGAGTCCTCGGCCGGACCATGCGGCCGACGTCCCGACAGTGCCGCAGCACTGTCGGACATAGATCTGGAGGGCCGCCGGTACCCGCGAAGGTTCTTTGGAGCTGAGCCGACGCTCAGCGTAGATCTGGCTCCAAAGAAGGGTTAAGCAGGACGGGCGAAGTGTTACTTGGTTTCTTTCAGCATTTTTCTTAGGACCATTTGCAGCACGCCGTCGTTTCGATAGTAGTCGAGCTCTACTTCGGAATCGATGCGGGCTATGGCCGTAAAATTTTTGGTCTCGCCGTTCGCCGAGGCGGTGACGTTCATGTGAGCTCCCGGTTTGAGGTCGGTTACGCCTTCGATGTCGAACGTCTCGTGGCCGGTGAGTCCGAGGGACTCCGCGTTTTCGCCCTCGGAGTATTGCAGCGGGAGCACTCCCATCCCTACCAGGTTGCTGCGGTGAATGCGTTCGAAAGTCTCGGCGATTATGGCTTTGACTCCTAGCAGACGAGAGCCCTTGGCCGCCCAGTCGCGCGAGCTACCTGATCCGTACTCCTTGCCCGCGAGGACGATGAGGGGCGTGTCTTCCTCGGCGTACTTCTCGGCCGCCTCGAAGATCGTCGTGTCCTCGTCGCCACCGTTCTGGTAGACGGTCCATCCACCCTCTTTACTTGCCAGCTGGTTTTTCAACCTGATGTTTGCGAAGGTGCCGCGCACCATTACCTCGTGATTTCCTCGCCGAGATCCATAGCTGTTGAAATCGCGCGGCTCCACCTCGTGGTCCATGAGATATTTGCCCGCCGGCGACTTCGGTGGGATGGCCCCGGCCGGGGAGATGTGATCGGTGGTAACGGAGTCGCCGACCAGGGCGAGAACCCGTGCGCCCTTGATGTCCTCCTTCGGATCGGGCTCGTCGGAGAGATCCTGGAAGAACGAGGGTTCTCGAACGTACGTCGAGTCCGGGTCCCATTCGTAGAGCGCGCCTTCCGGCGACGGCAGCTCCTGCCATCTTTCGTCCCCGTCGAAGATCTTGGCGTACTCCTCGTTGAAGAGCTCGGAGCGAACGGATTCCATGGCCCCCAGGATGTCCTCTGGTGTGGGCCACAGCTCCTCCAGTCGGACCTCCTGCCCGTCGGCATCTGTGCCGATCGGGTCCGAACCGAGGTCGATATCGACCGTGCCGGCCAGCGCATAGGCCACCACGAGCAAGGGCGAGCCGAGATAGCTAGCCTTGACTTGGGGATGGATCCGGCCCTCGAAGTTCCTGTTCCCGCTGAGAACCGACACGACTGCCAGATCGTTCTCGTCGATGGCCGAAGAAATCTCCTCGGACAGGGGACCGGAGTTTCCGATGCAGGTCGTGCATCCGTAACCGACGACGTGAAAACCAAGCTTCTCGAGATAGGGAACCAGGTTGGCCCCCTCCAGATACTTGGTTACGACTCGAGAGCCCGGCGCGGTACTCGTCTTGACCCATGGTTTCACCGTTAGGCCACGTTCGACCGCTTTCTTTGCCAGCAGTCCCGCGCCGAGCATGACCGTTGGGTTCGAGGTGTTCGTGCAGCTGGTGATCGCGGCGATCACCACCGATCCGTTCTTTACCTCGAACTCCTCGGCCCCCTTGGTTTTGACGACGGCCTTTGCCTCGTCCGGATAGGCATCGGTGAAGCTCTTCCAGACGTTTTCTAGCTCAACGCGATCCTGAGGCCGTCGAGGGCCCGCCACGCTCGGCTTGACGTCGTTTAAATCGAGCTCCAATCGCTCGGTGAACTCCGGATCGGGAGTGTCGTCCGTTCGGAACAAGCCCTGTTCCTTCATGTAGGCCTCGGCCACGTCGATGACGTCTTTCTTTCGACCCGTCGACTTGAGGTACTTGAGGGTTTGATCGTCCACCGGGAAGAGCGCGGCCGTCGCCCCGTATTCGGGACACATGTTGGAGATTGTCGCCCGATCGGCGACGGTCAAATTCGACAGCCCCTCCCCGTAGAACTCGACGAACTTTCCGACGACCCTGTGACTGCGAAGCATTTGCGTGATGGTCAGAACCAGATCCGTCGCGGTGACCCCTGTTTGAAGTTCTCCGCTCATGCGGAAACCCACGACGCGCGGCGTGCCCAGAGGCATGGGCTGTCCCAACAGGGCCGCCTCTGCCTCGATGCCGCCGACACCCCACCCGAGAACGCCGAGTCCGTTGATCATCGTGGTGTGGGAGTCGGTGCCGACCAGAGTGTCCGGCACGGCGACTTTCTCGCCGTGTATGTCGAGTATTCGCACAACCGACGCGAGGTATTCGAGGTTGACCTGATGCACGATGCCCATGCCGGGAGGTACGACGCGAAATCCGTTGAAGGCCTGTTGCGCCCACCGAAGCAACGAGTAACGCTCGTGATTGCGCTCGTATTCGCGGTCGACATTGATGCCGAAGGCGGTGTCCGATCCGAAGGCATCGACCTGGACCGAGTGATCTATCACGAGGTCGACGGGGACGAGGGGGTCGACCCGCCCGGGGTCGCCTCCGGCTCTGTCGATGGCCGATCTCATGGCGGCGAGGTCGACAACGGCGGGAACCCCCGTGAAATCCTGCAGGATTACGCGGGCCGGCGAGTAGGGGAACTCTCGGAGCTCGTTTTCACCCGGCCCCCAGGAGGCGAGGTCCGTCACGTCTTCCTCGGAGGCGAACTCCGTGCCCGCCGACCGCAGCAGGTTCTCAAGAAGGATTCGGATGGTGACCGGGAGCTTGCCCAATCCGCCTCTCGTCCGCTCCTCCAGAACCTGGAGCCGAAAGAATGTGAGATCGCCCGTGGGCGTCGAAAAAGAGGCTTTTGCGTCGAAGAGATCGTCCCGGGCCGGCATCGGCGTTCCTCCCTCGGGCTCTCGTGTCCCTGTTGTCTACGCAGGGAATTGAGGATCGGTCGTTCCCTTTTTGCCTTCCCTGCGATGATATGCGCCGCGTGATGGCTGAGATTCCGGACAGGATGGACCTTCGCCCCGAGAAACACGTCATTGTGATCTTTGGAGCGAGAGGTGATCTCTCGCGCCGGAAGCTCATTCCGGCTCTATGGCACCTGCACATGGAGGGCCTCCTTCCCTCCGATTACCGGGTGGTCGGCAACTCGAGGGGTGAGCTTGCCGGGTCTCTCGACGATCTCTTGCGGAGGTCGGTCCAAGAATTCGGCATGTGCGAGGTAGAGGAAGCGGAGTGGGGCAAGTTCGTCCGTCGGTGGACCTACGTGGCGCACGAGTTCAACTCAAGCGATCCAGCTCCTCTTGTGCGGGCCGTAGAAAAGGCCGAGGCGGATCTGGGTGGGACTCGACGCCTGTATTACCTCGCGGTGCCGCCGGATGCCTTTCTCTCAATTCTCGAGGGCCTGCGAAGTGCGGGTCTGCACCAGAAGAGTCGAGTCATCGTCGAAAAACCGTTTGGGAGGGACCTGAACTCGTTTCGCAAGCTCGACGTCGCCGCAAGGGATTTTCTTGAGGAGGATCAGGTCTACAGGATCGATCATTTCCTGGGTAAGGAAACCGTTCAGAACATTCTTGCCCTCAGATTCGCCAACGGCATGTTCGAGCCTTCGTGGAATCGTCATCACATCGATCACGTCCAGATCGATGTGCCCGAGGAGCTGGGCATCGGATCAAGAGGGTCTTTTTACGAAGAAACCGGAACTCTACGCGACATGTTGGTCACGCATCTATTCCAGGTTCTCGGGTTCGTGGCAATGGAACCGCCACCGTCCCTTGAACCTCGACCTCTTGCCGAAGAGGTCCTCAAGGTATTCGAGTCGATGCAGCCGTTGGAGACGACCGATCTTATCCGTGGTCAATACGAGGGCTACAAAGATGAGAGTGATGTGAATCCAGAATCGGAAACGGAGACTTTCGTAGCGGCACGGATTCGAATCGACAATTGGAGGTGGGCCGGCGTTCCCTTTTATCTACGAACCGGTAAGCGAATGGCCGAGTCACGGCAATCCGTAACCCTTGCCTTCCGCGATCCTCCCCGCCAGATGTTCAAGGAGGTTCCCGGTGATTGGTTCGAACAGGACCACCTGACTCTCGAACTGGGACCGGACGAGGGTATTGAGGTCACCTTTCTCGCCAAGGTTCCGGGCCCCACGATCGAGCTTGCACCGGCCCGAATGGTCTTCAAGTACGAGGGTTCCTTCGGGTCCGAGATGATCGGCGCCTACGAGCGACTGCTGCACGACGCGCTGATAGGGGATCGCACTCTCTTTACGCGAGGAGATGGAATAGAAAGGACATGGGAATTGGTCGATGGAGTGTTGCGCAGTCCGCCGCCGCTCCATGGTTACGAGCCGGGGACGTGGGGGCCGAAGGCCGCTCTCGATCTGATCGCCCCCAAGAGATGGCATCTGCCGATACATGACACTTAAAGTCGTTTTTGCCGAGGACCATTACCTCGTTCGAGAGGGGACGGCGGCTCTTTTGCGCGAGTTGGACGACATCGAGCTGGTTGAGGTCGTTTCCGATGCCGACGAGTTGCTACGGGCTGTTGAGCAACACAGACCCCAGGTCGTCTTAACGGACATCCGGATGCCGCCGACTCACTCCGACGAAGGAATTCGGGCTGCTCGTGAGATCCGGGAGGGGTGGCCCGACACCGGAGTGGTGGTGCTGTCGCAGTATTCCGAGGAGGAGTACGCGTTCGAGCTGCTGAAGGATGGGGCCGAAGGTCTGGGCTATCTCCTGAAAGAGCGAGTGGGGGACGTTGACGAGCTTGCGAGAGCTTTGCGCGAGGTAGCGCGAGGAGGCTCCGTCCTCGATCCGAAGGTGGTCGAGGGGTTGGTGGCGCGCAATACTCGCGCCGCGGACTCGCCACTCGGGCATCTCACCGAGCGAGAAAAAGAAGTCCTGGAACTCATGGCTCAGGGTAAAAACAACGCCTCAATCGCCGAAGGCCTCTTTCTAACCGAGCGCGCGATTGAGAAACACATCAACTCACTGTTTCACAAGCTCGGTGTTTCCGAAGAGAAGTCCATACACCGACGAGTCACAGTCGTTCTGACCTTTCTGCGAGCCCAGAGGTCCTAGCGAAGCCGGCCCGAAATTGGTAGTGCTGCCACCACGCGCGGGGGGCTGCCCCCCATGGACGCGCGGTTGTGAATGAACGGATAGTGGACGAGCGTCGTGTAGCGTTCGTTGCTTGTCGTCAGGAAGAAAGGATCACATATGCACGTTCGTTTTTTGAAGTTGATCGCGTTGCTTGCGGTCGCCCTCTTTGCGTTCGCCGCTTGTGGCGATGATTCGGATTCGGGGGACGACGCCGGTGGTAACGATCAAGCACAGGAAGAGCCGGCCGAAAGCCCCGAAGCTGAGGAGACCCCCGAGGAAGAGGGTGGAGAGACAACCTTCACCGCCGTGGATTACGGCTTTCAAGGACCGGACACCCTCCCGGCCGGCGAGGTGCAGCTCACACTTGAGAACGAGGGCACCGAACCGCACGAGATGGCGATCATAAGGTTCGAGCAAGGCAAGACTCTCGAGGACGCTCTCGCTTTCATCAAAGAGCAAGGCGTCGAGGGCAAGCCGCCGCCCTGGGCCAAGTTCGTCGGGGGTATCAGGCCGGTAAAGCCCGGCGAAAGCGGACAGGGTGGGGCAAATCTGGAGCCAGGCTCCTATGCGCTCCTCTGTTTTGTCGAAAGCAAGGCGAACAAAGGACAGCCGCACGTGGCGCTAGGCATGGCGGCTCCGCTCACCGTCGAGTAACGAAACTCTCTTCAGGACAAGGGGGGCCGCGGCTAAAAGCCGCGGCTCTTTGTCCTTGAGTCACCCCGACCAGGGGTAGTAGTAGTAACCGCCTTCCGAAGTGGGGCAAACCCCCTGTACCAGTCCTTAGCCACCTCTGATAATCAACTCATGACCACCAACGGACGTCCGAAGGACGGGACTTTAAGGGGCGGTCGGGACCGGCTGAGAGCGTGGGCAGCCTTTTGGGTGGTCGCAGCATTGTTCGTGTTCGGCTTTGTGACGGCATACATAAATAGACACGGGGAGGTTCCTCAGGTTTGGGGGACAGCAAGCAGCCCGCTGACGAACCAGGTCTTCTTCCTCACGATGTTCGTCTTCCCTCTGGTCGGGATCTTCATCGCTTCTCGCCTACCTCGCAACAAGATCGGCTGGGTCCTGTTGGCTATCGGGCTCGGCTGGGGGCTTATTTCAGCTTCAGAAAGCATTATGTACAACGGGGTACCCATCGGTTCTACGTCCGCGCCGACGTGGCTTTCCGTATGGATTGCCATCGGTGCAGGAGCTTGGGTTCCGCCGATTCTTATGATGGGCGTTTATCTCATTCTTCTTTTCCCCGACGGCAAAGTTCCCTCGCCTCGATGGCGGTGGTTACCATGGTTTGCCGCGATAGGTGGTGTGGTCGTCATGGTCTCCATCACCTTTTTCCCCGGGAGTCTTAGCGACGCCGGCTACCCCAAGATACAGAATCCGCTGGGGATCGAGCCGTTGCGTCCGGTACTCGAGATCATGCAGGTGTCGTTGGGGGCAGTCCCGTTTTCGTTTTTGGCGAGTGCCGTTGCTCTCGTTCAACGCTTTAGACGCTCGAGCGGCGTTCAGCGGTTGCAACTGAAATGGTTGTCGGCGGCGGCGGGGTTGGTAGCGCTTATATCTATCGTCATGATTCTGGCAACCGTGAGTACGACGCCCGCGGAAGAAGCGGCTCCCCCCTGGGTGTCGTTTTTGCAGCAACTCGCTCTCTTTTCGTTTGTCCTTATTCCCATAGCCGCCGGCATCGCCATCCTCAAATACCGCCTCTACGACATCGACGTCGTCATCAACAAGACCATCGTCTTCGGTGCCCTGGCCGCCTTCATCACCGGTATCTACGTCGCCATCGTGGTCGGCATCGGCACCCTTCTGGGCTCCACCGACGAACCCAACCTGGCGCTGTCGATCGCCGCCACCGCGGTGGTCGCCATCGCCTTCTCACCGGTCAAAGACAAGACCCAAAGACTCGCCAACAGACTCGTCTACGGACACCGCGCCTCGCCTTATGAGGTCATGACCAACCTCGCCCGCACCGTGGCGACCGTGGACAAACCCCAAGAGGTGGTGGCCGCCGTTGCCCACGCCGCGGCCACCGGGATAAACGCCTCGACCCGGGTCACCCTTGACCTAGACGAGGCCCGCAGCCACAGCGCCACCTGGCCCCATGACGACGAGTCCGTGGCCTACGACGACTCCTTTGCCATCGCCCACCGGGGCCAGGTCTTGGGCACCCTGGAGGTCAAAAAGCCCCGCAACGAGCCCCTGACCCCCAAAGACAAAGAGCTGATCGCAGACCTCTGCGCCCAGGCCGGGCTCGGCCTGCACAACGCCCGCCTGGTCTTGGAGCTGCAGGCCCGCCTCGTCGA
>JALZEI010000275.1 GCA_030862115.1 Actinomycetota bacterium
GGATACTGCAGGACCAGCAGATCGGGATCACCGTCGACGTCCCAGTCCGCCCACGTCGAGTTGACCGTTCGCAGTGTGTCGTTCAGACCCACGTCGGCCGGCCGGAAACCCTCACCGGTGTTTGTAAAGAAGAGGTTCGTGTGTTCCGGTCGTAACTTGTTGCCGACGAAGAGATCCAGATCGTTGTCTCCGTCTGCATCCATCCAGTTTGCGCTTCGTCCTCGTCCGCCCGGATCGTCTACCCCGACCCTTGCCGCAATGTCTGCGAATCCGGACGGCGTCTGTGCCTGCAGCTGATTCGGTCCCTCGCCCACACCCTCGTCCGCGCCCTGCGGACAGTACAGGTCGATAAGGCCGTCGCCGGTTGCCTCTCCCCAGACGCACCCGTGGCGGTCGAAGAACCCGGCATAGAAATCCTCCTGCATGAGCTCGAACCGACCCTCGTTATTGGCGAGCAGCCAGGGATATCTGCCGTGACGGTTCACAAAGAGGTCGGGCCATCCGTCGTCGCCGACGAAATCGGCCCACGTGGAGCCCCAACTACGTGTGTCCTGCACGGGTATCCCCGAAACCCCCGCCGCGTCAACGAAACGAATCGCGGCCGCTCCTGACGGTCCGACGGGATCGCCGGAGCCCGCGGTGCACCCGGTCGGCCCCGCTACCGCCACGACCGCCGCAACAAACAAGGGCCGGGCGCGCCTCGCCGCGCCGCAGCCGGCGCGCGGCAAAACCTTTTGAGAAGTGGCGGCGTTCCGAATGGCCGACTCCCGGTCCGATCGTCGTCGCGAGCGTAACGGGGCCGGGATCGCGCCCGCCCGCCCCGCCGGGACGGAAGCGACCTGTGACAATCGAGCTTTCGACCACCGCGGAGCTAGGGGATGCCGAGAGAGCAGACGACGGAATGAAGCGATGGGTCCCGGCCGGTCTGATCGCCGCGCTCGCGGTCGCGGTTGCCGTCGTCCTCGTCGCGCCCGAGGGCTCGCCGCCGCGACCCGCCCTCAGCCCGTCGCCGCCTGCCGGCCCCTCCTTTTTGAGGGCGGCGTGCGAGCTGCCGGAGCGGTGGGCGAGCTATATCTACAGGGGCTGGAAACCGGGGGCCGGGCGCGCCGCCGACGTCGTGCTCGTGCCCCACGAGGGGAACTACGCCGGCTCGCAGACGTACACCTCGCACGCGGGCCCGTATGGGTATCTGCAGGACGTCCCCTTGATCTTTTACGGCCCCGGGTTGATAAAGGCCGTCGGACGCATCGACCTCGACAGGGAGGTGACGCTTGCCGATGTGGCCCCCACCCAGGCGGCGTTGACGGATTTCGACATGGGCGGCCGGGACGGAACACCGCTGCTTGCCGTCCTAGAAGACGACGCGCCGCCGCCGAGGGTGATCGTGACGATTTCGGTCGACGGCGGGGGATCGAACGTGCTGGAGCGATGGCGAGGCCGGTGGCCCAACCTCGAGCGCCTTATGACCGAGGGGGCCAGCATCGAGAACGCGGTAGTGGGCACGTCGCCGTCCATCACGCCGCCGGCTCACACCACGATGTCGACCGGCCTTTATCCACGGGTTCACGGGGTGACGGGAATCGGCATCCGTGCCTCGGCGACCGAGATCGTGGGTGCGTTCGCGCGTAGGCCCGACACCGGAGGCGCGGGGGTCGCAGACCCCCGGATCAATCTCCACACCGAGACGTTTGCCGATCTATGGGATCGGACGGTCGACAACCGCGCACAGGTCGCCCTCGTCGCGTCGGGAAACTACCCGCTGGGTTTTCTCGGGATGGGCGCGGCCGCTGCGGGGGCCGACAGGGACATCGCGGCCATGAGCACGGCGGGAAAAGGTTGGGCTACGAATCCCAAGTTCTACCGGCTCCCCCCTTACGTGCACGAACAGCGGGGTCCCGAACGGGATCTGCGCGCGACCGATTTGCTCGACGGCCGCCGTGACGGACGGTGGCGCGAGCATGACATCCCTCTGGAGGGAAGCCCGGCCCTCGCGTCGTGGCAGAACCGAGTCGTGGAGGCGATCCTCGAGCGCGAGGGCTTCGGAGACGACGACGTCACAGATCTCATGTACATCCACCACAAGGCCCCCGACATCGCCGGACATCGCTGGAACATGATCGCCCCCGAACAAGGCGACGTCATTGCCTCCGTCGACGCCGCGATCGAAGAGACCAGGCAGTGGCTCGACAGAGAGATCGGCGTCGGAGGCTACGTGTTGATCGTTACCGCGGACCACGGCCAAACACCGCTGAACATAGGAACCCCGATCTCGATGACCGAGGTGCGAAAAGATATCGATGAGCGCTTCGACAAAAAGGACAATGGCGTCTCTTTGGTGCAGCGGAGCTCCCCTACGTCGCTGTTCATGAACCGCCGCGAGATGGCGCGCAACGACGTCGGTCCACGCGCGATGCCGAAGTTTCTGTTGAACTACACCGCGGCCGACAACGGGCTCCAAGACGTGCCTCAGGAGCCCCTTTTTCGGGCCGCTTTTCCGGGTGCGTTTGTGAAACGCGTGCGATCCTGCGCGTCCGGTCCCGACTAGTTCATCTCGGCGGTGTAAAGGTTGACCTCCACTCGGTAGAAGCGAAAGGAGCTCGCGAGATCGAGGGATGACTCGAGCGCATCTGTTAAAAGCTTCAGATTGCGAACGGAGCCGGGTCCGGTGCGGGCGTGAGACAGGATCAACCAAACCCGGTCCAGGCGGGCGAACTCGTTTCTCAACTGCGCCAGACGCGGTTGCCCGACGGGGGCCGAGGGGTCCGAGCCCCACTCGCCGGCCGGGAATAGAGGATCGGGCACTTGGTCCTCTGCATCGTCGCGCGCGACGTAGTACTCGAAGGGTCTGCGAGCGCGCCCCGCGTACACGACGATCCCATCCTGCGGCCGGGCGTTGTCGATGACGTGTTCGGCCGCCGGCCGCCACTCCTCTTTAGGTGTGTCGAAGTACCAGGTCCACAGCCCGAACGCGGATCCGGCAACGAGCGCGGAGGCGACTACCGCCGCCGCCAGGCGACCGAGGGCGGCGACCCCGGCCCCCGCGAGCACGGCAAGGGCCGGAACGCACACGATGAGATAGCGGGGCAGAAAGATGGGCTTCGCGGTCGAGGCGACGGCGCTTACGACGATCGGCAGAAACAGCCAGGTCCCGGCAACGGTGAACGCCCACGAGCGGTCGTGAGATGAGCCCGCCACGAAGGCGGCCCCCACGGCCGCGACGTACGCGAGAAGAAGAAAGGCGCCGCCGTCTCCCACCAGTTCGCCGATTCCGGTCACGACCTCGCGCACGCCCGGAGCCCCGAGCCAATCGATCTGACCGCGATCGCCTACCAACGGAAAGAGCACCATCGGGAGCGCTAACAGCAAGCCTCCACCAAGTGCGCCGAGCGCCGGCCGGAGCACTCTCCGGCCCCGGCGAGTTCCCACGACGGCAAGGAGATGGGCGCCGGCGACCAGGAGCACGAAGAGGTGCGCATATGCCCCCAGGCCGACCACGAGCCCATAGGCCACCCATAGGCTCCTCGCCGGCTCCTCCACGGCGCGAACCAACAGATAGGAGGCGAGCGTCGCCAGAAACAAAGCCAGCGTGTAACCGCGTGCTTCCTGCGCATACTGCACAACGAAGGCGTTGAGTGCGATCAGTGCTCCCGCGATCACTCCCGCTCGTAGCCCGAAAAGTCGACGGCCGATGAGATAGGTGAGCGGAACGGTACCGGCGGCAAACAGCACCGAGAGGGTGCGCAAAACCGCCTCCCCCTCACCGAGCCACATCCAGAAGTGAAGCAGCAGGTAATAGAGGCTCATATTGGCCTGCCGTGTGGCCGCCAGGTCCCAAAGATCGGACAACGGGATCCGGGCGAAGGCGAAGCTCGCGCCCTCGTCGAGCCAGAAGCTCTTGTGTCCGAGGCGGAATAGGTACAGCGCGAGTGCCGCCGCCGTCACGGCGGCAACCAGGGCGAGGGCCCCCCCGGCGGACTCGTGAGCCTCCCGTCCCCGCTCGAAGGGGGCCGCGGGGGGCGCCGGCATAGAAGGGGCTTGCTTGGGGGTCACAAGGGATATTAGATAACTCCAGGTTTCTCTTGTGCGGGGAGAACTCATCTCCGCTCTGTGCCGGTAATGGGGATGTCGGGGCCGACGGGGAAGGCGGATGCATGAGGGCCGCTCATGAGATGGAGCCGGGGGCGCGGGCGCTCCCCCTAGAGGTGGCGAGCGACGCCACCGTCACGATCCTGCGGATCCCCTTGCCGATTCTGACACGAGAAGGCGCCCTGGATCGGGTCGAGCGGGCCGCAGTAGGCGACGAACCCGGGCTGGTCCTGTACGTCAACGCCCATACCCTCAACCTGGCGGCGACCGAGGCGTCCTATGCCGACGTCTTACTGGGCTCCACCGTGCTGTTAAACGACGGCGTGGGCGTGTCGCTGGCGGCCCGACTTGCCAGGCGGCCTCTCGTCGCGAACCTGAACGGTAGCGATTTCAATCCGTTGATCCTGGAGCGCGCCGCGTCGCGCGGCTGGAAGGTCTTTTTCGTCGGAGGTAGGACGGGCATAGCGGCCACGGCCGCCGCCAAGCTCACCGAAGCCATATCGGGTCTCAACGTCGTGGGGACGTCGCCCGGCTACCTAGACCGGGAATCGTCCGCGGCCGTGGCCGGCGAAGTCCGCAGGTCGGGAGCAGAACTCTTGATGGTGGGAATGGGAAGCCCGCTTCAGGAGCTGTGGCTCAACGACCATCTCGAGGGTTCCGGGGCGCGACTCGGCATCGGCGTGGGTGGGTTCTTCGATTTCGCTTCGGGAGCCACCCCACGGGCGCCGCACTGGATGAACCGCGCCGGGCTGGAGTGGTCGTACCGGCTTGCCGTGGAACCACGTCGTCTGTGGCGCCGTTACATCCTCGGCAACCCTCGATTCCTGGCGCGCATCATCGCGCTCCGCATCCGCGGGTCCTGATTACGGCCGGCTGCACTCGAGCGAGGCGCGCACGCCCTCTGGAGTCAGAGCGCTCAGAAAAAGCCGCTCGTCTTTGTCACCTCTGAACGAGCTGCGTGTCTCGCCCGGCAAAGCATTGTCCTGCACCTCGTACTCCGCCAGATAGCCCGCCACCGAGGCGGCGTCGACCCCCTTTTCTTCCATCAACTCTTTGTCGAGAAAGATCTGGTAGCCGCGGTTCTTCTGGACCAGCGACCCTGCGTCGGGCTCGACTTCGAACGCTCGATCTATGTCTCTAGTGATCTCAGTCGGGTCGATAGACCACCCGCCCGAGACCGAGCTCGACGGAGTCATCCCGTGATCTGCAGTCAGCGCCAGGACGTAGGCCTTTCGACCCACCAGGCGGTCGAGGGCGCTACGCAGGAGCGACAGTTGCCTGTCTTGCTCGCGCAGGTTGTCGCGCACCTGGGGTTGGATCATGTTCCATGCGTGGCCCGCCAGATCGGTGCTTTTGTAGTTCGTATAGAACAGGTCGGCCACGTCATCTCTGCCGAACCCCTCTTTCGTGAGCAGCCCGATGATCCTCTTGGTTTGATAGATGGGCCACGCGCTGGTCGATCTCACCTCGGGCATGAAGTCGAGGACCTCGTTGCCGTGCCACTCCGCATCGAGCTGTCCGTCGGCCCGGTCCACTCTCTTGATGGCCCGTGCCAGCCCGCGCTCGTTTTGCAGAAAGCGGGGCAGTGAGTAAAAACTGCCGCTCGTGCGAAACCCAACGCCCTTCAGGTCGTCCAGGACGGCTATGTCGTGATCTCCTCCCTTGAGGTAGGCACCGTGACCCATCATCCCGACCTGCCATCCGTCGCGGGCCATGACCGCCACTTTCGCGTCGTTACCCTGTGCAAGGTCCCACTCGTCGGCCAGGGTCGTGACCTCGAGGTTGCGCGGTGACGTTCTCGCCCAGGAGTCTTTGATCTCGCCTTCGAGACGCATCAGGATGTCGGGCACCCCATGAATTGCGGGAAAAGCACCCGTCCCGATCGTCGCGTGGACGGCGGGCGTTATCGACGGAGACGACCCAACGATTGCGCTCTCGTAAGACGAGCCCTCCCGCGTGAGTCGCCGGAGGTTGGGCCATGCCTGCGGCCAGTATTCCAGTACGTTGTCGCCGACTCCGTCCCACACGACCGTGACGAGCAGGCGAGGAATGCCGTTTCGTCGGGCGGGGGGGAGCAGGCTCTCGTGCAGTACCCGGCCCGATCGTTTGGGGAAGCCGTCGAAGTGGAGAAGTTCTGCGAAGGTCGGGGCCAGGTCGGCAAGTGTGACGGGACGGGCCGCGACCACGCCTTGTTTTATGAAACCCGGGCCGTAGAGCACCAGTGGGACGTTCTGCGTATAGGGGTGCGGCGTGGAATGACGCGTCCCGAACTGGTGCGGCAGGCGCTCGATCAAAAGAACCTCTCCCGAGTGCTCGGGGACGTAGCCGCGCCATTGCCGCACGAGCAAGGCCCTGGGGATATCGCAGGAGAGTTGCTCGTCGAAGGAAGGGGGGCCCTCGTCCAAGAGCGAGCACGCGCACAGGAGCGTCAGCGCGAGGACGCCTCTAGTAAGACGCCTCATGAGTGCTTAGCGCAGCGAAGAGCCTCTTTGAGCTCTGTCGGCGTAAGGGCAGTCATGAAGACGCGCTCGTCTCCGCGCCGCTCGAAGGCCGGCGGCAGGACGGAAGAAGCGTTGTCGCGGATGCGGTAGTTGCGCAGAAATCTCGAGATGTCGGAGGCCTGGACGTCGAGGGATTGTTGAGCTTGTGGAGCGAGGAACAGCTGGTAACCGCGGTTCTGGCGCACCAACTCGGGGTCGTCGGGGTTGTCTGCGAACGCGTCCTGTATGTCCTTTACTACCTCGGCCCCCGCGATGGGCCAACCGCCCGTCGTCGAGGGGTAGGGACTGATCCCGTGGTCGGCGGTTAGCACCACGACGTACCGTCCCTTTCCGACGAGGCGATCGAGCGCGTCGAGCAACACCGGGAGCTGACGATCCTGTTCGCGCAGCACGTCCCGCTCCTCGGGTTCGACGAGGTTCCATCTGTGTCCGGCCAGGTCGGTCGTCTTGTAGTTCACGTAGAACAAATCCGGTGTCGCGTCGGCGCCGAAGCCCTCTTTGTCGATGATCTCGATCAGCTGCTCTGTCTGGTAGATGGGCCACGCCGGAGTGGTCCTAACCAGGGGATCGTCCGCCGCGATCTCGTTGCCGAGCCACACCCCGTCGGTCGATCCGTCGCGGCGATCGACCACTTGCACGGCTCTCTCGATGGCGTCGCCCGCACCCAGGTAGGGCGGCAGCCGGTAATGCCGGTCGTTGCTTCGAAAGTCGAGCCCCGCCGTCTGGTCCACCACCGCGACATCGCGGTCCCCCCCGGGGGAATAGGCGCCGTGACCCAGCATGCCGAGGTGGTAAGAGCTGCGCGCCATGGCTCCCACCAGGGGCTCATTGTC
>JALZEI010000170.1 GCA_030862115.1 Actinomycetota bacterium
CCCCCCCCTCTCCCTTTCTGTCTGAGCCGCAACCACGATCGGTTGTCGAATACGAGGCGGCGGGGAGGATTTGCCCGGTCTCTTCGGGACAAGACTCACAACGCCTTGCCGCTTGAACGGCCGTGCGGAACCCCACACCCGCGGCCGGTCGACGAACCGAACGAGGTCAGGCGATTTTTTCGATGGCCTGGGACCCTCGCCGGTCCTCGAGTAGGTCGAGTACCGCCTCTTCGACGATTCCTTGCGTGGATAGCTCGCCGAACTCGGCCTCGGCCCCCATGACCTCGATCGTCGGCTCGATCGTCCAACCGGACTGGAAGCGGTCGAAGACCCGCGGATCGATGTAGGAGGAACGACATACGGCGGGAGTGTTGCCGAGGTAGTGCGATACCTCCTGCACGGCGCGCGTGATGGCTCGCTTGCGCGCCGTCTTCGAGGTGACCGTTTGTCCCGACACGGCGAGGGCCACCGCAGCCAAGACCGTGGCGTTCCACGTACGGAAGTCCTTGGCGGTGAATTCCGAGCCCGTTATCTCTTTGATGTAGAGGTTGATGTCGGCCGACTTGACGTCGAACCAGGTACGGCCCTCCTTATAGGCGAGGAGCTCCGGCCCCCCGCCGCGTCGCTTCTTCAAAGAGGCCACGACTTCGAACACATCCGGATCGACCAGCGACTGGATACGGCGCTTGCCGCTCTTGGCTGTGAAGTCGAAGTGGATGATGTTGTCCTTCAAACGAACGTGACGTTTCTGCATGGTGGCAAGACCGTAGGTCTGGTTCTGCTCGGCGTAGCCCTCGGTACCGATCCGGAAGAACCCCCGATCGAGCAGACGCGTCGCGCAGGCGAGAATCTTGTGCCGACCCAGCCCCGGCTGCTTCAGGTCGTCTGCGCACCCCTTTCTCAGAGTGGGCAAAGAAAGCGCGAATTCGATCATGTGCTCGAACTTCTCCGCATCCCTCCGCTTTCTCCATTCCTCGTGGTACAGGTACTGCTTGCGTCCGGCCGCGTCGGTCCCTACTGCCTGTAGGTGTCCGCGGGGATGAGAGCAGATCCACACGTTCGTCCACGCCGGCGGGATGCCGAGGTCCCGAATGCGCGCGAGCGTTTCGGCGTCGTGGATCCGGCGCCCCTGCGAATCGATGTACTCGAATCCTCTGCCCCTTCGCCGACGGGTGATCCCGCTGGAGGAGCAGTCGATCCGTCTGAGCCTCGGCATAGCGTTTTCTTTTACCCTGTGGGTCCGCTCCGCTAAACGAAGCTGGGTCCAGGGCGGCCGGCACACTACCGAGGAGGACGGATGAATCAGCAGGTCACCACCACTACGGTGCCGGACCGCAACCTGGCGCTGGAGCTCGCCAGGGTGACCGAGGCTGCCGCTCTGGCGGCGGCCAGGCTGATGGGTCGCGGCGACAAGGAGGCCGCCGACCAAGCCGCCGTCGACGCGATGAGACTCATGATGGACACGGTCTCGATGACCGGGGTGGTCGTGATCGGAGAGGGCGAGAAGGACGAGGCCCCCATGCTCTACCGGGGCGAGGAGCTGGGAACGGGCGAGGGGCCGCCGGTTGACATCGCCGTAGACCCGATCGATGGGACGACGCTCACCTCGAAGGGACAGCCGGGGGCTCTGGCCGTGGTTGCGGTGGCCGAGCGAGGAACGATGTTCGATCCGGGACCGGCCGTTTATATGGAAAAGATCGCCGCGGGAGAGGAGGCCGCCGACGAGATCGACATCGAGGCCCCCATCTCCGAGAACCTAAAGAGACTCTCGAAGGTCAAAGACACCGACGTTACGGATCTGACCGTCATCGTTCTCGACCGACCTCGGCACGAAACGATCGTGAAAGAGGTGCGGGAGGCCGGAGCGCGCGTGAAGTTCATCCCCGACGGCGATGTCGCGGGAGCCATCGCGGCGGCGCGCGAGTCCTCCGGCGCGGATCTCTACCTGGGCGTCGGTGGTACCCCCGAGGGCGTGATCGCGGCGGCTGCCCTCAAGTGCATGGGCGGGGTCATTCAGGGTCGGCTGTGGCCGCGCAACGAACAAGAGAAAGACGCTTGCGTGCAGGCTGGGTACGACCTCGACCAGGTGCTCACAACCGACGATCTCGTTGCCGGCGAGGATGTTTTCTTTGCGGCGACCGGAATCACCGACGGGGATCTGGTGCGGGGTGTTCGCTATCGAGGAGACAGCGCGTGGACCAACTCCATAGTGATGAGGTCGCGCTCAGGAACGGTACGCCTCATCGATGCGCTGCACCGGCGTCAGAAACTTAAGAAGTTCTCACAGATCGCCTACTGATACCAAGGCGCTTCTTGTTGGGAACGGCGCGCCGGCCGCGCGCTCTTGTCGTCCGAGGGCGGTAGCTGATGGGAAGAAGGTTTGGAACCGCGCGTTCGATCGCTCTTGACATAAGTCCGCTCACGCAATCCCCGGCCTACCGTGCGCTGTGGCTCGGGCAGATCGTGTCGTTAATGGGGACGCAGATGCGTTACGTGGCGGTCGCGTATCAGGTGTTCATCATCACGGACTCCACCGTGGCCGTGGGTCTCATCGGGCTCGTCGAAGTCATCCCCCTCATCGTGTTCTCGATCATCGGCGGCGCGGTCGCGGATCGTGTGGAACGAAAGGGTCTGGTGGCGAAGGCTCAGATCGGTTCGATCCTCGCCGCTGCCGGTCTCGCGCTCGTCTCCTTTTTGGGGCGACCTTCGTTGTGGTGGATCTATGGATTCACGGCGATCGCATCCGCGGTCAACGGGTTCGACCGCCCGGCCCGGACGGCGATGATCCCGCGGCTGGTTCCCAAAGGGAAGCTGCCGGCGGCCATGGCCCTGAGACAAGTCGTCTTCCAGGTGACTCAGATCGTGGGCCCGGCGGTCGGCGGGTTCATGCTGGCCTCGTTCGACTTCGGCTGGGTGTACGTCATTGACGCCGTGACTTACGTGGCCGCCCTCATCGCACTCCGGTGGGTCCCCCAGATGCAGCCCGAGGGGGAGGTCTCCTCTCCGCTCGAATCGATTCGCGAGGGCCTGCGCTTCTCGTTCAAAACCCCTTTACTGCTCTCTATCTTCTCGATCGATCTCGTCGCCATGATTTTCGGTATGCCGCGCGCGGTCTTTCCCGAGCTCGCCCGAGACACGTTCCACATGGGGGCCGAGGGACTCGGCTTTCTCTACGCCGCGACGTCCGCCGGAGCTTTGGTGGGCGCGCTCACGACGGGTTGGGTGGGCCGCATTCACCGGCAGGGCCTCGCCGTGTTCCTTTCGGTACTGGCGTGGGGCTCGGCGATCACTCTCGCCGGCCTCTCGCTATGGTCGTTTGCCCTGACGCTGGTATTCCTGGCGGTGGCGGGATGGGCCGACGTGTTGAGCGCGGTCTATCGAGGCACGATGCTGCAGGAGGCCACGCCCGACGAGCTTCGGGGACGGGTGTCGGCGATCAACATCATGGTGGTGACGGGGGGGCCGCGCCTCGGAGACGTCGAGGCGGGACTGGTGGCCGGTGCTTTCGGCGCTCCCGTGTCGGTGGTGGTCGGCGGAGTTGCGTGTCTGGTCGGGAGCGCGGCGATATGGACCGGGTTCCCGTCGCTAAGGCGTTACCGCCGACCGAACGTTCCTAGCGCCGAGGCTCCCAGCTAAAGGTTCGGGTCGCAAAGAAAACGCCCACGACTCCCCAGGCCGCGATTACGGCGAGATCGGCCCACTCGAGACCGGAACCGGTCGTGAAGGGGCTGAACACCGTTTGCATGGCCTCCGAGAAGTGCTTGATGGAGAAGAAGTTGGCGAGGGCTTTGAGCCATTCGGGCGCGTTCGTGTCCGGGATGAAGATGTCCGAGATGAACAACAGCGGAAGGATGATCCCGTTGACCACGGCGGGGGAGGCCTCGGCGTTCGGGATGATGCCCGTGACGGCCAGCCCTTGGGCGGAGAAAGCCACCGCGGCAATCATCACCGTGAGGATTCCGGCGGGCAAAGTTTCGGTCGGGACCGTCACCCCGTAGAAGAGCGCGCCGGCTGCCGTCACTATTACCACCAGCAAAAGGGCGATGAATACGGAGTGCACGATGCGCCCGAAGAGAAAAGCCCACGGAGGAAGCGGCGTACCCCGCACTCTCTTGAGCAGTCCTTGGTCGCGGTTGAAGGTCACCGTTATGGCAATGTTCGTGAAGCAAGCCGAGATGACCGACAGAGCAACGATGGCCGGTACGTAGAAGGTAAGCATCCTGGCTTTCCCTCCGGGAACCGTGGTCATTTCGTTTCCGAACAACAGGTCGAAGATCACCAGGAACATCAACGGGAACGCGAAGGTGAAAAAGAACGCGGGCGGATTACGCCAGAAAGTACGTGCCTCGAATTTCACCTGTCGAAGGGCCAGCTGCAGGTCACTCATCGACGGCGGCCTCCTCGTCGGCTTTGGTGAGTTCGAGATAGACGTCCTCCAGTGTGGCGCCGCCCATTTTCAAGTCCATCAATTGCACGTTGTTTTTAAGGGCCCAGTCCGTTAGCTCGTGCAGAACGCGGGTGGCCTCTGCCGTAACTATCTCGATCGCGCCGGCCCGCCCTCGAGTCAAGTCCGCGAGACTCCCGGGGAGCTCGGGTGATTCCACTGGGAGCATGAATGAGATCGTCGAATCGCTCGATCGACCGGCGAGCTCGGCCGGCGTCCCCTCGGCGACGATGCGACCTCGGGCGATGATTCCCGCTCGATCGGCGAGGTGCTGGGCCTCGTCCATGTAATGGGTGGTCAAAAAGACGGTTTTTCCCAGGTATTTGAGGTTGGAGATCATCTGCCAGGCGTTCCGGCGGGCGGCCGGGTCGAAGCCGGTCGTGGGCTCGTCTAGAAACAGCAGGTCCGGGTCGCCGGCCAGGCCGATGGCCACGTCGAGTCGGCGCTGCTGGCCTCCCGACAGCTTGCCCACGCGGGCATCTCGTTTGTTGTCGAGCCCCACCACCTGGATCACCTCATCCAGGGGCCGGGGATGGGGGTAGTACCCCCGGAAGAGTTCGACGGTCTCCGCCACGGTCAGATAGGGGTCTACGCCCGTCGATTGAAGCACGATCCCGATCCGCCGCTTGAAGGCCCCTCCCGCCCTGGCGGGATCGAAGCCCAGCACCTCGACGTCTCCTCCGGTGCGCTCGCGGTGTCCCTCGAGGATCTCGACCGTCGTGGTCTTACCCGCCCCATTGGGGCCCAGCAGGGCGTAGACCTCGCCCTCCTCCACCCGAAGGTCGATCCCCCGAACCGCCTCGAGGGACCCGTAGCTCTTGGTCAGCCGTCGCACCTCGATAGCCACGCTCACGGCGGCGAGCTTAGAGCAGGGGGGTGTGGGGGGCAGCGAAGCTTGCGAGCGCACCCCCACGCGCTCGACGAGGGGCCCTTGTGGCCACTCGGCGAGGGCTCGCCAGGACGAAGGCCTGGCGGAAACAAAGGGGGGTGTGGGGGGCAGCGAAGCTTGCTCGCCAGGGCGAAGCTCTGGCGGAACAAGAAGAGGATCGGCCTCAATTGCGTATTAAGGAGGCCCACGCGGGCCCCGATTACTTAGGCGAGAGCTATGACTATGCCGACGACTGAACTACACGAGCCTCAGGGCGCAGAGAACACAGCTGCGTCTGGCACGCGCGTCCTCGTTGTGGGAGACGACGTCAGCGTGCGAGACATGCTGATGTCGGTCCTGAACGAGGCGGGGTACCAATGCGACGCCGCCTCCGACGCCGGTGAGGCGCGTATCCGCCTGGCCCAGCAGGGCTTCGACCTCGTGCTCACCGATATGGATCTCACCGGGCTGTCCGGCCTCGACCTCGTAGTCGAGATGAGCCAGGACCACCCCGACACCGCCCTGTGCATGGTGACCGGTATGAACGACCCCCACCTGGTCAACACGGCCCTCGAGATGGGCGCGTACGGCTACATGGTTAAACCGCTCGAACCCAACGAGGTATTGATCAACGTTTCGAACGCGCTGCGCCGCCGGAATCTCGAGATGGAGAATAGGGCGCACCGCGAGAAGCTTCAGACCCTCGTCAGAGTCCGAACTGACGAACTGCGTGAGGTCGTCGGTCGCGTGCAGAGGGCGGAGGGCGAACTCAGGTCTTCGCGTGAGGAGACGATTGAGCGTCTCTCGATCGCCGCTGAGTTCCGTGACAACGAGACCCTCCGTCACATCAAGCGAATCAGCGGTTACTGCGAGATCCTCGCCCGGGCGGTCGGTTACGACCCGGAGCAATGCGAGATGATCCGCATTGCCAGCCAGCTCCACGACGTGGGCAAGATCGGAATCCCGGATCACATCCTGCTGAAGCAGGGCCCGCTAAGCGAGCAGGAGCGAGAGGCCATGAAGCAACACACCGAGATCGGCTACCGAATCCTGGCCGGTTCGAGCTCCGAGGTCCTCACGATCGCGGCGAGCATCGCCCTGACGCACCACGAGCGTTTCGACGGCGGCGGTTATCCACGACGCCTAAGCGGGGAGTCGATCCCCGTGGAGGGTCGGATTATGGCCGTTGCCGACGTCTTCGACGGCCTAACCTCTCGCAGGAGCTACAAGGACCCGGTGCCCATGCACGAGGCCCTGGCCCTCATTCAGGCGGAGGCGGACGCTCAGCTCGACGGAGACCTCGTCGACGTCTTTTTGAGCTCGATGGACTACGTCCTTCCGATCAGAGAGCGGCACCCAGACTCTTAGGTTCGCCGTTCTCTCTCCAGCGCGTACGATTTAGGACATGAAAGTCATCTTCGGGTCCGACGAACGCACTCCTTTGACCAACGCGGTCGCCGCCGATCTTGCTTCGCGCGGTCACGAAGTCGATTTAGTCGGACCGCCCGGTGGCGAGGACATCCAGTGGACCGCCGTCGGTCGCCGCGTGGGCGAGGCCGTCGCAAAGGGCGAGGCCGATACCGGGGTGTTGTTTTGCTGGACGGGAACAGGCGCATCGATAGCCGCCAACAAGGTGACGGGAGCCCGGGCCGCTCTGTGTACCGACGCGGCCACCGCCGCGGGAGCGCGGAAGTGGAACGACGCGAACGTCTTGGTCATGAGCCTGCGGCTGACGAGCCCGACAATAGCGAGCGAGATGCTCGATTCCTGGTTCTCGTCGACCCCCGATCCCTCGGAGGCAGAAAACATCGCCTCTCTCGAGCAGACTTAGCTCGTCCCCCGACTCCTATTTGAGGGCGGGCTCGAACCTTTTGGGGTCCTCCAGATAGGCGCGGAAGCTCCGAGCGAGGCGAGCGGCGTGGTAGCCGTCTAGATAGCGGTGGTCGAGCGTGGCGGCCGACGACACGACCGGTCGGACCTCGATCTTGTCGTCGATAACAACAGGTTTCTTCGCAACCTCTCCAACCAATACCAGCATCGGCACGCGGTAGTACGGAGAGAGGGGGGCGTAGGCGTGCTGGATTCCGAACATCCCGACCGAGCTGACCATGGCGCTGCCGAAGGCCTGCCGCGGTAAACCGAAACGCTTCAGATCCATGTCGCGATCCACCGTCAGCCATGCCGCGAACTTCAGCATCGAGTGCAGAGCCCAATGGGGGGTGCGACCCAAGTTCGTCTTCGTCTTTCCGAACTCCGCGTCGCGGCCGGTTCGGATTTTCTCCGCGCGCCCTGCAAGCTCGCTCGCGATCTCGACCACCGGCTTTTCGTCGGCGTTTCTTACCTTTACTCCAGATAGCTCGAGACCCTTGCCGGCAGACACGATAAAGAAGATGTCGACGGTCTCTCGTTGAACGAAATGCCCGCGATACAGACGGACGTTCAGGTCGGGGTTCTCGCCGAAAGCCACCGCGAGGGCCTTGCCGACCATGTGCGTCATCGTCACTCGGGCGCCGGTTGCTTCGCGCGCATCCTCTAAGAAGTTCAGTGATGCCGTGGCGTCGACCTCCAGGTCGCCGAAGATCTGGGGATCTTTGGGGTTGCTCCAGGTAGCGGCGGCGATCTTGCGCCACCCTTCGATCTTGATCTTGTCCGGCATCCCTGCCCCCCGCTCATGACGCCACGGCCCCCTCTTCGTGCGAGACTCCTATACACGGCCGGTCTTGTCCAACCGTCGAACAGCGAGGAGAGTGTGAATTACGACTCCGAGACCGCTCTGGTAGTGGTTGACGTTCAAAACGACTTCGCGGATCCCTCCGGGAGCCTTTACGTCACGGGGGGCGAAGAGGTCGTGTCGCCTATAAACGCCGAAATCGACCGCGCTCTATCTGCGGGTGCGACCATCGTCTACACCCAGGACTGGCATCCGGAGGAGACGCCCCACTTCCAGAAGTTCGGCGGCGTGTGGCCGGTGCACTGCGTGCGCGACACATGGGGGGCCGAACTGCATCCGAACCTCAAGGTGCAGGGTGAGGTCGTTCGCAAAGGGTCCGGCGGTGAAGACGGATACAGCGGTTTCACGGTGCGCGATCCACGAGGCGGAGCCGAATCCGACACGGCCCTCGAATCCATGCTGAAGAAGCAGGGGATCAAGAGGATCGTCGTGGCAGGACTTGCGACCGACTACTGCGTCAAAGAAACGGCGATCGACGGGAACGCGAGGGGCTTCGAGACGGTCGTACTGGTAAATGCGACTCGCGCCGTGGACCTGGAGCCGGGCGACGGGGAACGCGCTTTAGAGGAGATCGAAGGCGCCGGTGCACGCCTAGAGTCCACCACTCGATAGGGTCACAGCATGACCTGGGTAACGAATGCCAACGCGGCCTTATTGACCGATCTCTACGAGTTGACTATGGCCGCGAGCTATTTCAAGCACGGCTTAACGGGGCCGGCGACTTTCGACCTCTTCGTGCGCAACCTACCTCGGGAGCGAAGGTTCCTCGTTGCGTGCGGTCTCGATCAGGCTCTCGACTACCTGGAGAGCCTTCACTTCGACGACGATGCGATCGACTACCTGCGCAGTCTGGAACTCTTCGACGAGGATTTCCTTACCCATCTAGGGGCTCTTCGTTTCACCGGCGACGTGTCGGGGATCCCCGAGGGCGAGATCGCCTTCGCACGGGAACCGCTCGTGCGAGTTACGGCTCCCTTGATCGAGGCGCAGATCGTGGAAACGTTCCTGCTCAACTGCATCACCTACCAGACCATGGTCGCGTCCAAGAGCGCGCGGGTATCTCTGGCGTGTGCCGAC
>JALZEI010000019.1 GCA_030862115.1 Actinomycetota bacterium
ACCTCGCCGGTGACGAGCAAGCAGCTCGAGCTGACCGTCCTGACCGGCGATAACGCCGACTCCCAGCAGTACAACGAAACGCGCTGGTTCATCGACATCCTCGACGGCACCACCGGGCCGCGGCCGACCGGCGCGGACAAAATCGACCCAAACACGGGCATCCCCATACCGGGGTGCGAGGCGACTCCCGGTTCGATCTACGACGGGGTGCGCGACGGTGGAGTGACGGGATCTTCCGACCAGGGCTTTTACGAGCCGGACGAGTCGGGCGAGAGCAGCGACGGCGACGGGTATTCGCCCTTCCGTGAGGACAACTTCGCGGAGACGCCCGGCCGCGACGTCACGGTGCGGGACTTCCCAAACCTGTTCGAAGCCGTCAACCACCCCTTCGAGGCGATCGGCCTCGGGATGCCCTGGTACACGGCGTTCGGCAACCACGACGCACTCATTCAGGGAAACAGCCCCGAGGCGTTCTTTGGCCCGGGAACACCCCCGTTTGTCCCCGCGCGCGAGACGGCGAACCCCCCGTATCACGGGATCGCCACGGGGTGCTTCAAGCCGGAGAGCATGTCGCAACTGCAATTGCTGGTAGCGGCTCTTTCGGACGGAACCATCTCCGACGAAGAGCGTCAACAGATTGAAGACCCCGCGGTACCGGTCGTACCGCCCGACCCGCGGCGTTGTTATCTCGCGAAGGACGAAATCGACGGCGGCGGCGCGGCGGCCCCCTGCAGCAGCGGCGGGTGGGTCCAGCAGCACATGCTCACGACGGGGTCTCCGCTGGGACACGGGTTCGCCCCCGCGGCGTGCCCTCCGTTCGGATCTGAGGATTTCCCGATCGACGAAGCCGACCTTTGTACGTCCTACGGACGCCCGCCCATCGCCGATTTCTTCAACGACGGCTACTACTCGTTCTCTCCTCGGCAAGGTCTGCGCTTCACCGTTCTCGACACCGTGACCGACGAGTGCGGTCCGATCCCAGTCTGCTCCGAGGGCTCCGTGGACGACGCGCAGTTTCGCTGGCTCGAGGCACAGATAAAAGAGGCCCAGGCTCAGAGCGAGTACGTCATGGTCTTCTCGCATCATTCACTTCGCACAACGCGGTCCCCCTCGACCGACGTCAGCGAACAGCCGCTGCACTACGGGCAACGCGTCGATCCGGAGAACCCGAGCAACCCCCAAAACCCCTCGGGAGAAAGAACGCTCGAGGACCTCTACTGCGAGAACCCGAACGTGATCGCGCACGTCGCAGGACACGAGCACGAGAACCACGTCCTGCACTACCCCTGTAAGGGGACCGAAGTACAGGCACCCGGCCAACCGCCCATATCGACGGGGGCCGGTCCCGGCGATTTCTGGCACATCACGACCGCGGCCCACATCGATTGGCCGCAGCAGTCGCGCATGATCGAGCTCGTCGACAACGGAGACGGCACCACCATATCCTTAGTTCTGACGATGCTCGATCACGCCGGTCCGCCGAACCCCGGGCTGGGACGAGATACGTCGTTCGACAAGGGACAGGCCGGAGAGCAAGTCCTGAAGCTGGCCGCAATCGGACGAGAGCTCGCCTACAACGACTACCAGGCGAGCCGCGGCGCGCGAGGAGGGCGCGACGACAGAAACGTCATCTTGATAGTGAAAAGACCGGCGTCGGGCCCACCCGACGAGGGGGCCGTCCGGAGCGACCGCTAAGACGAGCGCAATATTTCCGGACGCATCTCGGCATCCAATTTCTTCCCCAGCTCACTCGTCACCTCGAGAACTAGATCGAGATGCTCCGCCTCAGTTCGAAAGTTCACTATGCAACAACGAAGAACGAAGCGATCGTCGAGCACCGCGTTCGAGTAGTAGACGCGACCGTCCATTTGGGCCTCGGCCATCAGCCGTTCGTTGAGGTCGTTGAGGTATTTCTCGCGCAGCTCCGCATCCGGTAGGTCTCGGGGAACGTAGCGAAAGCAACAGATCGAAAGTTCCACCGGCGCACTGAGCTCGAAATCGGGGTGTTCGCGAACCCGATCCGCAAGGTAATGCGCGAGCTTCACGTCGTGCGAGATGCGTCGACCGTAGGCCT
>JALZEI010000031.1 GCA_030862115.1 Actinomycetota bacterium
TTTTGGAAGGTGTTCGAGTACCACGTGTACGCGAAGGACAACGATGGGGGCACGGGCCTCGACACCGTGCAGATGGCCCTGAAGAAGAAGCTGAGGTCGGGACGCTGCAAGTGGTGGACGAAGGTGGATTGGGTCGCCGGTCCCTGTCGGGACCTCACCTGGGTAGGAATGAGGTCAAACCCGAAGCTCTATCCCCCCAAGGACAACGGAGAGCTATTGCACTTCGTCAGGAACCCCGACGGTTTGGTTCCCAGCATGGGTACGAAGGTGAAGTCCTACACGATCTACTCCCGAGCGCGCGATCTCGGGGGCAACACCGAGCAGGGCTTCGAGTTCGGGCGAAACAGAAACGTGTTCGAAGTTCGACCGGAGGCTAGGTAAAGAAGGGGACGGGCTTGCGAACAAAAGCGTTAATCACCGGTGTGCTGACCGCATCATTACTTCTTCCCAGCGCCTCTCTCGGTCAGAGCTTCGACGTCAAAGCCCGTAAGGGCGAGTGGCGCCCCGACTCTCGTGTTATCGACGTCGGCGACAAGATCGTCTGGAGCAATCCCACGAGTAAAAAGCACAACGTCGTCGCCTACCGGGGGCCGTGGGATAAGAACACGATGCTGGAGCCCGGCGAGACCACCAGAAAGCGCTTCAAAGAGCCGGCCGTGTACAAGTACCGCTGCTCGCTCCACTCGACCAAGGCTCCCGGCAGCCCGTGCAGGGGCATGTGCGGCAAGATCGTGGTCGAAAAGAACTAACCCAGACCCACAACTGGGCAGCGAAGGGGACCGGGGCTCTCGATATGTCGGGGGGCCGGGTGTCCTGCTAGGTCGGGGGGCCGGGTTGCTCCAGCGTCGATCCTCAAACCAAACCCGGCAGCGAAGGAGCCGAGTTGCTCCGGCGTCGGCCTCAAACCAAAACCGGCAGCGAGGGGGCCGAGCGGCCTGCACCACAATTGAACCTCGCCGTGCGGCTTCATTGCGTGCTGGTGCCCGGTATCCGGGCACCAGCGGACAAGGTTCACCGGTGTGGCCCTATATCCGGCGGTTCCCCTGTTCGAGCGTCGCCTGTCCTCGCTGTTCAAGTACCTGGCGGATCCTTCGAATGACCTGATCAGGGCGCTTGGTGACGTCGTCCCACGTAAAACGAAGAACAACCCAGCCCAGCGCGATGAGACGGTTGTCGGTCGCGAGGTCTCGCTGCCAGGCCTCTAGGCCTGCGTGAAACCGCCATCCGTCCACCTCGATCGCCACCATTTCGTAGAGGTAAACGAAGTCACGACGCGCGATGAATTCCTCACCGTCGAAGATTCGGTACTGAAAGAGGGGACGGGGCAGTGCGCCCGGCCGCACCACATTTCGGTCGAAAACGCGTTCCAGCTCGCTCTCCGTACGACTTCCTTTCTGGCGCTCCTCAATCAGCCGCCGGAGCAGCCCGGTGCCGGGTCTCCCCCGGCCCCCGAATCGATCTAGGTGTTTGGACAGATACGGAAGCGATGTAAGACCTTGCAGAAGCGCAGAATCCAGTGCAGCCGCGACTCGCTCGGGCGAGGTGACTGCACCGAGTTCGATGAGGGTTTGACTCGGTGTTGTCAAAAAGAAACCTCGGTGGTGGGTTACCTGAGCAGGCAGCAAAGTCTTCGATCGATGTGCAACTCCTCCGACGTCGCGGAGCGGTCGCTCTGTCGTCACCTCCACCGGCCCGGGTTCGAAAGTCTCAAAGCCCCACACAGCAGCAGCCGAGCGATGCGAGATAGCGGCCGGTGGGTCGTAAGCCAGTGAGGCAGCGGTGAGCCGAGCCTCCCAGGAGAGGGGGCATCCCCCGACGAGGTAAATGCGAAGGCGGATGCGTATCAGCTCCCCGGATGCGACCTTTCTGCCTATGGCAGAGGACGACATTCCCCCTTGAAGGAGCTGGGCTCGAGTAACGACCCCATGTTGTCGCAGTGACAACGCCCTGTAATCGCAAACCGGTCGTTCATTGCCGGCTGCCGCCCGCCTACCGGGCACGATCGAGCAATGAACGCAAAATATCGAAGTCCATTAGGCAATGAAGCCGAAAGGGCGAGGCTCGGGCTGTGATGCACACCACTCGGCCCCCTTGCTGCGGGTTTGGTTTGGAAGGTGGGAGGCTCGTGGATCAACGCTGCACGAAAAAAGGGGGCCCGGAGGCTCCCCCTTTTGGACCTATTTACCTAATGGACTCGGACGAAGCCACACATCCCACTGCATACCCCGTTGTCCAAGTCAGAGTGAATGCTGCAGCGGAAGTAGAACGTGCCTGCGTTGTTGAATTGCTTTGTGAACGCGGTGCCCTCTTTCAGTCCGTGCCTGAAGTCCCAGCCTCGGTAACCTCTAACGTTGTGGTCACGGTTACTCACGTTCTTCCACCTCACCTTGTCGCCTTTGAAGATGTGGCGCTCACTAGGACGCCAGCTGTCTGATCTCGCTCTGATTAAATAGGTGTCACCTAGGGACGGCACGGTCAGGGCTAGGAACATGGCAGCGGCCATGGCAACAATGCCCAGGGCCCGCAGCCTGCGTGAACTCATGTTTTATTTCTCCCTTCGGAAAGTCGACCTCTCCTCAATCCACAGGCTAACGGGACTTCCCCGCCTGCGTTACGTACTACGGCAATGTAATTCAACAGAAATCCGGCCCCCGACGGCGGGGCTGTCCCATACTCAGCCCCCGCCCCAAGAGGGCGCTACCGACGAAGGAGCCCAGGGAGGCCCACATGCAACGGGTACATGGCCGTACCGCCGGGACGTTGAGGGTTAGAGGTCGCAATGCGTCGCTCCTCTAGACCCAAGCAGCCACAGCTGCCGGATTGGGAATCAGAGCTCATCGAAGAGGCCATCAGAGCCGCCGAAAGACGGCGGGATTCGGAGAAGGCCGCGGCGAAAAGAAGGGCGTTGCAGCTCGCCCGCGAGCAGGGCTACCACCGCCTGGCCGCCGCCATTGACCGGCCGCGACGCACCAAGAACCCCAAACAGCTCAAGCTGTTCTCCTCGGACCCGACGCTGTTCGACGACGACGCCGGCTAGGCGGGCGCGGAGGCCGAACGGGTTCGACGACGACGCCGGCTAGGCGGGCGCGGAGGCCGAACGGGTTCGACGACGACGCCGGCTAGGCGGGCGCGGGCGCCGAGCGCTGTTCGACGACGACGCCGGCTAGGCGGGCGCGGAGGCAGAACGTGTGCGACGACGACGCCGGCTAGGCGGGCGAGGAGGCCGAACTCATTGGACGACGGCGCCGTCCAGACAGGCGCGGAGGCCGAACGCTGTTCGACGACGGCACCGGCTGGGCAGGCGCGGAGGCAGAACGTGTGCGACGACGACGCCGGCTAGGCAGGCGCGGAGGCAGAACGTGTTCGACGACGGCACCGGCTGGGCAGGGCGGCGGCGGCGGCCCAACGCTGTTCGACGACGGCACCGGCTGGGCAGGGCGGCGGCGGCCCAACGCTGTTCGACGACGGTACCGGCTGGGCAGGGCGGCGGCGGCCCAACGCGGTTCCAACCGGATCCGAATTGGAGGCCCGGGAGCCACGGCCGGGTGCGATAAGCGATCCGATGCCGACGTCGTGACGGAGCAGCGAACGAAGGGTGCTGCCGCCTAGTCCAATTTGATATGCGAGTGCTCGTGGCTCAGAGTGGAACGGTGCGATGGATGGCCGGGCTCCTCTGTGCGTTGCTGCTGCTTGGCTGTACCGCGCCCGACGGACACAACGCGATCCCCAAACGTAAGGGCGGACACCGCCGCAACAAAGACGACCGGGTCCTGTCGCAGGCATCGATCACACCAACGTCTGAGCCCGCGCCGCTCGTGTCGCCGGCCCCCGAGCCCCCACGCGAGTGGTGGAAGCACCAGATCGACAAAGCGATCGAAGGGCGACCGATGGACCTGGTCGTGGGAGTCGACGGCGCAACGCTGTACTCGGATGGCGCGCGCAACCGCCGGCCCCCGGCTTCGGTCCAAAAGCTTCTGTTCACGATGGCTCTCTTCGACACCATGGGCCCGCAGGCCCGGCTCACGACGAGCCTTGCCGCGCGCGACAGAAAGGGCGCGACGGTCGAAGGGGATCTGTGGATCGTCGGCTCGGGGGATCCGACGCTCGGCCACAAACCGGCGTGGCGAAACACACTCGCGTTCGGGGCGACGAACCTCGGCTCGCTCGTCACGCGGCTCAAACGCATGGGGATCACGACCGTCGCCGGAGGCGTGCGTGCGGCACGCCTCCCTTTCAAACACGATTGGTTCGCTCCCGGGTGGAAAAGCTACTTCCCCATCAGCCACGTCGGTCTTCCGTCGGCGCTGACGTTGAACGGGAACGTGCACAAACGGCAGTACACCAAAAAGCCGGAGAAGCTCGTTGCCGAGTCGCTCCGTAAACTCCTGCAGAAAGCGGGCATCGCGGTATCCGGCGCACCCGGAACCGGCGCGCCGCCCAAGGGGCTGAACAAATTGACGAACGTGCGCTCTCGACCTCTCTGGATCCTGGCCCGTTTCATGAACAGGCAGTCGAACAACTTCTTTGCGGAGGTTCTCGCCAAGAGATTGGCTGTTGAAACCGCCGGACCTCCAGGAACGATCGCGAAGGGAGCGCGCGCGATAGAGAGGTATGCGCGGCGGCGAGGCGTCGAACTGGAAGCCCACGACGCGTCCGGTCTCTCCTATGACAACCGAGTCAGTCCGCGGGGGATCGTGCGTCTTCTTGCGCGCGTCGAAAAAGAGCCCTGGTTCGCGCGGCTGCGACACGGCCTGGCGGGAGCGGGCGAAGGCACGCTCAAAGATCGGCTGGCAAATATAAGAATCCGCGCGAAGACGGGAACGCTTATCGACGTGTCGGCTCTCGCCGGATGGATCTGGCTGGAGAGGTCGAAGGCGTGGGCACGCTTCGCGATCCTGTCCCGAGGTATCCCGAAATCCGAGGCAATAAAGATCGAAGATCGCATCGTCCATCTCGTCGCCGCGCACGCCAGAGCCTAGATAGGGTTACCGAACATGCGAGTGCACGAATGTCGTCGCCCTTGAAGATTGGTTTCTGCGGGCTAGGCATGATGGGAGCGCCGATGGCGCGGCGCGTCCTGCGCGCCGGCCACGACCTGACCGTGTGGAATCGCACGACGGAAAAAGCCCGGGCGCTCGAAAACGAGGGTGCGAAGATCGCCGCGTCACCATCTGGTGTGGCGACTGGTGCGGATGCCGTGATCACCATGCTGGCGGACGGCGCGGCCCTCGAACAAGTCGTGTTCGGTGACGACGGCATCGCCGAGGCTCTCGCGCCGGAGACATTTCTCGTCGAGATGTCGACCGTGGGACCGGCTGTAATAAAAGGAGTCCGCGACCGGCTTCACGACACGGTCGTAATCGACGCGCCGGTTCTCGGCAGCGTTCCGCAGGCCACCGACGGCGAACTCAAGATCTTCGTCGGAGCCGACGAGCCGACATTCGGCCGCGTGGAGCCTCTTTTGAAGACCATGGGCGATCCACAGCGCGTGGGCGGGCCGGGGGCCGGCGCGGCGATGAAGATTGTCGTCAACTCGACTCTCGGGGCGGCCATGACCGCGCTGGGCGAGGCCCTGTCGTTAGCGGCGTCGTTGGGCCTCGACCAAGAGACCGCCCTCGACGTCCTGGCCGGCTCCCCGCTGGGTGCGACGGTGGCCCGCAAGAGAGACAACATCGCCGAGGTGGACTACCCCGCCAACTTCAAGCTGGCCTTAGCCCGGAAGGACCTGGAGCTGGTGACCCAGACCGGCCGAGATCACCACGCCGAGCTCTTGGTAGCAGCGGCCGCGAAGGCCTGGTTCGAGCGGGCCGCGGAGGGTGGGCTCGGCGAGCTCGACTACTCGGCGGTGATTGCCTGGATCACAGGCGATGAGGGGGTGGTAGGAAAGCCCGAGCGGTAAATCAGGTCGAAGCAACCGACTCCAGTACCGCCCGGCGAGAAACGGGAACGTGGGCCGTTTAAGCGAGAAGTGGGAACGTGGGCCGTTTAAGCGAGGACCAGGGCCTGGGCGCACTCGCACTCGGCCTGCGAGCTGGTCCCCGTGGGGACAAGAAAGATCTCGGCCCCACAGCTCGGGCAGGGATCGCCGGTGAGATGATTCTCGGAATCGATGACTTGCATCCCGTCCATGACCTAAGCCTAGGCCCGGCCTGAGAAATAAAACGGATATCGAGGTCCCGAGGGAAATCGGGATAAAACGGCGAATCTCTATATGAATGGGCCCATCTCCAAAGGGGGATCAATGATGCGACGCATAATGGCCGGGCTGGTAGCCACGGCCGTCCTTTCCACCCTGGTGGCACTGTCTCTGGGGACCCCAGTTCAGAAAGCCAAGGCCACCCCGATCTCTACGAGCGCGGAGACCTACCTCATCAACGGCAGGATCTTCCCGGATCCTCACGGTTGTGGGGTGGTGCAGCCGGAAGTTGCCGGCTTCGACGGCCCGATCTCTCCCTACGCAAAGGGCAATACCTGCGCCTTTGACTTCCTTCAGTACGAGGAGATGACCCGGGGATTCAAATTCCTCCAAGAGACCTTTCCGAAGTTCACCCAGTACTACACGCTAAACAAAGACTTCAAATGCAGCGGCAAACCCGCTTTGGGGGACGGTAACGGCAGTTGCCCGGCCTTTAAGTCGGCAGGACTCCCCGTGACCTTCGACGACCAGGGAAACACGATCACGCGAGAGAAGCGCCGGATCCACATGTTCCGCGTCACCGACGAGACCTCGAACATTCCTCTAAAAGATCGGAAGTGGTTCGTGTTCCCCTCCTCGATTCACGGGATCGAGCGCGCGGGAGCCGAGGGAAGCGTTAGAGCAGCGGAGGACCTTGCCACCTGGGGGGCCTGCGAGAACCTCGGCGCCGAAAAGGTCGAGGCACACGCCGATTACGTGGACTGTGAGGGAGAGGTCACTGGGGAGACCGAGGGTAAGCCCTACCCCCTTCTCGAGGCGAGTCCAAACAAGTCGCTGAGCACCGGCGACGCGCTCAAGAAAGCCGTCGTGGTTTTCATCTTCCCGAACCCGGACGGTTGGCTGCGAGGAGACCGCTTTCGCGACCGCGTTCCCGGATCGAGTTACTACCAGCGCTACAACGGCAACGGCGTGGACCTGAACCGCGACTGGCCCACGAGTGGTTTCACCTTCCGCCCCTACACGCCGGCCTCCGAACCCGAGACCAAGGCGTTCAGCAAGATACTTCCAAAGCTGGGTCCGAAGGATAAAAACGGAAACGCAAAGTGGGCCGGGGGAATCGATCTTCACGGGCAATTAATAGACCGCGCCTTCTCGTTCACCTTGCTGGGAGCCGGCGAACACGACTACGCCAAGAACCAACGAATCGTTCAGCTCGTCAAGGAGGCTTACCTCGATGCGGAGAACCGACTCGGTTACTCCCCGCTGATCAAACCCAACGAGGCTCCGGAGAGCGATCCCGGCATCTACGGCGTGCAGTGGGGGACGGTGTGGGACACGATCGACTACACGATCACCGGTGGAATCGGGGACTGGATCAACAACCCCATCGGCTTGAACGCCGACGGAATCGACAACGAGATGTCGGCCTCGCACCTCGCGAACTGCGGCGTCGGGACTTGCTTCGACCCCGATATCGAGCAGCTCCACGTCGACGGAAACAAGTCGCTTATTTACGGAATGATCAACTTTTCTTTGATCGGCGAGGACACTACGTTCGATACGAAGGGTCGCGTTGCCTACGTCAAGAATCCCGGACGGATTTCGGCGAAGACGGATCGCCTTGTGCATCCACCGAAGTTTACGAAACTGCCCCCTCAGGAAGACATCCTCGACGAGCCGTTGGCGGAGCACAACAGCTACACGTACGAGTTCGACGTGAAGAGTCCCAAGCAAAAGGTGTACAACGGGGGCATCGCCGTGAGCCTCACCTGCGCCACCTCACCGGCGAGCCCGGCGTGCGAACTCACCGACGCGTTTCTCCAAAGACAGATTGGAAAAAACGACGAGGGCAATGAAGGTGAGTGGGAAACAATCAACTCGTATTTCCTCCAGAGCGGCAGCACCCCCGTTTACAGCGCGACGGGTAAGGCCCTTCATGCAAACCTCCCAACGCCCGGACGCTGGAGGGTGATGCTCACCGGAAACGAGCGACGACTGGCTGGTGCGTTCGACATGGACATCGACTTCACCAAGGAAAAGGGATGGCCCGACCCCGGTCAGATCGGTTACAAGGTCACGACGATGAACTTCTGGAAAGACCTCAAGAAGTTCGCCAAGCCCGGCCTCGAACCGATCACCGTCGGTGACATCAGAACCACCAACTCCTGGAAGAATCGCTACGACTCGATCGTCATCACCAACCGCGTCTACGACGAGCTGGCCAACAAGCTGAAGGGCTGGGTACAGGACGGCGGAAACCTGGTGCTGACCGACCAGGCCGTGGGCATGCTCGACAAGATGGGCATCGTGAACGGTGGCATCAGCTCGCTCAAGGCGTACGCCGGCTACATAAACTTCGAGACGTCTGCGGAGGAAGAGGGCGGAACCTACGACCATCCCTCCGGTTTGGCAAAAGACGTCAACCAGCCCGGCGCCGCGGAAGGTGGCCAGGAGGAACATGACTCCATTGAGGGCGACGAGAACCACAGGCACCAGACCTACGAGCCCGTGCCGATCGGTTACTCCATACAGGACGCGAACGATAACGACAACCTCACCTCGCCAGTCTGGTACGTGACGGAGTCGAGCTTGTCGGAGGCCAAGGGCGAACCCGCTCCGGTGGGGACGACCGGCAACTTCCAGAACGTCTCTCTCGGCCAGGTCAAGGTAGGAAAAGGGTTCGTTCGTTGGGCGGGCGCTCTCCTACCCGATCCGAGCAACGACTTCGATCACCCGTTCGGGCTTAACAACTACGCACTCACCTACTCCGGTTACCAGGTCATGAAAAATCTACTGACGCACGAGAAGTAGCCGGAGGAAGTCCGATAACAAGGGGGCCGGGAGAACCCGGCCCCCTTTCGCGTCCGATGATTCAAAGCCAGGTTCAAGAACTTAGAGATCACTTATGGGACCGGCCCCCTTTTCTTTGTCCTTATTCCCCTATACGACGTCCCGGTCGCGCACGACGACGTCGCGGCGTCTGTTGTAGGGCGAGAAGCTGCTCCAGAACAGCAGCGACAGGACGAGCCCGATCGCTCCGATCACCATGAGGATGACCCCGACCGCGTCGATGTCGATTCCCGAGATGTCGAAGTCGAGGGCCCAGTAGCAGATGGCGCCTACCGCAAGAAGAAGAAGGCTCACACCTATGCCCATCATTCACCTCCTGGCGAGCTAGTTGCACCCGCGTCGGCGTGCTTGAGTTGGTAAGGGATGGGTTACCCGACGCCGGAGCGCTCAAACCCCCTTACGCTCCGCTGCCGACTTCGCTTACGCCCCCACGCTCCCTTTCTTTCCGTCGGGACTTCGACCCGACGAGCGCTCTTGAGTGGCCGCAGGACACGACCCCTTGTCGAGCGCGTTGTGATTTCGGGCTCCCCGCCGCAAGCTTCGCTACGCCCCCATACCCCCGCCGGATGCGACCGCGTCCTCGATCACCGCGCGGGCCGCGTTTCGCCCCGGCGCTCCGCACACGCCCCCGCCGGGATGCGCTCCGGAGCCACATAGGTACAGACCGAGCAGGGGCCAGCGATGGCGATGCCATCCGTGCGCGGGGCGCTTTTCGAAGAGCCAGTCCGGGAGGATCTCGCCGTGGAAGATGTTGCCTCCCGACAGCCCGAAACGTCGTTCCAGGTCGGGCGGGCCGAGCACCAAGCGGTCTTCCACGAGGTCTGTGAGACCGGGGGCGTAACGCTCGAGAGTCGCCAGCACCAGGTCTCCGATCTCGTCGCGGCGTTCGTCCCAGGTGCCCTCCGCAAGGGAATACGGGGCGTACTGGGCAAAGATCGACAAGGTGTGCTTGCCGTTCGGAGCGAGCTCCGGCTCCGATGCGGTCTGGATCCATGCCTCGCAGAACATCTCGTCGGCAGGTCGACCTTCGGCCGCCGCGCGACAAGCTCGTTCGAGGTAGTCAATCGAAGGTGCGACCGTGATCGTCCCGAGATGTTCCGGGCCGGGGCCGTTGGTGGACTCCATCCCGGCGAACCGTGGAAGGCTCGAAAGCGCGCAGTTAACTTTGACGACGGTTCCCTCCGATGGAATGAGCCCGATGTCCTCCACGAACTCCGGAGGTAAGACACCATCGGGGACCAACGCGGCGGTTCGCTTCGGATCCGCGTTCGAGCAAACCGTCGGTGCATCGATCTCCTCGCCCGATTCCAACACCACGCCCGCGGTCATGCGCTTGCCCTCGAGCTTGATCTCGCGCACGGGCGATTCGGTTCGTATCTCTCCCCCCGCCTCGCGAACGACGCGCGCTAGTTCCTGCGTGATGGCACCCATGCCCCCGCGCACGAAACCCCAGGAGCCGAGGCTTCCCGCGGCCTCGCCGAATGCGTGATGCAAAAAGATGTAAGAGGAGCCCGGCGTGCGGGGGCCGGCGGCGCTCCCGATGATTCCCTGCGACGACATAAGGCCCTGCATCAGGTCGGTCTCGAAGTAGTCCTCGCACAGTTCGGCGATGGATCCATCGACGGTCTTGGCGAAGAGGTTCTCCACCTGCGACGCGCGAAAGGCCCGCCGCACCTGCTTGCGGGTTGCCGGATAGGAGAGAAACGGCATGAACCTGCGGGCGGCCTCGTTGAAGAGCTCGTCGAACTCCAGATAGGCCTCCCCGTCCTTCTGGGACAGCTCCGCGACGGCCCTCGCGGCTCTCGTCTTGTCGTGCCACAACAGGAGCCCGCCCCCGCCCTCGCGGGGCGCAAAGGCCACCGGGTCCTTCAGCCGGACGTCCAGCTTGAGACCGAGGTCCCGCACGATCTCGGGCAGCAGAAGCGACAGCGAGTAGGAGGCCGTCGAGATCCGAAAGCCGGGGAAGAGCTCCTCGGTCACGCAGGCGCCGCCGATTCGATCGGTGGCCTCGACGACGATCACCTTCAGACCCGAGCGGGCCAGGTACGCGGCGCAGGTCAGCCCGTTATGGCCCGCTCCGACAACGACGGCGTCGTAAGAGCCCACTCTTTGCGGGACCCCTCAAGCCTCTTCGCGCTGTACGACCTCGTAGGCCAGGACGTGCGAGCCGGTGGCGACCGGTCCGCCCTCCGCATGCTGGGCATGTCCTTTAGTGAACGCGTCGCTGTTCAACCATTTCTCGAACGAGCTCTTCGAGTCCCAGCGCGTGTACACGAAGTAGTCGTCGCCGGCTCCCTCGTTGGCCGGGCGTAGCAACTCGAAGCCCTCGAATCCCTCGGCCTTGGCAACCTCGCCGGCGCGGTTGGCAAAGCGCTCCTCGATCTGGTGGCGTCGCTCGGCGGGAACGTTGATGGCGTTGATCACTACGTACGACAAATGACCCTCCCGTTGCTCTATAGACCAAAGCAGGCTACCGTCTCGCCATGGCCATCACCGCTTTCTGCACGACGTGCCAGCGCACGGTCTACGTCGAGGAAGACGACACGCCGGTGTGCCCGGTGTGTTCGTCGTCGCTTCTGGAGGCGGCCGATCCGGAGGAGTCCGAGGAGGAGTCCGTCCAGGGTCCGTAGCGGTCTCTCAGCCCGGCGGGCTGAAGTACGCCGTGACCACCGCTCCCTTGTCATCGATGGTCAACGTTGTTATGGACCCGGTCTGGCACGGCGTTATCCCCAACCAGGGGGGCTGCCGGCGCCTCGTGAGGCTCAGGCGGGCAACCAACACGGGCGTCTGATGGGACACGAGCACCGCCTCCCGGCCCTCCGCTTGATCCGTCGCCTCCTTGATGACCTCGACCATGCGCGCTCGGATGTGTTTGAACGGCTCCCCCCACGAGGGGGCCATCGGGTTGCGGAAGTGCCACCACTTCAACGGAGACCTCAGGAAATGCGAGGCGTTGCGCGTCAGTCCTTCGAGCGTCGTCTCGCTTTCGAGCAGTCTCTCGTCCATTCCCACCTCGAGAGCGTGGGGGGCAGCTATGGCCGCGGCGGTCTCCTGGGCGCGCTCCAGGGGGCTGGTCCAGACGAGCGCCAGGTCGGCGTCTTTCAGATGTTCGGCGGACTGTTCCGCCTGGCGCTGCCCCACCTCGGAGAGGTGGTAACCGGGCAGGCGTCCGTAGATGAGGCCCTTCGGGTTCTCTACCTCGCCGTGTCTCACGAGATGAACGACCGTGCTCATCCGCAGGTACTAACAGACGCGCCGCGGGGGCCGGGATGGCTCTAGCCGTTAGTCTTCAGCGATGCCCGACATCCTGCTGTTTGGTGCCACCGGCTACACGGGCAAGCTGACCGCTCGAACACTTGCCCGTCGTGGGGCCAGCTTTGCAATCGCCGGTCGCGACCGCTCCAAGCTCGAAGCACTGGCCGGTGAGACGGGCGACCCCGAGATACACGTGGCGGCCGTGGGAGACACCGACGCTCTCGTGCGCGCGCTCGAAGGAACCCGCGCATTGATCACGTGTGTCGGGCCCTTCGCGGAGTTAGGAGAGACGGCGGTCGAGGCGGCCTTTCGCGCCGGTGTCCACTACGTCGACTCGACGGGCGAAGGAACTTTCATCCGCGATCTCATCGACACGCGGGGGCGCGCCGCCGAGGAGGCGGGCATCGCGATGGCACCGGCGCTCGGTTTCGACGAGGTGCCGGCGGACGTGGCGGTAACGCTCGCCGTCGAGGGAATGGAAGATCCGGAACTCGTGCTTACCTACGCCCTGCCTTCGAACGGCTCGTCGGGAACGGTCAAATCGGGAATCGGAATCCTGTTGTCGAGCGCACCGTGGAGGGTGAACGGGCAGGTCGTCGAGGTGAGAGCCGGCGAACACCAACGGTGGGCGCCCATGCCCCCTCCTCTCGGCCCCCAGTCGAGCCTGTCGTTTCCGTTTGCAGAAACGCATCTCGCGCCTCTACATCTGAACCTTCGCTCTTTTCGCACCTTTGCCACGGTTGGTCA
>JALZEI010000036.1 GCA_030862115.1 Actinomycetota bacterium
CCGACGACATCAGATCGACGGGGATGGGCGGTTCATGCCCGTCGAGTGAGTCGGCGTAATCGTCGGGCGAAAGGCGTCGGTTCTTCGCCCATTCGATCTCGGTCGCGAGATCGCCGGCGGCTCGGAACCGATACGGCTTGGGAAGGGTGTTTCCGATTTGCCGCAGAGCAACGGCTTTCGAGGGGAGAACGGTTCCCGGTGGCTCGGTGGCGAGGTTGCTGAGCTGAGCGAGGGCCGCGGAGTGAAAGGTCCGGGCGCGGACCCCCTCTACCCCCAGGCCGTGCAGTCGCGCACGCAGGGCCCCCGCGGCCTTGTCCGTGAAGGTGACCGCAAGGATCTCGCCCGGCTGGAAGGAGCCGGAGATCACCTGGTTCGCGATCCGGCGCGTGATCGTGGTGGTTTTTCCCGAACCCGCCCCGGCCAGGATGCAGACCGGTCCTCTCACCGCCTCGACGGCCACTTTTTGCCGGTCGTTCAACCCCCGCAGGATGAGTTCTTTGTCCACGGTCCAAGCCTAGAGCCGGCTTGCGACGAAGTGCCGTTCCATTTGAATGAAAAAAAAGCCCCCCTGGTTGAGGGGGGCCTTTTGGTGGCGATACCTACTCGGCGAGCACCGCTTCCGTCACCGAGAAGTTGTCGTACAGGATCTCGGCTCCGGCTCCCGCAGCGGTCTCGGCCCACAGCCCGGCGGCTCCGCTCGGGAACGGGTCGTCGTCGAATCCCTCGGCAACCTTTTCGTCGTTTATGTAGAGCGTCAAACGGGTGATGTCGTCGCCGACGCAATCAGCGCGCAGCGTGTGTGGCTCGCTAAGCGTCTGAGCGAGCTCGTCGTTCGTGGAGGTGCTCAGGAAGAACGCGAACGGCTCGTTGGGAGAGATTCCCTTGACCACATGGATCCGGCCGCTGCCCTGCACGATGAAGGCATAGAACGTCTTGTTTTTTTGCTCCCTGCACACGAGACCCCAACCGGAGTCGTCCTGACCGTCGACGCTTTCCGCGTCGACCTGAATGATCGTGTCGGTGAGATCGGCGAGGTCCTTCCCGAGCTCGCCGGTGTCGTTGAAGCGACCTCCGCCGGTGGTCTTGTCCACGGTCATTCGAAGCTGGCCGTCGGCGTACTCGGTGGTGGATCCTGCCGGTTCTCCCGGGAAACTTCCGAGGGTCCAGCCGACGTTCTCGTCGGAGAAGTCGTCTTCGAAGATCACCTCGCCGGGCGTCGGCTCGGGTGGCAGTTCCATCGCCTCGCCGGTGGGCTCGGTTTCTTCCATCACGGCGGCGAGTTCTTGGGCCTGAGCGAGCATGTCTTCCTCGCTGGGTCCGCCCTCGGTCGTGTCCTTCGTTGTCGAGACGATCATCAGACCAAGCGCGTTCTTGACTCGCCACTGGTAGGCGAAGTTGTAGGCCGGCGGCTGGCCCGGGTCCTGGAAGGTTGTTTTCGACGTGTACGCCTCTTCGCCTAGATCGGCAACGTCTTCGACCTCGCGATCCGAGGCCTCGGGGTTTCCGTTTTCCTTAAAGAAGGCCAGAGTTTCGGAGGCCCCGTCCGAAGTCTCGAAGATGCCGACGTCGGAGATGAACCTCGTTGCTTTCAAATCGCCCGTGGGCTCGGCCGGCTCGGTCGGGCTGGGGGCCGGGGCGAGCCATTCGTTGGAGAAACCGAGCTGGAAACCATTCTCTTCGGCCGTCGCGACGCGAGCTTCGTCGGGTACGTAACCGAAGATCGAGACGGGGCCGGAGGTGTTTGGATCGATGTCTAGGCCCTCGGGACCCTCGGTCTCGGGCAGGACCATTTGCCCGAGATCGGCCGTTCCGTAAAGCGTCTCCTGCGGTGTGGTTTCGTCGGCCTGGGGCTCATCGCCTCCGCCGGAGTCGGCACAACCCGCCACTACCAACACCGATAGGCAAAGAGCCAGAATTCCCACTCGCTGTGAACGCATTTGACAACTCCCTTCTGTGGTGAGCGCCAAGTAAACAGGGCGGACAAGTCCTCTACAAGGGGGATGCGTCTACGTATTTAAGGAAGGCAAGCAAACGTCGGCGGCGGGTCGATCGAACATGAGTAGGCTGTTTCCATGACGCCCTTCGAGCTGACCGGTGACACCGCCGACGTCACTGCTCCCGCGCTGATCGTGTCGTTCGAGGACTGGGTGGACGCCGGCCAGGCCGGATCGATTGCCGCCCGGCGGATAGCCGACGGCGGCGACGTCGTTGCCACCTTCGACTCGGATTCCATTTACGACTACCGCAATCACCGACCGGCCCTCGACATCGTCGACGGAACCCCGAAGTCGTTCACGTGGCCGGAGATGAGGGTGACCAGACGCAATCTGGGTGAGCGGGACCTGTTCGTTCTGAGCGGACCGGAACCGGACTTTCGCTGGCGGCAATTCGCCGACGACGCCCTCGAGCTCGCGCTACGACTGGGAATCGTGGAGCACATAAGCCTCGGAGCGATTCCGTCTGCACTTCCCCACACCGCGCCCACCCCGGTGATGATGACCGGGGCCACGCAAGAGCAGATGCGGGGGGCACCGCCGATTCAGGGGCTGTTGCGCGTCCCCGCGGCGGCGGTAAGCCTGGTCGAGTGGACCCTGTCCGAGAACGGCATCCCGGCCGTCGGCTTCTGGGCCCAAGTGCCCCATTACGCAACGCCGTTTGCGGCCGGAGCGATCGCCCTCGTCCGAAAGGTCGAGGCACACCTCAGCGTAAACATCGGAGCGGGCTCGCTCGAGGAGGAGGCCGCCACCCAGATGGAGGCCCTCTCCAAGGTCTTCTCGGACAATCCCGAGGCAACCGCTTATCTGGAGCGACTCGAGGGCCTCGTCGGCGAGGAGCAAGTTCCGGGAGCCGACAACATCGGCGACGAGGTCGAGCGCTTTCTCCGCAACCAGCGGCGCGGAAACGAAGGTCCGTATCCGTTCAGTCCCTGACCCTTCGGCGATCGGTCAGCCGGTAGGCTCGAGGACTCGAATTCCTGCGGTGGAAGGAGCGGTAATGAGGGGGCGCGGCTTCAAGAATTTCGTTATGGCAGCGATCTGCATGTTGGTCGGGTCGGCCGGCTTTACTCCGGCGGTCGCGGCCGAGAAGGAGCCCACCGCAACGGGAACGGGCGGTGCGGTAGCGACGGTCGACCACAAAGCCTCGCGCGCGGGTATGCGCATCTTGCGCAGAGGCGGCAACGCCGTCGACGCCGCGGTCGCCGCCGCCGGCGTCTTGGGAGTCACCGAACCCTTCTCGTGCGGAATCGGTGGCGGCGGCTTCATGGTCATCTACGACGAGAACGGCAAGGTGGTCACCACGATCGACCACCGCGAACTCTCCCCGGCCGCGATGGCTCCGAGCTCGTTCATCGAGAATGGGGTCCCTTTGCCCTTCAACGACGCGCGCTACAGCGGGCTGTCCGCCGGCGTTCCCGGAACGGTGCGCGGTTGGAATAAGGCCCTGAAACGCTACGGGACGATGTCATTGGCGCAAGTGTTGAAGCCCGCCACCGGCGTGGCACAGAAAGGGTTCATCGTCGATCAGACTTTTGTCGACCAAACGACCCCGAACGTCGATTACTTCGACGACATCAAGTCGACCAAGGAGCTCTACCTCGATCCCGACGGCACTCCGCTCGACGTCGGATCTCGTTTCCGAAACCGTGATCTGGCGTTCACGCTACATGTGATCCGACACTTGGGACCGAAGGGCTTCTACGACGGGCAGGTTGCCGAGGCCATGGTTGAAGCCGCTCAAGACCCACCTCTCACCCGAAGCGCGAACCACGAATGGCGACCGGGCCTCATGACCGTTGACGACGTCCGGGGCTATACGGCCCCCGAGCGCGAGCCCACGCATGTCGACTACAGGGGCTTAGACGTCTACGGCATGGGGCCGCCGTCGAGCGGGGGCTCCACGGTGGGCGAGGCCTTGAACATTCTCGAGGGGTTCGACCTCGAAGATCTGAGCCGCGAGGAAGCATTGCACCTTTACCTCGAAGCATCCCGCTATGCATTCGCGGACCGCAACGCTTACCTTGCCGATCCCGCGTTCTTCGACGTCCCACTTCAGGGATTGTTGTCGGACGGATTCGCGGCCGAGCGCCGCAGTCTCATCACCGACCAGGCGGCGACCAGCCCCGTCGCCCCGGGGGATCCCTATCCCTACAACGATTCACCCGGACGGGCGCGCAAGGGGTCCGCCACCGTCGAGCGAACGGGATCGACCACGCACCTCACGACCACCGACCGGTGGGGCAACGTCGTCTCCTACACGTTCACGATCGAATCGACCGGGGGCAACGGCATCGTGGTGCCGGGATATGGATTCCTACTCAACAACGAGCTCACCGACTTCAACTTCGACTCGACCACGCATCCCAACCGAGCCGACGGCCACAAAAGGCCGCGCAGCAGCATGAGCCCAACGATCGTGTTGCGGGACGGTGAACCGGTCGTGGCGCTTGGTTCTCCGGGCGGTTCGACGATCATTACCATCGTTCTTCAACTGCTGGTCGAGCACATCGACTTCGACAAGACGCTTCCGGAGGCAATAGTGGAGCCGCGATTGTCGCAGCGAAACACCACGACGACGCTGGCGGAGCCCGCCTTCCAGACAACTCCCGAGGCCGCGGCCCTAACGGCGCGAGGACACTCGTTCGTGACGACGCCCGAGATCGGGGCCGCCACCGGCATTGAGTTCTTGTCGGGTCGAACCGTGAGGGCGGCCGCCGAGCCGGTTCGACGTGGTGGAGGAAGCGCGCTGGTTCAAAACCCGGCCCCTTGACGTCTTAGCGTTTGGGGTGCGGATACTCCTCCGAGCGTCCTTGGAACGACAGGATCTTGGGGTTCTGGACGACCCCATCGCGGATCTCGATCGCCCGTGCGATCGTCTCGTCCTCGCGCCACCCAGGGGGGCCTCTGAGAACGCTGGGAAGGTAGGGGAGCAGCGCCTCGCTGATCTCCCATGTCGAGGAGTTCCACAGATACGAGGGGCTGTGATCGACGGCGTAGTAATGAACCCCGTCGCCGACGTCGAACATCGGGTCCTCGAACGAGGTGGATCGAGCCCACTCGAAACCCATTCCCTTATCGCAAGACACGTCGACGATCATGCTCCCCGGGGTGAAGAGCTTGAGCTCGTTTTCGGTCACGAACATGTACGGGTTTTCCGGATCCTGTAGCACGCAGTTGGCGACAATGTCGTGGCGGCCGAGGAAATCGGCGATCGGAATGGACTCGGAATCCACAAAGGCGACAAGCCGGTCGGAGCCTTCCTCCGTTCCGAACTGAACTATCTTCGCGGTGTGGATGGGCGATGCGACTGCGGTCGGGTCCCGGTGGGTCAGGATCGTGACGTCCGTGATCCCGAGCGCGCCGAATGCGGTCACGGCCCCTCGTCCGGTTGCACCGAAGCTGATGGTCGCCGCTTTCAGCGGTTGGCCGTAAGTACCGGTCCGGCCTTGAAGCTGCATGGCATGTAGCACGGAGCAATAACCCGCGAGCTCGTTGTTCTTGTGGAAGACGTGGAGCCCGAAGCCGCCGTCCGATTCCCAGTGGTTCATTGCCTCCCACGCGATCAAAGTGAGCCGCCCGTCGATGGCGTTTTGGGTCAGCTCCTCGTCCTGGACACAGTGCGGCCATCCCCAGAGGACCTGTCCCTCGCGCAGGTCGGCAAGGTCGACCGCGAGAGGCTTCGGAAGCAGGATCACGTCGCAGTCCTCGATCAAAGCCTCTCGCGAGCGGAGTCCCCCGACGAGGGTCTCGAGCTCGTCGTCCGAAGCTCCGAAACGCCCTCCGTAGCCCCGTTCGAGAAAGATCGAAGAGCGAAGGGAGCCGTCGATGCGCTCGAAGTGCGACGGGTGAATGGGCAGCCGGAACTCGTTTTCTTTACGAGACGCTCCGAACACGCCCAACTTCAGGTCGCTCACTTAGCCCGGCCTTTTCTTTCTGATGATGTGTACCTCGATCGTACGTGAGCTGGCCGCGCCGGCCCCGTGGATGCTAGGCGGGGTCCCTTCGACCTCGGTTTCGAATCGCAGGGTCTCTTTAGTTCTGAAGGTGACGAGCATGGCGACGACGGGCACCGCGGCCGTGATGGCGAAGGCGCTCACGAACCCAAAGCTTTTGCTGGCGGCGCCGACGATGAGCGGGCCGAGGAAGAATCCGATGTCGCCGCAGAAACGAAAGGCGCCCACACCCTGCCCGGAATGTCTCGCCGGGACGACGTCGGACAACATTGCCGCCGGCGACACTGCGGCGAAACCCGAACACACCGCAAGGGCGGAGAGAACGACGGTGAGCACGAGGGCCGAAGGTGAGATGCCCAGGAGAACCGTGGTGGCCGCCAGCCCGGCAAGGGCCGGCAAGAGCACGGCCTTCCGGCCGACTCGGTCGGCCAGCGAGCCCGCAGGGAACAGCACGAGGAACTCGGCGGCCACTCCAACGGCGAACATCACGCCGACGGCGGTAGTCGACATGTAGAGCTCGTCGGCGGCGAATAAAGGCAGAAGCGTGTTGAAGACGGCTCCGACCATCCACAGATAGGTGAAGTTGAGAAACAAAGCGGTCGCAAAGCCCGGGACTCTCATCAGGTCGCGGACGACACGGGTGCCGTCCTCATTCTCGGACGTAGATGAGACGTCGTGACGCACGGCCGGTGGCAGTTCCGGAACGAACCGAACGTAGGCAACCATTCCGACGGCCAGGATTACCGTGTAGGCGAACAGGGGAGCCTCGAGCCCAAAGAGGCCCGCGATGAAACCTCCCGCCGCCCCGCCGGCGATGACGCCGACGTTGAAGGCCCCATAAAAGAGGCTGAGCGTTCGACCCCTACGGTCGGGCGGTGAGGCCTTGAGGATGTAGCTGAACAACGCCGCGAAGACGACCGCCGAACCAACTCCGGCCAACGCCCAAGATATGAGGGCCACAAGGAAGTTCGGCGCCGCGCCGGTTGCGCTAGCGCACAACGCGAGCAAGGCCATTCCCGTAAGCGCCGCGAACCGTTCGCCTTTGCGGTCGACGATGGTTCCACCGATCAGGTCTCCGAACAGTCGAGCGAAACCGAAAGACGCAATGAAAAGACCGGCCCCGTCGTTGCCCACGCCAAATGATTTGGCGAACAGCGGAAGCGTCGGTAGGACGAAACCAAACCCGGCCAGAAGGATGAACACGAGTCCGACGATCGGGCCCACCAAGGGGTCCGTGAGCATCGAGCGAAACCCGACTCGGTTGTCTCGCTTGCTCGCCGCCGGCGAGGCCCCTACTTCAAGCTCCCAGGTGGTAGATCTGCCCTCGGTCCATGTCGAGACCGTTGGTCACCTGCCATAGCGCGGCGAGCGCCTTAAGCGCGTTGCGCTCCTCGTAGGGCGCGAGATCGTCGCGCCGGTCGGCCAGGAGTTTCGCCAGACGGTCGTAACACGCCACGAGCTCTTCCTGCGCGGTGTTGAGATCCTGCCCACTTACGTTCTGCATCAGGCCTGCTTCCTTTCTCCTGTGGATCCCACGATCTCGCGCTCGTCGAGGACCCTTTTGGCCTTCAATTCGAAGCGCGGGAGAGATTCGTTTGGTGCTCTACGGACTCCGAACCGCAGACCCTCGTGCGCCTCCGCCAGGGCAGTGGCGAGCTCGGAGAGAATCCGCTCGGTGTCGACGGCTTCGTCGGGGATCTCGGCGAGTATCTCGATCTCGTCGCGAATGCCCTCGGCCGTGTAGAGATGGATCTGGAACTCGTCGATGGCGTCGTACTCGCGCACGATCGCCTCTACCGCGCGCGGGTAGACGTTCGTCCCCCGCACGAGCTTCATGTCGTCGACGCGACCCCGGATGCCTCCGTCGTAGATGTCGAACGTGCGCCCGCAACCGCAATTGTTGGCCGGGACCTTGAGGACAAGGTCCCGGGTTCGGTAACGGATCACGGGGATGAAACCCCGGCCGAAGGAGGTGACGACGCGCTCTCCGGGCTCTCCGTAGCCGACGGGCTCGCCCGACTCGGGGTCGATTACCTCTTCGATGTAGTGGTCTTCGATGATGTGTGCGCCGCCCGGCTGATGGTCGCACTCGAACATCATGATCGTGCCGAGCTCGGTCATGCCCGCGGTGTCGCCGGCCTTAGCACCCCATTGCTCTTCGATGAGCTTCTTCGTCGCGGGGATGGATCCGGCGGGCTCGCCGGACAAAATGAGCCTCCGCACCGGCCCATGGACGAGATCGATGCCCAAGTTACGCGCCTCCTGCGCCATCCGCAGTGCGTACGTGGGAGTCGAGCACACGACGGTCGCGTTCATGTCGAGGATCTGCTTTACGCGGGCGTCGGTTGTCATGTTGCCCCCCGGCAACACCAGACATCCGATCTTTTCGCAGGCATAGTGTGCTCCCCAGAATCCGACGAACGTGCCGTAGCTGAAGGCGAAGAACACGACGTCGGAGGGTCGCACGCCGAAGCCCCAGAACCCGTAGCACCACATCTCCGCTATCCACTCCCAATCCTTCATCGAGTCGAGTACCCGGATGGGCGTCTTGCCGGTCGTTCCGGAGGTGAGGTGGTAGCGGATGGCGGATTCCTCGGGGGCGGCAAGTATCGGGCCGTAGGGGGGCTGGTCGAGCTGGCCCTGCATCCACTCCTCGCGCGTCATGAAAGGGATCCGTCTCAGGTCGCCCAGCGAGTTGATCGAGTCTGCGGTGACTCCGGCATCGTGCAGGCGTTTGGAGTGATACGGGACCTGGGCATCGGTCCATTCCAGGAGGTTGCGAAGCTTTCGAACCTGGAGCGCGTCGATCTCCTCGCGCGCCATCGTCTCGTGACGTGGATTCCAGTACGGCGATTCGACCATCGCCACTCCTTCCCCTTCCCGTTACCCTCTTCCCGGCCCGCGGGTCCCGAGACTAATACGAGTACCGTTTACCTTCATGGGACACACCGACTTCCCACATCTCCTGGCGCGCGAGTACTCGGTCCCTCTCGAAGACGTCCGGCGGATCGCTGCCGAGACGCTGGCGCCCATCGCGGCTCGGGGCGAGCCGGGCCGCGTCAATCGTCCTCTCCTCAGCGCTCTTGCCGAGCAGGGCCTGTTGTCACAGATCTTTCCCCGCGAGCTCGGCGGCACGGCGATCACGGTGTCGGCCGGCAAGCTGTGTTTGTTGCGGGAGGGCCTGGCCGGTGGATCGACTCACGCGGAAACGGCTTTCGCGTTGCAGGGCTTGGGTTCCTATCCAATTCTCCAGTCGGGCTCCTCCGAGCTACGAAGCCGTTGGATCCCCGAGGTGGCGGCCGGCCGCGCCGTTGCGGGCTTCGCTCTCACCGAGCCCGATGCGGGAAGTGACCCCGCGTCTCTCGAACTGGCCGCGGAGAAGGTCGACGGGGGGTATCGACTGACCGGAGCGAAAAAGTGGATCTCTAACGCGCCGCAGGCCGACGTTTACTCGATCTTTGTTCGCACTACCCCGGGGGCCGGCGCGCGGGGAATCACCGCCTTTGCGCTGGCGGGGGACGCGCCGGGTGTCGGCGGCCGTTCACTGGACCTCCTCGAACCCCACGCCATCGGGACCTTGGAGCTCGACGGGGCGTTCGTCGGCCACGATTCCATTCTCGGCGAGGTCGACGGTGGATTCGCGGTGGCGATGCGAACACTTGATCTCTTCAGACCCAGCGTGGGCGCCTTCGCGGTCGGCATGGCGCAGGCGGCACTCGACGCGGCGATCGCCCATGCGGGGGAGCGGCGTTCTTTCGGCAAAGAGCTGCGAGACCTCCAGGGCGTGTCGCACCAGTTGGCGGAGGCCGCCGTGCGAACCAAGGCCGCCCGCCTGCTCGTGTACGACGCGGCCGCGGCCTACGACGCGGGCGAGCGCGTGACCAAGGGAGCCGCGATGGCAAAGCTTTACGCGACCGAAACGGCCCAGTACGTGATCGATACCGCACTACAGATCCACGGCGCGCAGGGACTCGAGCGCGGCCATCTGCTCGAGCATCTCTACCGGGCCGTGCGCGCGACGAGGATTTACGAGGGGACGTCGGAGATACAACGCGAGATCATCGCTCGCGAGCTCTATAGGTAGGGTCGTCGTCCGGCACAACCGCGATGCAGACAAGCTCGACCTTCGCGTCGGGATCGAACAACCCGGCGACCTCGAACAGGGCAATCGCCGGGTAATGACGGCCGAAACTACGTTTGTACGCAGTCGCTAGATCGTCCAGGGCGTCCCGGTACTCTGCGACGTCGGTAACGTAGATCTGCAAGGACACGAGATGCTCCGCACGGGCGCCGGCCCCCTCGAGCGCGGTGACGACGTTGGCGGCGGCCCGATCGAACTGTTCCGCCATGGAGGCGCCGACGATCCGGCCGTCGCGATCGTGAGCTGCCTGTCCGCCGAGATAGATCGTCCGTCCGGCCGCGGCCTCCACGGCGTGTGCGAATCCGACCGGCTCCGCCAGCGTCGCGGGATTGATGATCTGGTGCGGAGTGCTCATCGCCCCTTCCACCGCGGGTCTCGTCCCTCCGTGAACGCGTTGTAGAACTCCGCGTGATCCTCGCTCGTCATCAAGAGCGCCTGCGTTTGTGCCTCTAGCTCGAGCGCGCCGGTCAGGTCGAGATCCAGCTCGCGCGACAGCAGGGCCTTGGTATTTGCATAGGCGAGCGACGGTCCGGCGGCCAAGAGAGCACTCAACTCGCCGGTGGCCGCGGCGAGTTCGCCGTCGTCGACGACCTTGTAGGCAAGCCCCAGATCTGCGGCCGCCTCGGCATCGAGGGCCTCTCCGAGAATGAGCAGCTCGGTGGCCTTCGACAACCCGACGAGTCGGGGGAGCAGGTAGGCCGATCCCATGTCGGCGCCGGCAAGGCCGACCTTCGTGAACAGAAAGGCGAACGACGCCGAGCGAGACAGCACGCGGAAGTCGGCCGCCAGCGCGATCACCGCGCCGGCCCCCGCAGCGATTCCGTTCACGGCGGCGACGATCGGCAGGGGGCATTCGCGCATCCGCTGCACGACCTCCCCTGTCATCCGGGTGAAATCGAGGAGGCGAGAAGGATCGGCGTCGATGAGCTCCCCGATGATTTCGTGAACGTCGCCCCCCGAGCAGAAGCCTCGCCCTTCACCCGTGATTACGAGGACGCGGACATCGTCGCGATGAGGGAGCTCCCCCAGCAGATCGCGGAGGTCCGCGTAGATATCGAAGGTGAGCGCGTTGAGTCGATCGGGACGATCGAAGGTGAGCGTTGCGATTCCCCCGTCGATCTCAAAACGGAAGTGCTTCCAGCTCTCGGTGAAGCCCGCCGTGGCTCGGAAGGGAGACATTTTTCTACGCTACCTTGACGTTCGGGAGACCAACCAACGAAAGGGGAGGCGTGAAGGTCGGGATCGGGCTGCCGAGTGCGGTTCCGGGAGCGCCGGCCGACGTCCTGCTCGAGTGGGCGCGGCGGGCGGACGCCGGAAGCTTCTCCAGTCTCGGCGTCGTGGATCGCGTCCTCTATGACAGCTACGAGCCCATGACGACCCTTGCGGCCGCGGCCGCGATCACGATGAGGATCGGTCTCGTCACGATGGTGGTCATAGGCCCTCTTCGCAACAACTCGCTGCTGGCAAAGGAGGCGGCGACGGTCGACGCGCTGTCGAATGGGCGGCTGACGCTCGGCGTAGGCCTGGGAGCGCGCGCCGACGACTACGAGGGCGCCGGGGTTCCCACGTCTTCCCGCGGCGATGCGTTGACGGAACAACTTGCCGACCTGCGCTCCGTGTGGGAAGGGCAGAAGGCCGGACCCATGCGGGCCACCGGGGAGCGACCTCGTCTTCTGGTGGGAGGGACGAGCGACCTCGCCTTCTTGCGAGTGGCCAAGTACGCAGACGGCTACGTGCACGGCGGGGGGCCGCCCCGCACCTTTGCCACGGCCGCCGGCAAAGCTCGCACCGCGTGGGCGGACCTGGGCCGGACCGGCTCGCCGAGTCTGTGGGCACAGGCTTACTTCGCTCTCGGAGACTCCGACGTCGTCGCGACGGGACGCGACTACATGCTCGACTACTACGGCTTCACCGGTCCCTTCGCGACCCGGATCGCGGAGGGGATGCTGTCGAGCTCCCAGGCTGTCGCGCAGTTCGTGCGGGGGTACGCGGAGGCCGGCTGCGACGAGCTGGTGCTGTTGCCGGCAGTAGCAGACCTCGAGCAGATAGATCGATTGCAGGAGGCCTTGGGAGAGGCATGAGGGTAGCGGTTGTAGGCGGCGGACCCGCAGGGCTGTACTTCTCGCTTCTGTTCAAGAAGGTCTTCGGTGACGGCGACGTCGTGGTTATCGAGCGCAACCCGGCCGAGGCGACCTACGGTTGGGGTGTCGTTTTCTCCGACCGCACGCTGAGCTCTTTCCGCGAGGCCGATCTCGCCACCTACGAGCAGATCATCGACTGGTTCATCATCTGGGACGCCATAGACGTCTGTTACCGGGATCAGGTCGTGCGCTGCGGGGGCCAGGTGTTCTCCGGCATCTCACGCCGCTACCTGCTGGGTCTGCTGCAGGCCCGCTGCACGGAGCTGGGCGTTCGGCTGGACTTCGAGCGCGAGATCACAGACCTCGATGAGCTGCGCGACTTCGATCTCATCGTGGGGGCCGACGGCGTTCGAAGCGTCGTCCGCGCTGCGTACGAGGATCGCTTTCGACCGCGCTTAAGTCTAGGAAGCTCCCGCTACATCTGGTTTGGTACCACCCGGGCGTTCGACTCGTTCACCTTCGTCTTTCGCGATAACGACCACGGTTTCTTTCAAGCGCACGCATATCCGTTCGACGGGTCCATGAGCACGTTCATCGTCGAGTGCGATGAGGAGACATGGCGGAGGGCCGGACTCGAAGCTGCGGACGAAAAGGCAAGCATCGACTACTGCGAGCGCCTTTTCGAGCGCGAGTTGCGGGGTCACCGGCTTCAGTCCAACAACTCGAAGTGGATCAACTTCGTCAATCTCAAGAACGCGTCGTGGCATCACGAGAACGTCGTGCTGCTGGGCGACGCCGTGCACACCGCGCATTTCTCGATTGGCTCAGGGACCAAGCTGGCGATGGAGGATGCGATAGCACTCGCAAACGCGCTTCGCGGTACAGGAGACGTCAAGCCTGCGCTGGTCGAATATGAACTCGAACGCAAGCCGAGGGTGGAGCGGTTTCAAGAGGCCGCCCGCCAGAGCCAAACCTACTTCGAGAACACCCGGCTCTACAGGCACATGGAGCCCCTGCAGTTCGCCTTCCATCTCCTCTCGCGGAGCGGGCGAATCGACTACGACGACCTCCGGCTGCGCGATCGCCACTTCGTGGGGTCCCTCGACCGCTGGTTCGTCGAACGAGTCCGGGGAGACGGCGCGGGGCTCGCGCTCGCGCCGCCGCCGGCCTTTGCGCCGGCGACGCTCGGCGGGCTCGAGCTTGCCAACCGCGTCGCGGTCGTCTCGTCTCCCGACGGATCTGCCGCGCCGGGCTCCGTGCTCGCCGTGGCTGCCGCTTCCGGTGCCGGCCTGATAGTCGCCGGTCCCGCGGCCGTCTCGGAGGCCGGCCGGATCACGCCCATCTGTCCCGGCCTCTTCATCGACGAGCAGATAGAAGGCTGGAGGGCCGCGCTCGCCGTAGCTCGGGCCGGCTCCGCGACGAAGGTCGCCGTCACGCTCGGTCACGCCGGCCCTCGTGGGTCGACTCGAGTCCGCTCCCTCGCGGTGGACGTGCCACTTCCGCCCTCCGAAGGGTGGGAGTTGGTGGCCGCATCACCGATCCCGTATACGTCGCGAAGCGCGGTTCCGCGGGAGCTCGATGTGGAACTAATGAATAAGGTGCTCGATGAGTACGTCGCCGCCGCCCGAAGGGCCGTCTCCGTGGGGTTCGACATGGTCGAGATCCACATGGGTCACGGTTATCTGCTCGGCTCATTTATCTCGCCGCTGACGAATCGAAGAGAGGATGGTTACGGAGGCTCTCTGGACAAGCGGCTTCGCTGGCCGTTGGAGATTGCCGCGGCCGTCCGGGGCGCACTGCCGTCCGAGATGCCGATGGGCGTGGCGTTCAATGCGAGCGATTGGGCGCGCGGAGGTACCTCGCTGGACGACGCGGTGACGACTGCTAAGGCGCTGAAGGATGCGGGATGCGACGTCGCGCGCGTTGTGGCCGGACAGACCGTGGCTCGTTTTCGTCCCCGTTACGATCCCTATTACCTGATGCACTACGCGGACCGCGTGCGTAACGAAGCCCGACTCGCGGTCATTGCGACCGGAGACATCTCTACCGTGGACGAGGTAAACACCGCGGTCGCCGCCGGTCGGGCGGACTTAGGTGTCCTGCGTGTCGCTGGATAAGCGCGCGCAACGTATCCTGAAGCGATGATGCGGCGGGCGGCCCTGATCCTTCTCGGTTCGGCTCTCACCGGTGTCCTGATGGCGGCGACTTCGCCGGCGAGCGCCAAGGTGGACTACGTGATCCGCACCACGGGATTTGGTGGCGGCGAGCCGACCTTGGGAATTTTCAGAAACGGTGCGATCTTCGTCCAGGCTTTGCAGCACGTTGTTAAGTCGACAAACGAGGGCAAGTCGTGGAGGAGCGTGCACGTGCCGCCAACCCAGCACGTCACCCTGGATCCCTACATCCACGTCGACGCAAAGACGCAGCGCATCATCTCTACTCAGCTTCTGGGAGCCTGCCAGGAACAGTCTTTGTCGGACGACGGCGGCAAGACCTGGATCGACGTGGCCACGCAGTGCCCCGCCGGGGACCATCAGAAGATCGGGAGCGGCCCGTGGGCCGACGACACCAACAGGTTGTATCCCCGAAGCGTGTACACGTGTCTTAACGACGTCGGCGATACGGCCTGCGCGATGAGCCCGGACGGCGGACTCACCTGGCTTCCGCCCGTTCCCGTCTTCCCCGGCTTTGACCCGGAAGCGGAAAACGGCTTAGACGGGGTGCCGGGCTTCTGCGGAGGCCTGGAAGGCGATCCGGTGTCGGGGCCGGACGGAACGATCTATCTCCCGCGCGAGTACTGCGGGCGCCCCTTCCTCGGAGTCAGCAAGGACGACGGAGTCACCTGGACGCTCCACTACGTGGTACCCGGATCCCAGACCCGACCAATTGCCTGGGGGGGAAACAACCCCTCGGTCACCGTCGACAAGGCAGGGACGCTTTACTACGCGTGGACGGGAGCGGACTGGCGGCACCGGGTGTCCTTTTCCAAAGACGACGGAGAGACGTGGAGCAAGCCGGTAGTGGTTTCCCCTAAGGGAGGATCGACCACGTTCCCGACGATCATCGCCGGCGACGCCGGCAGGGTCGCCACCGCGTTCCTCGGCGCGCCGTCCACGGATAAGGGCCCCGACCTGGCGCCCGAAAAGGCGCACTGGTTCGTCTACGTTTCCCTGTCGCTAAATGCCGATTCAAGGGATGCGGACTGGAACACTAAGAGGGCGTCGCGCTCCGACATCCAGATCGGTTGCATCGGACGGCACGGCCCCACCTGTCCGCACGGACGCCTGCTCGACTTCATGGACGCGGCTTTCATGCCGGACGGACGTCTGGTCGTCGTCTATCCCGACGGTTGCATTCGGAAGTGCGACGAGTACGCGGAGAGCACATCGGACATGGTCCGCATCGCTCTACAAACGAAGGGTCCGAGACTCCGCTAGGAGCGCTTGCCGGGAAGGTTTAGCCGCACCACTGCGGCGTCGCTGCAGTCCGAGGCGCGGATCTCGACCACCGCAAGGTATTTCTCCCTCTTCAGGTAGAGCTCTGCCTCGAAACCCTCGAAGTCCTTCAAAAGGATCTCGAACCCCGCCTTTTGCACACTCTGTCTGTA
>JALZEI010000050.1 GCA_030862115.1 Actinomycetota bacterium
GCCATGCAGGGCAAGTTCACGCCCGCCGATGGAGTCATCACGGGAGTGGGCGAGATCGATGGACGCAAGGCAGCCGTCATCGCGTACGACTTCACGGTCATGGCCGGCTCCATGGGGATGATCACCGAACTCAAGGCAACACGGTTGCGCGAGATCGCTCTGAGAGAGCGCATTCCGATCATCTGGTTGATCGACTCCGCCGGCGCTCGAATTCAGGAAGCGACGGGTTCCATGTTCGCGCGCACGGGCGACCTCTTCCGCGAACAGGTGGAGATGTCCGGAGTCGTGCCGCAGGTGGCGGCCATGATGGGTCCGGGAGCGGCCGGAACCGCATACATACCGGGTCTCGCAGACTTCGTTCCGATGGTGAAGGGGACGTCGAACATGGCTCTCGCCGGTCCTCATCTCGTTAAGGCCGCGGTGGGCGAGGAGGTGACGGCGGAAGAGATGGGGGGCTCGAAGGTCCACTGCAAGATCTCCGGCGTCGCCGACCTCGAGGTTGCCGACGATCAGGAATGTTTGCAGGCCGTTCGCAAATATCTTTCGTTCTTTCCCTCGTCGAACCTCGAAAAGTCACCGCTTGTTGAGTCCAACGATCCCATCGACCGCAAGGCCGACGAACTACACGACATCGTTCCGGCCAACCCCCGGCAGGCCTACGACATCCACAAAGTGATCAGAGCCATAACCGACGATGGGGACTTCTTTCCGATGAAGCCCGACTGGGCGCGGAACGTGGTTACCGGGTTGGCACGTTTCGGGGGCCGTCCGGTGGGCATCGTGGCCAACCAACCGAAGTTCCTCGGGGGCGCACTCGATGTAAACGGCGCGGACAAAGCCGCTCGTTTCGTCTGGCTGTGCGACGCCTACGACATCCCGCTCGTCTTTCTCATGGACTGTCCCGGATTCATCGTCGGCAGTGCGGTTGAAAAGCAGGGAATCATCCGCCACGGAGCCAAAATGCTCTTTGCGGTGGCGGAGGCAACCGTTCCGAAGATCACGGTCGTCCTTCGAAAGGGTTACGGCGCCGGCTACTACGTGATGAACGGCCGCGCCTATCAACCCGACGTGATCGTTGGATGGCCCACCGCGGAGATCTCGGTTATGGGTCCAGAGGGCGCGGTCAACATCATCTTCCGCAAGCAAATCGAAGCCCTTCCGGAGGACGAACAGGTCGAAGCCCGGAACAACTTCGTGGAGATGATCCGAGAGCAGATATCGCCCTACGTCGCCGCGGGATGGTCCTTCATCGACGACCTAATTGATCCCGCGGAGACGCGCTACATAATCGCCCGAGGCCTAGAACAATCGGCAAACAAAAAACTAGAACGTCCCTGGCGCAAACACGGAGTACTTCCCGTCTAACCATCGTCGCCGAGTGACTAGGGCGCGTATGCGACCCCTATCACTCACTCGGCGGCTAAGGGGTCGAGAAGAAACCCGTGAGGAGACCGTTCAGCGTTTCGGCGTGTCGTAGCGGTATCCAATGCCCGGCCTCCAGCCTCTCGTAACGCCACGGCCCGTCGACGAATTTCTCCGAGTCGGTCATCTGCTTTTCCGTCAGGACCCAGTCCTTCGATCCCCATATGCCCATGGCGGGAGCCGACACCCGCTCGAATCCGGGATTACGCCGGAGAGCTCGGTCCGGCCGAGCGTTCGCTCGGTACCAGTTGAGTGCAGACGTCAACGCGCCGGGACGCGATAAGTCCCGAATGTAGTAGTCGATGTCGGGTGAGACGCCGAACGATGCGCGAAACAAAGCCCAGTCGCGCGCGGACAGAGCGGCTTCCGAAACAGCCGGAAGCTGAAAGAACATTACGTACCAGGATCTAAGCGCCTGGGCCGGCGACGGTGGCAAGAAGGCTCCCGGGTGACCGACGGTGATCGCCACTAGCCTGTTCGTACGCTCCGGCTCCCAGCCCGCGAACGCCCAGGAGGTGACGGCCCCCCAGTCGTGGCCCACAATGTGGGCCCTCTCGACGTCGAGGTGGTCCAAAAGGTTGCACAGGTCTTGAACGACGAGGGTCAGGTCGTAGGCGTGCACCTCTTCGGGTCGATCCGACTCGCCAAAACCCCTCAGATCCGGGGCGATCGCCCGGTAGCCGGCGTCGACCAGTGCGGGGATTTGTTTGCGCCACAGCCGCGACGCGTCCGGAAACCCATGAAGGAGCAAAATCGCATCGCCGGCCCCCTCGTCTACGACATTCAGTGTTATTTCGCCGACGTCGATCTTCGAGCTCTGGAAAGTAGGTTCGCTTCCCTCTGCCGGCTTCACTGTTGCGTTCCGTAAAGGCGGTCGCCGAAGTCGCCGAGGCCGGGAAGGATGAAAGCCTTGCGGTTAAGTTCGCGATCAACGGCGGCGGTGTAGATCTCCACATCGGGGTGAGCTTCTTCTATCGCCTTGATGCCTTCGGGGGCCGCCACGACCGACACCATTCTGGGCTTTTTCGCGCCGGCTCCTTTGAGCGCACGCAGAGCTGCGGCGGCCGATCCTCCGGTGGCGAGCATCGGGTCCAGCAGAATGACATAGGCGTCGTCGACCTTGGGAAGCTTCGAGTAGTACTGCGCGGCCTCGAAGGTGGCCTCATCTCTCTCCAAACCGATGTACCCCACTCGGACTTCGGGGAAGAGGTCGACAACCGCGTCGAGCATCCCCAGCCCTGCCCGCAGAACGGGAACCGCCGCGAGCGGCTGCGCGAGCTTGCGCCCCGAGGTTTCTTCGAGGGGGGTAGGTACGGAGATCTCCTCGGCGTCGAGGTCGCTTGTTGCTTCCAGGATCAGCACTGTTGTGAGTCGTCGCGTCAGGGTCCGAAACAGCTCCGGCGGAGTGTCGCGGTCGCGAAGGCCGGCGAGTAGGTGCCCGGCAAGGGGATGACCGACCGTCGTGACCATGCGCGCAGGATAGGCGACGGCGGCGGGGCGAGTCCTTCCCCTGTCGCGTAAGGTGTCGGCCGTGGATGCCTGCATCATTACCTGCGCGCTGAGCGGGGTCGCAGCGAACCGCGACCAGTGCCCGGCGATCCCCTACACCCCTGCGGATTACGCCGCCGAGGCGAAGCGCGCGGCGGACGCCGGCGCATCCGTGGTTCACATTCATGCACGGTACCCAGACGGTCGGCCCAGCTATCGGATCGAGGAATACAAAGCCATTACGAAGGCGATCCTCGAGGCCGCGCCCGACCTGATCATCAACTTCTCTACCGGAGCCGTAGGGATCCCGATTGAGGAGCGCGTGCATCACATCACCGCACTGCGACCGGAAATCGGGGCCCTAAATATGGGCTCGATGAACTATGCGAAGTACTCGTCCAAGAGGAAATCGCTCGTCTTCGATTTCGTCTTCGCCAATCCGTTTTCGGAGATCACGTTTCTTCTGGAGAAGATGAACTCGGTAGACGTCAAACCCGAATGTGAGTGCTTCGACACCGGGCACATCGGTAACGTGTTCCCTTTGATCGACATGGGGCTCATCAAACAGCCCATCCAGTTCTCGCTCATCCTCGGCGTACTTGGGGGAGCGCCCCCCGAATCGGCGACGCTGGCCCACATGGCGACCTTGCTTCCGGAAGACAACACCTGGGAGGTCATAGCGATCAGCCGGCAGCAATGGAAGCTCGTCGCGGCCGCCGCGTCGTTGGGTGGGAATGTGCGCGTCGGGCTCGAGGACAACTTCTACACGCCGAGCGGTGAGATGGCTTCATCAAACGGAGATCTCGTTGGTGCGGCCGCGAAACTCGTCGAGTTGTCCGGCCGCTCCATCGCAGATCCTCAGGAGGCTCGCAGTCTGCTCTCGCTGCCTGCAACGCCGGATCGTTCGGCACTCGAACAACCGGTTGAGGAAAATGAGCGAGCTACGTCATGAGCGAAGAGGTCATGGCGGAGATGGTTGCCAACGTGTGGAAGGTGCTCGTCGCGTCCGGTGATTCCGTCAATGAGGGAGACACGATATGCATCCTCGAGTCCATGAAGATGGAGATTCCCGTGGAAGCCACCGCGTCGGGAAAAGTCGCCGAGCTCAATGTGACCGAGGGAGGCGTGGTGCAGGAGGGTGACGTAATAGCGGTCATCGAATGATCGACTCACGGCCCTCTGAAACTCAGGCCTTCGGCACGTCCGAGAACGACGAGCCTCTCGTCAGGCTCGATTTGGCCTCTGCGGTCGCCCGTCTTTCGATGAATCGTCCCCAGGCCCGCAACGCGCTGTCGGTCGAGTTGTGTGGTGCGATAACCGAGGCGGTAACCGAAACTGAGAGAACTCCTTCGGCGCGCGTTCTGGTTCTGCGCGGGGAGGGCAAGGTCTTCTGTGCGGGTGCCGACTATGCGGCCATCTCCGGGCCTGGAGGCCTCGACTTCCTTCCCGCCTTTGAGCGCATGCTTGAAACTGTCTCTCGGTGTCGAGTCCCGGTTGTAGCTGCCATCCAGGGCGCCGCGCTGGGAGGCGGTCTCCAACTCGCGGTCGCCTGCGACTTTCGCGTTGTCGCGGCGGATACCAAGCTGGGAATCCCTTCGGCCCGCTTAGGCATCGTGGTGAACTTCGAAAACGTCCAGCGGCTCGTGTTTCTCGTCGGACCAGCTCTAGCCAGAGAAATGCTGATGGCGGCGCGCACTTTCGACGGTGCGACCGCCGAAGACGCGGGACTGGTCAACAGATCGGTCGTCCCCGAGGAACTCGACGCCGCCGTGGAAGAGTTCGCCTCCAAGATCGCGGAGCTTGCACCTCTCTCTGTCCAGGGCGCAAAGAAGACCATCCAGGCCGTTGTCGATCACCTATCCGGCGCTCGGACATCGCAACCGGAGGCGACGGCTGAGATCGATCGGCTGGTCGTTGAGGCCTATAACAGCAAAGATCTGGCAGAGGGTCTCGCCGCCTTGAGCGCCAAGAAAAATCCCGACTTCAAAGGCCACTAACCGCCGACTGCATGATTAAGTCGGATAATCCGACGCGATCACTCACTCACGCGCATCGTATGCGCCCGACGATGACTCGACGCTTTTAGAGGGGGCGCCGGCTTTCGAAGCCCTCGTCTCTCGGATGCCAGTAGCCCACCTCCGGCTCGCCGAGTCGCCAGCACAGCCACGCCTCCTCACCCTCGACGCGCCCTGGGAAGTCCACCAAGCCCGTATCGATGTCTCGTAGCTGGAGCTCCCACTCCTGAATGCGCTCGACGAGCTCGGCCACGCGAGCCAGGGTCTTTGACCACTTGTCCCGGTCGGAGGAACCTCCGTTGGTCGTGGCGACTTTCTGAACCGTTCTCTTGATGCGGGCGGCCTCCTCGAACTTCTCGCGCAACTCCACGAGTGTGGGCGCCAGATAAGGGAGCAAGGCGTTTGCGCCGTCGACGCTATAGATCTTTCCGCTCATCCGAGTTCCCTCATTGACTGGACGAAGCGTTCGGACATAGGACTGCCCATTCTCTCGGCGCTGTTGATCGTCGAATCGATGTCGAAATCAACGCGGCGATGTCTGAGCGTCAACTCGGGACCATTCCGATCGACGAGAAGGTAGGAAGCCGAGAGGGCGTCTTTCGGAAGACCGACCGCCCCCGTATTGGCGACCACGGTGCCGTCTTTTAGTAGTCGCGTGAACGCATGGTGGACGTGTGCGTATACGACCAGCGCAGCCCTGCCCTCGTACATCTCGAACTCACCTGCCGGCGCGTCGGGCTGGGGAGCCTGAAATGGGCTTTCCGGCGTCCCGTGAATGAGAAGGATGGAACCTGGGCCGGTGTGACCGAGGGGAAGGTTCAACAACCATTGGGACTCGTCATCGTCGATATCGTGACTGCGCGCCAGACTCGCCAGCTCTTTCCGCTTACCGGCCTCTTGAATGGTTTGCGGGTCGCCCGTTATCCACACGTCGGTGTTGCCTCTCACGGTGGTCCACTCCGCATCTCGTACGAATTGGATGCATTCGGAGGCCCAGGGCGCGCCCCATGCGATGTCTCCGCCGCACCACACGTCGTCGGGAGCTTGCTTGTCTATGTCCGCGGCCACCGCCTCGAGGGCTGGAAGATTTCCGTGGATGTCGGAAAGGATGGCGATCCTCAACGGGGACCTCGGCGTTCGACGGCGGACGGTTAGAAGCTTATTTCGCCCGTACGATGCGGTCATGGCCACGTTGGCGGAACGCATCCAGTCGATTTCGGAGCTCGGCCCGACCGCGGCGCAGCACCTGCGCTCGCTTTGTTCGTGCTGGCAGGTGCTTGCCGATCTTTCGTTCTCGGATCTGCTCCTGTACGTGCGGGTGCCCGACGAGGATGCCTTCGAGGTCTGCGCCCAGATCCGCCCACTGACCTCGCAGACCCTTTACGACGAAGACATGGTCGGTGTCCGGTTGACTCAGCCCGAGCAGCCGATCGTCGAGCGGGCTTTTCGCGAGGGCCGGGTGTGGTCGCAGGACGATCCGGTCCTCCTGGACGGGGTCCCGGTGCAGATGGACGCCGTACCGGTGAGGCATAACGGCCGGGTGATCGCGGTTGTCACGAAGGAGGGCAGTCCAGGTATCAGCCGCCGGCCGGCGAAGCTCGAGGAGATCTACCTCGGCGCCGCCGAGCGGGTCTCGGAGATGATTTGCGAGGGGCATTTTCCCTTCTCTCACATCCCCTTGGGCGAGTGGCCGCGCGTCGGCGAGGGCCTTTTAATTTTGGATAGGGCCGGTCGTATCGAGTGGGCCTCACCGAATGCCCTGTCGTCGCTTCATCGGCTGGGAGTGAATGTGAACGTGGAGGGGCGGCAGTTCGACGAGCTCGGTTTTCAGGGAACCCCGGCGAAGCTGGCGTTGTCGTCGAGGGCGCTGGTCGACGGTGAGCTCGTCCGAGGCGACACCGCGGTGAGGATCCGGCTCGTTCCGCTGCTTAAGAACGGGGTGACGTCCGGGGCCCTGGCTCTAGCGCGCGACGTTAGCGAGGTCCGCCGGCGCGAACGCGCTATCTCGGTCAAAGACGCAACGATCCGCGAGATCCACCACCGCGTTAAGAACAACCTCCAAACGATTGCGAGTTTGCTGCGACTTCAGGGTCGCCGCGTCTCATCGGAGGAGGCCCGCAGCGCGTTGCGCGAAAGCGAGTTACGCATCGGTTCGATCGCTCTGGTGCATGAAACGCTCTCCGAGCATTCCTCCGATGTCACAGACTTCGGCGATGTGGCTCGGCGTATTGCGAGCATGGTGACGGAGAGCATGGTTCTTCCCGAGAGACGAGTCGAGGTGAAGGTGGTCGGATCAACGGGTCCTCTCCGCGCCGATCTCGCCACACCCCTGGCGGTAACGCTTGCGGAACTGATTCAAAACGCGGTCGAACATGCCTTTCCCGAGGGCCGGTCGGGAACCATCGGCGTCGACCTCGCGCGCCACGCGGGGCTTATCCGAGCGACGGTGTGGGACGACGGCGTGGGCATCACGGGTGACCTATCCCAGGTAGCCAGTCTGGGATTGCAGATAGTCCGATCCATCGTCGAGGAACTCGACGGCACTTTGGAGCTGACCTCAAACGGCGGCACGAGGGCCGAGGTCAGCCTGCCCCTACCCACGGAGGGCGACCGCTAGCTCGCGGGCCCGTCCTTATCGGGCGGCTTCGATCCGTTCTTCGGACCGCCGCCTTTCTCGTCGGTCTGGTCTCCGTTGCCCTTCTTTTCCTTCTGGTCGTCCTTCTCTGTATCCGAGGGGGACGCGGTGGGAGCAGGACTCGGCGATGGTTCGGGAGTTGGGCTCGGTGACGGAAGCGGTGATGGTGGGGGCGGAGGGGGTGGCGGACATACCTCTGTAGGCGCCAGCTGTTGCAGCATCACCTCTTCCTTGCCGGGACACCACGACGCGGCCAGAAGCCCGGTCTTCGGATCCACGGTGACGGTGACGAGCTCGCTTTTTGGTATTTCGAAGGCCTGAACGGGGAGGCCGGCGTGTGCGGCCGTCATGAACCTCTGCCAGATCTGCGCGGGAAAGGTGCCACCGAATACCGGGATGCCGTGGACGGAGGTCATCGGGATGCGCGCGTGTGGATATCCGACCCAGACGGCGGTTACCAGCTGCGGTGTGTAGCCGACGAACCAGGCATCGCCGAAGTCGTTAGTGGTTCCGGTCTTTCCGGCCGCCGGCCGTCCTATGTCGGCCGCGGTCCCCGTACCTCGCTCGATCACCTGCTCCATCGTCCTGGAGAGCAGGTAAGCGTTTCCCGGAGACAAAGCACCGGGAACTATCTCCTGATCCGGAGCGTAGGTCTGGCCGTCGGGAGTGGCTATCGATCGGATGGTCGTTGACTCGATTGCGGTCCCGCCGTTGGCGATGGTCGCGTAAGCAGTAGCCATGTCCATTGCGCTCACCTCGGCAGAACCTAAAGCGATAGAGGGATACGAACTCAGACGCGATTTGATCCCCATGAGGTGAGCTTGCGATGCGATTTGCGGGCCGCCGACATCGAGGGCAAGGCGCGCGTAAACGCCGTTCACCGAATCGACGAGTGCGTCGGCCAACGTCAACCTTCCGTAGTCGCGGCCCTCGGAGTTCGCGACGGGCCACGTTTCCCCGTTGCCTAAGTCAAAGACGGCGGGCGCGGACTCGTAGCTGGTCGACAGGGGGATACCGGCCTCGAGGGCGGTAGCTGCGACGATCGGCTTGAAGGCCGAGCCCGCCTGGCGCCCAGACCCTCCGCCCGCCGTTCCGGTGGCGAGGTTTACCTGCGACGAGCTCCAGTCCCGGCCCCCGACCATTGCCACCACTTGCCCGGTGTGCGGCCTGATGGCGACGAGAGCGGCCTCGGGATCCCCCGGTCGATCCAAAATCGCGGCGACCGATCGTTCGGCGGCTGCTTGCAGACGCGGTTCGAGCGTGGTCCGGATCCGAAGCCCGCCCTCGTGCAAACGCCGATCGCGCGCGTCGGGCGAATTGCCAAGTCGATGATCTTTCAACAGCTCCTGACGAACGGCCTCCACGAAGTACCGCTGCCGAGTTGAGGTCTGTGGGGGCCGATTGAGCAGTCCCAGGTCGGCTTTCTTCGCCCGGTCCGCCGGACGCGACGGCACGTCGAGGACCGTCGTCATTCGATCGATCACGTAATCTCGTCTTATCTCGGCCCGTCGCGGGTGCCGGTAGGGGTTGTAGAAGGACGGCGCTTTGATGAGACCGGCGACCAGCGCCGCCTCCCTCAACGTCATCTTGCTTACGTCGTGGCCGAAGTAGGTTTGTGCCGCCGCACGTACTCCATATGCGCCCTCCCCGAGATAAACCGTATTGAGGTAGCGCTCGAGGATCTCGCGTTTGGTAAGCGTGCGTTCTATCTCGATCGAAAACCGCAGCTCGCGTGCTTTTCGTTCCAGAGTTTGTGAGGGCCGGCGGAAGTAAGTGTTCTTCGCGTACTGCTGTGTGATCGTGCTTCCACCCTGCACGATCTCGCCTTCGCGCAGGTTGGTAAGCATCGCGCGCGCCATGGCGCGAAGGTCGTAACCGGGATGATCGAAGAAGTCCTTGTCCTCTGCGGCGAGAACCGCGTCGATGAGACGCGGCGAAACCTGGCGCAGCCGTACGGGGCTTCTGTTCTCGTTGAAGAAGCGCGCCAGGACTCGTCCTTCAGCGTCCGTAACCGTGGACCGAAGTGAGAGGGGTTTCTCGTTCGCCAGGTCGATCGGACGTAGCGTGCAGCCTGACAGAAGAAGTGCCGATGTAAGTGCAACCCGGAGGACGGAGCCCCGAGTTCGACGGCTCATTGGTCGGCTAAGGCTTCTCGCAGGCGCATAAGAGTCCGATTAAGCAGTCTCGAGACGTGCATCTGAGAGATCCCCAAACGCGCTGCGATCTCGGACTGCGTCAGCCCTTTAAAGAATCGCAGGTAAAGGATCTTTCGTTCTCGTTCCGGAAGTTTCTCCATCTCCGGCGCGAGCGATGCGCGGTACTCGAGGTTCTCGAGCTGTTCGTCCTCGCCGCCAAGCTGATCGGCGAAGGTCGTCGACCCTCCTTCATCGGAGTCGATCGGAGCGTCGAGAGAGGTGAAGTTGTACGCCTGAGCGATCTCCAATCCCTCGAGCACCTCCTCTTCTGATATCGACGCCGCCTTGGCGATCTCCTCGACGGTCGGTGACCGCCCCAGCTCTTGACCCAGGGCGTTGACCGTCTTGGTCAGCTCGAGGTGAAGCTCCTGCAATCGGCGCGGGACCCGGACCGCCCAGCCTTTGTCTCTGAAATGCCGCTTCAACTCGCCGACCACCGTGGGGGTGGCATAGGTCGAGAACTCGACTTCGCGGTCGAGATCGAAGCGCTCTATGGCTTTGAGTAGTCCGATTGTTCCCACTTGCACCAGATCCTCGAGAGGCTCTCCTCTATTACGGAATCGGCGCGCCAGGAACTCCACTAAACCTATGTACTGGTCTACGAGCCGCTCCCGATGCTGGAGCCGCTCCTCCTCCGTCTCGGCCGATTGGTAGGCGCGAAAGAGGTCTCGGACTTCCCCCTTGTCCAGCATTGTCCGCTCGTTCAACGATGCTCGGCGCGCTTCTTGCTCTTAACGAGTTCGAAAACCGGCGTGCCGTCCCGCAACGACAGGGAGGCCGAGTCCGCCACCGTGTCCAGGATCATCTGGGAGAACTCGGTCAGATCGGTCCGCACCTTGTCGCCGGGAGCCAGCCGGGCGGTCCCGGTGATCTCGATCTTTCCCTCCCCGATGGCGAAGCGGACCTCGAGCGTTCCATCCCTTCCTTGGGAGCCGGTGAGGTAGGCGGAAAGCTCGTCGACTCCGTGCTTTAGATCGTCGATGTCGTCGAGGGTGAAGCCGAGCCGCGTGGCGAGGCCCGATGCCACGAGCCGGACGACCTGCAGGTACTGCGGCGCCGCGGGAATCTTTATGGAGACCGTTTCCACGGGGGCTAGCCGGCTTTGGCTTTTTTTCGGGTGGTCTTCTTTTTCGTGGTCTTGGGCTCCGCGCCTTTGCGTTTCTTGGCTTCGGAAACGGAGGCCTTGAGGGCCTCCATGATGTCGACGACGGGGGCCGGCTCGGCCTCGGGCTCCGCCGCCACGGTGACCTCTTGACCCTCGACCTTCTTCTCCGCCAGTTCCTGCAGGCGCTCGCGGTACTCGTCGTGGAACTGGTCCGGCTTGAACTCATCGGAGAGCTGCTGGATGAGCTGGCGGGCCATCTTGACCTCTTGGTCGCGGACCTCGACTCGCTTGTCGAGCTCCTCGAAGTCGGCCTCTCTGATCTCGTCGGGCCAGTACATGGTCTCGAGCACGAAGACGCCGTCCTTCAGGCGGATCGTGGAGAGGTGCTCCTTGTCCCGCAGGGCGACCTTGGCCACCCCCACCTGGCCCTCGGCCTCGAGCGCCTCGGCAAGCAGCTTGTAGGCCTTGATCCCGGAGGCCTCGGGGGCGACGAAGTAGGTCTTGTTGAAATAAATGGGGTCAATGTCCTCGAGGGGGACGAAGGACACGACGTCGATCGCCTTGATCGAGTCGATGTCTAGAGCGTCCATCTCCTCGTCGGTGAAGGTTACGTAATGGTCCTTTGAGTACTCGTAGCCCTTGATGATGTCGTCCCACGACACCTCTTTGCCGCACTTGGCGCACTCGCGCTTGTATTTGATGCGGCCCCCGTCCTCCTCGTGCATGAGGTGGAATTTGAGGGTCTTGCTCTCGACCGCCGAATACAGGCGAACCGGGATGCTGATCAGGCCGAACGAAATGGCGCCCTTCCAAATAGGTCTCATGAACCCAATCCTACGGGGTGCCGTGCATACGCCCTGCTGAATGCGTAAAGTAGTCAAACTGAGGAGGAAGTAGCGCTCCGATGTCGAAAACCTGGACAACTGCTCGGCTCGCTAGGACGGAGAGCCTCCGACCGAGGGGTGAGAGGGGCCCGCTTTAGGGGGCCGATCCAGGACAAGGCCGCGGCCGAAAGGGCCGCGGGCAGCACGGCCCGCTATGGGGGAGGGGCCTGAGCAAGGGAGAGAAACGTGAGCAGTAGGGACTATCCCAAGGCGCTGGGCGAGCGCCTACGCAACATCCGTCTTCAGAAGGGCATGTCGCTGCAGGACGTGCAGCAATCCTCGTCCGGTCGCTGGAAGGCCGCCGTCGTGGGGGCCTATGAGAGAGGGGACCGCAACGTCACCGTGTCCCGGCTCTCCGAGCTCGCCGACTTCTACGGCGTTCCGGTGGGCGAGATCCTGCCCGACGAATCGCCTTCGGGCGGCACGGTCTCGAACGGCCGCCGCCGGGTGGTGCTCGACCTGGAGTCGCTCGAGAAGGTCCCCGAGCAGGACCGCGACCCCCTAGCCCGCTTCACCACCACCATCCAAGTCCAGCGCGGCGACTTCAACGGCCGGGTCCTGACTATCCGCGAGGACGACCTAATGGCCCTCGCCCTCCTCTACCAAACAACCTCCGACGAACTAGCAAAACGCCTAGACGACTGGGGCCTAATAGCCGAATAACCCGCCCCTCCCCAATCCCGCCGAGTGGTGTGCCATGCCGGTTATTTACGCAAAATCCACCAGTCGGCGGTGTTGGCCGGATGAGGATCGCTCGAAAGTGAGCCACGCCACAGCCGAGAGGTAGCGTCCGTGGGATGTCGTAGTC
>JALZEI010000067.1 GCA_030862115.1 Actinomycetota bacterium
GCAAGCAAAGCGGGGCCGGCGAGTCGTATTCTGCTGAGCCGTATGGCCTTGCCCCCGTTAACCCAGCCGGCCCGGTGATCGACGTCCAAGCATCGCGAGTCGTGGGAAGACCCCTACCGGAGAAGACTGTCGGTTGGCTCGCGGGCCGCAAGGCACAACAGCAGATAGATAGCTCCCTCGACACCCTCAAGGGCTTGCTCGAAAGCCCACCAACTGATTGATGCTCGCGAGATAGGGGTAGCGTCCGGGGATGGAACCCGTCTACCGGCCGGTGATCGGCCTCGCCCTGACCATCTTCAAGGTAATGGGATGGCGGGTCAGGACCTTCGGCGAGGAGCACATCCCCACGAGCGGTCCGGTCGTTCTGGCCAGCAACCACGTCGGGTATCTCGATTTCGTCTTCGTGGGGTACGCGGCCCGTAAACGCGGCCGTCTCGTGCGCTTCATGGCCAAGAAAGAGGTCTTCGATCACCGCATTTCGGGCCCGCTGATGCGAGGAATGAAGCACATCCCGGTCGATCGTTACGCGCAGGCGCGGGCCGCTATCGATGGAACCGTTTCGGTTCTTCAAAGGGGAGAGGCGGTAGGGATGTTCCCCGAGGGAACGATCAGCCGGTCGTTTATTCCTCGTGCCGGAAAAACCGGCGCGGCCCGCATGGCCATGGAGTCCGGCGCGCTCCTCATCCCGTGTGCGGTCTGGGGGACGCAACGGATCCTTACGAAAGACAGGCCGAAGAACTTCGAACGAAAGGTTGCCATGGACGTGCACGTAGGGCCTCCTCTTGACTACGAGGGTCGAGATGCGGCGGACGTCACGGAAAGTCTGATGAAAGAGATCACCGCGCTGGTAGAGCATGCACAGGACGTCTATCCGCAGCAGCCCGCGTCCGCTGCCGACTCCTGGTGGCTGCCCGCGCATCTTGGAGGCAGCGCCCCGACGGTGGAGGAGGCCGACGCTTTGGCGGCGCGCGATCTAGAAGCCCGGCGAGCGCGCATCGAACGGAATCGTCCAACTGAGTGAGCGCGGGATAAGCGCGCGTCTCCGTCTGGGGGCCGGGGTGCTGGGGCCCGTCTGGTTCGTCTCGTCGTGGACGATCGCGGGCGCCGTGCGCGCCGGCTACGACCCGGTCGAGGACGCGATCAGCCGCCTCGCCGAGATCGATGCGCCCCACCGGTGGCTCGTGTCCTCGGGGATGGTCGCCTTCGGTATCTGCGCGCTCGCGTTTTCGTCCGCCTGGAAAGACGACCATCCGGGGGGAGCGGGGGCTCTTGCCGCGGCCGGGTTGACGTCACTGGGAGTGGCCGCGTTCCCGTGTACGGAGGGTTGCCCGGGCCCCGGCGAGTTCACGGACACGGCTCACGGGGTCGTGGCGGGAGCCCACTACTTTTCTTTCGCCCTGGCGGCTGTCCTGTCTGCGTGGGAGGCGGGGAAGTTGGGACGAGTTCGGTACGCGCGATGGTCGCGGCTGGCGGCGGGGGCCGGCGGTGTCTTCTTGCTGCTCCACGTCACCGGTCTCGGCCCCAACGGGTTATTCCAGAGGCTCGGGCTTACGACCCTGGACGCGTGGTTGGCCGGCTCGGCGCTGTCCGCGTTGAGGCCGCGCGCTCGGGCGCTCGGCGAGTAGTCGCCGGGGTGTTATCGGCTGGTTGATTGTGCGAGACGCTTGCGACTCTCGCGCCAGGCCCAGATGTCGTCGGCGATTCGAACGCCGGCGGCGACGCCTGCTGCGAGAAAGAAGCCCTGAGCTGCAAGGTTTCCGAAGTCCATTGCTTACCCCTAGGTCGAGCGGCTATTCGTTCAACCTTCGGCATCTGGAGGCCCGACCTTAGAGAGCGATAAATCTCGAGAGACCAGACGCTACGAATACCTCTCGGTCATGCTCGCCGCGCCGAGCATCTGAAGCCATAGCCCAAGCGGGTGATTTTTTCGCCGCGTTGGGGCCGCGGGACTAGCCCGAACTGACTAGGTCGCTTGCTCGTGACGGTTCTGGTGGCGCAGGTCCCGGTTGGTGTCGGCTGGTGAGGTAGGCGCCGATGAGAACCAGGGCCGTTCCGACCAGAGACAAGGCAGCGATCGACTCGTCTCTCACCACGGCCCCCAGCACGATCGCAACGATCGGAACGAAGTAGATCGTTATCGCTCCGCGCGAGGGACCGACTCTCCCCACGAGAGTCGTCATGCTGTAAAAAGCCAGGCCGGTGCCGAGACAGCCGAGGGGCACCATGGCCGCAAAGCTCGAAAGGTCCCAGCTGGATCCACGCACCGCCACCAGGCCGGGAATCAGGGTGAACGCGATGGCGAAGAGCTGCGCTCGCAACAGCACGGGAAGAGCGCCGTATTTCTGCTGCAGGGGGGCGGCGACGTTGATGGCGATCCCATACAGAGCGGTCGCCAGAAGAACCAGTCCCGCCCCCAGCGCGGTGGAGCGGGCGTGCTGGACTACGGGCAGGCCCACGAGCAGGACGCCGAGGAACCCGAGACCTATGCCAACAAGTTGTTTGCTTCCGGGTAGTCGTCGAACGACTAGGGCCGCAACAACGGCCGCGAAAATCGGAACCCCGCCGTTGATCATCCCCGCCAGAGACGAGTCGATCCATTGCTGAGCGATGGGAAAGAGAAGAAACGGGAGGGCCATCCAGATGAGACCAAGAAGCGCAACGGCCGGAATGTCCTCGCGCCCAAGACCCCTCCGGGCCGGGGGCAGGACGCCCAAAGTTAGGGCTCCGAAGACCAGACGAAGCAACGTGATTACAGCGGGCGAAAAGGAGGCCAGCCCCTCCTCGATCCA
>JALZEI010000073.1 GCA_030862115.1 Actinomycetota bacterium
CGGTTCCAGTTGCGGGTTCGTATTGGGATGGTCGGTCGGCTTGGTGAGGTTGCAGGTGCCGCTGGAAGCCATGTTGTTGCCGAGCGATCGAATCGCGTCCGTCTGGCCTTCACAGTTCCCACCGCCCTGCGGATTGTGGACGATCGTGGAGTCAAGTCTGAGCCTGCTCGCAGGCTTGAATTGTCGGTCGACGAAGATGCCGCCGCCGTGGGCCGCGTCGTTGTTGGCCACCGTTACGTGCGTGAGCCGGGCCGACGCCGAGCCTTTCGGATCGTTCTCGGAGTGGTAAAGCCCGGCCCCCAGTTCCGAGCGGTTGTCGCTGATCGTGGAGTTCAGAAGTTCGGTGTCTGTCTCGCTGTAGATACCGCCACCGCCCACCTCGAGTCCGTCACCGCCCTGTGCCTGAGCCTGGACCTGGTCGCGCACGGCCGAGTTCCGCTCGAAGGTGCTGGCCACGATCTCAATCGGACCGGTGTTCCAGGCGAAGAGACCACCGCCCAATGCCACCGGCGAGGGGCCCTTCCCAGTGGAGCCAGAACTCTCTGCACGATTGTTGTCGACCCATACGTGGTCCAATGTCAGGCCGAACCCTTCCGTACTGATACCCCCACCGCGGGCCAATGGACCTCTAGCAATGTTGTCGGCTATCAGAACCGAGGAGATCGAGTCTCTGGGGGGGTCGTCTCCACCACTGAGCCCGTCCCCAGAGGAATCAGACAGGGAGATTCCGGCCCCGCTCGTGAAGTTCCCAAAGGCTCGATTGGAGAGCACGTCGGTGGCGAGCATCGCCACCCAACCTTCCGCATAGAGGCCGCCGCCGTTGGCCGAATCCGCGCAGATCTCGTTCTCGACTAAATCGCCCCCTTCGATTCTTACGACGTTACTTACTGCCAACAGTCCCCCACCATTGGCGATTTGAGCGCTCGAAACAACGTTTCCTGTGACCGAGGTGTTCTCGAGGTGGGTGCCTTCCGCGAAGGAGGCAATTCCCCCGCCGGAGCCAAACTCGCCAAACGCGGTGTTGTTGGTTACGTCGACGCCCTCAAACTCAAGGGTGGCGAGTCCACTTTCGGCGTAGACGCCTCCCCCGGTTCCATCAGACGCCTCGCCTGACGTGATCTCCATGTCGGAAAAGTTGACGAAGAAGCCGATCCCCTGCGCCGAGACCTCCGGCGGCGGTTCGGGTAAGTGAATGTGGAAGACCCGATCGGGGGCCCCGTTCCCCTGGTTTTCAACGCTCCGGTTCGGCTGGCAGCTGCCGGGCCCCTCTGCGTGTCCGTCGACGATAGTGCTGTTTCTGCCTGCTCCAGTGATGTCAACCGCCTCAGTGATATCGATGTCGCCCGTCGCGTTCGCGTTCTCCCCCGGCCCGGTCAGAGTGAGCTCGTAGGTGCCGGTAGGGACCGTTATCAGGTCCACGGAAGAGCTTGTGCCGGCGGGACACCCCCCGAAGGCCTGATTGGTGTTGGCCGCCTGCACGGCCTCGCGCAAGGCGCATCCCTTGCCCGACCCAAACTCGTCCGTGGTGGTCGATACCAAAATTGGGTTGGTACCCGCTCTGGCCGAGGGACCCGTTACCAGGAATCCCGAGTACGCAACCGCGCTGACGACGAGCAGGACTCTTAAGACACGTGATCTAGGCACCTGTTCCCCCTTGGTAAGACTCCGGACCCCTTTATCCCTTGATCGACTATCCCTTGATCGACCACTCCGCACAAGCAAGTCAGGTAGCTATGTCCCTTTTGTCGAGGCGGCGGCCGGACTAAGGATTCTCGTTTCGGGGGCAGTCGTTTTGCGAGCCTGCGATCAGGCGTCTGCGCGAGCCTCCATCAGCGCCTGCTCGGTCGGCCAGCGGTGGGACGCGTGGGGGTCGTTCGGTTTGATGCGCTCGCGCTGTTTGCGGGCGAGACGGTCCATGACTTCGAGGGCCTTGGGCATCTCTTCCGGCTCCCGCAGCTCGAGGACTCCGGCTTCCACGGCCCGGTTGAGGTAGTCCTCCCCGTTCTCCGAGCGCACGAGGATCATCGTCCAACCCTCCATGCCGAGCCCGCCGCAGGAAAGGTCCGCGTGCTCGGCGGCGAAGTCGGGGCAGTGATGGCACCACTCGTTGGCGTAGGGACGCGACTCCTTTAGGGGGATGTCGATGTCGGTGCCGTCTTCGAGCGTGACGATCACCTTGCCTTTGACGTTGATCTTGGTGATCTGCGAGAGATCGATGCCGCGCTCCTTTTGTATCTGGCCGATCATGAAGGCCTCGTAGTCGAAGGTCTCGCAGCACATGAGTCCGAGAACCAGCTTCACCGGGCGCACCCATCGTTTGATTCCCTCCGCGGCCAGCTGGCGGACGGCGGTCGATTCGCACGACACGCCGACGAGAGCCACGTTCTTTAGCTTTGCCGCGGCCACCTGCTTGAGACCCAGAGGGGTGGCGCAGTAGGTGTAGCGGGAGCCGGCCGTCGCCAATAGCTCCTCTTTCGAACGCACGAGCTTCGGTTCGTCGAGCCACGCGACATCGTCGGAGGGCGCGGCCACAACCGCTCCGTCGAGTTCGCCCGTCTCGAGTCCCCAAGCGAGGAGCGCGGTTACCGCTCCCCCGTCCTGACCTCGCTCGAGTACTTGTGGATCCTTCGCGCGCGCCAGGGTTTTGGAGCGGTAGGTCCCCTCCGCTTGATCGGGTTCACGCCGCTTGCCGTGAACCTGGGGTTCGATGATGTTGAGGGCCGGGCCCAGACGGAGACAGGCCATGGCGCACAGCGAGCAGCCGTCTTCGCCGTGCACGCAGTTGTCGAACGGTGAGTTTGCGTCGGTCTGCACCGGGTCGAAATCGGCGAAGTCGAGCACCTTGTGGGGGCAGGCGACGATGCACGCAGAGCACCCGCAGCAGATCTCGGTCGCCACGATCTCCTCGTAGAGGTGTTTCCAGTGCTTGCGCTCGGTCTCGACCATGGGCCTCTTTCTACAGGAAAGCGGCGTGCTACCGGAACCACCGCCCCGACCGAGGCGGATCGGTCCCTCGGCTAGCCTTCGCCCATGGATGCCGGCGTCGTGCCCGTCAAAGCGTTGGATCGTGCCAAGAGCCGCCTCGGCCAAGCGTACGGCGACGAAAAAAGGGCGGCGCTGGTGGAGGCCCTTCTCGAGGACACCTTCTCTTTGTGTTCGTCGGTGAGCTTCCTGGAGTGGTTCTTCGTCAGCTCGGATCGAGGCGTCCTGGAACGGGCCGAGCAGCTGGGATTCCAACCGATCGAGGAGGCCGGCGACGGGCTGAACGACGCGCTGACGCAGGCCTGCACCGAGATCGCGGCCCTCGACTTCGAATCGGTCACGGTGCTTCCCGCCGATCTGCCGTTAGCCGAGAAGTGGGACCTGCACGACCTCGTCGACACGGGAGCCACCTCGGACATCGTCGTCGTTCCCTCTCGCAACGACGGAGGAACCAATGGGCTCTACCTGTGCCCTCCGCGAGTTATCGAGCCGCGCTTCGGGACGCAGAGCTTCCGTGCCCACTTAAAAGAAGGAGAGGCCAAGGGGGTCCGCTGCGCAATTCTGGCGCCGCCCAGGTTGGGCCTGGACATCGACACCGTAGAGGACGCCGTGGAGTTGATGGAACGCGGCGGCGAGTCAAAGACCGCGCAGCTGCTGGCGACGTTCGGGGCACCGTCGATCTAGGGCTGAGTCAGTTAGCAGAAGAGCGTTGCGTTTCGGCCGCCTTTTCGGCTCTTTCGACCGCAACCTGTTCCGCGCGCCCCGCGAGCTCGTCCAAGCGCGCCGGGGTCGGCATGCGCAGCCCGCCTTGTGCCTGTAGGTAAAAGGCGCCGCCGAGAAAGAGAAGCGCCAGGCCGGCCGGGACCACGACTTCGCCCGTCGACGTTTGCGTGGGGCCGCCCAGCTCGCCGGATCGCCGCCCGTCTTCGTAACCGGTTCGCTTGCCCAGGCCGTAGCCGGCGAACATCAACAGCCCGGCGGCAACGAGGACCATGAGTACCTGGACGAGCCGCAAAGTCCGCCTCTGTCGGGAGTGCGCCACCGGTCCCCTATATGCGCCTCCGGCCATCCCTCTCTTCATGAAATCCACGATAGCGCGCTGGAGTTGCGCCCGGATGCGGGGCATTTACGCTCGGCGCATGTCGGTAGTCGTCGCCACGGAACTCGAGAAGACCTACTCCTCTTCCGCCATCCCTGCCGTTGACGGGATCGATTTCGAGGTGCGCCCCGGCGAGTGCTTTGGTTTCCTCGGACCGAACGGGGCCGGCAAGACGACCACGATGCGAATGATCTCGTGCCGCTCGCAACGAACCTC
>JALZEI010000086.1 GCA_030862115.1 Actinomycetota bacterium
TCGAGGCGGGCGCCAAGCTCGAACGCGGCGAGAAGAGCCTGTCGGGGACCGCCCTGAAAGAAGCCCAGGATCAGATCTTCGCCGGACTCGCCGCCACCAGGCGGGCCCGCGAGGGCCTCGAGGGACCCGGGGTCTTGCTCGACCTGGCCTTGTTGTCTGACCGGGCTGCCGGGCCGGTCGGCGACCTCGACCACCTCGTCGAGGCGGCGAAGTTCTCCGGCAAGGCTGCGCAAGGCTCGCTTCGAATCGCGAAGAACGCCCTGCGCGGGCCCTCGCGGATCATCAAGCCCGACCCCGACGATCCCGAAGGCGGCTCCGTCATCGAGCTCGAGCGCATCGAGGAGGTGGGTCTTTCCGTAGCCAAGGTGCGCGCCAATCTCGACGGGGTCCAGCGAGAGCTCGAGCAGATCGATCTCGATGAGCTCCCGGGCCGCGTCCGTAAGAAGGTCACGGAGGGCCTGGCAAGCGCGCGGGAGGCCGAAGCGGTGATCGCCGACGCGCAGGCCGGCTTCGAGATCCTTCCCGACATCCTCGGCGCCGGCGGCCCGCGCACCTATCTCATCGGGATGCAGAACCCCGCCGAGCAGCGCGGCACCGGCGGGGCGATCCTGCGCTATTCGTATTTGGAGATCGATGACGGGCGGCCCCACCTGAAAGGGGGAGGGTCGGTCTACGACATCGACAAGGAGCGCGAGCTGCTCGACATCGACCTTCCCAAAGACGCCTGGTACGTGAAAGCAATCGACGACGCGCAACGCTTCGGAAACGCGAACTGGTCGCCGGACTGGCCGCTCTCCGCGGAGCTCATGCTCGACTACGCCTACGCGGCCGACAAGTCACCGAAGGTGACCGCGATACCTCGCTTCGACGGGGTGATCACACTCGATCCGGTCGTGATGCAAAAGGTCTTACCGGGGGCCGGCGGCTTCAAGCTGCACGGAACCGGAGCGCGTCTCACCGCCACCAGGGCCGTGCATTACCTGTTGTACAAGGCGTATGCCTCGTTCCCTCAAAAGGGCGAGCGGCGCGCCGCGTTGATCGACGTCGTCAAGAGGTTCGAACAAGCCATGCTCGACCCGTTGCACCCCACGGAGACCGTGACGGGAATGGGGGACGCTCTGCGCACCAAGCACATCCAGGTGTGGATGCGCGATCCCCAAGAGCAGACCTTTGTAAAGAGGATGGACTGGGACGGATCTCTTCGGCCCACACCGCAGAGCGACTACCTCATGTGGATCGAGCAAAACGTCGGCGGCAACAAGTTCGACTACTTCACCGATCACTCGACGACGGCCGACATCGAGATCACCGATGAAGGTGATGCCGTCACCTCCACGCAGCTAACGATCTCCAATGAAACGTTTTTTCCGCAGACCCTTCATGCCATGGGCGACTCGGGAGCGCGCACGGCGACGGGCCAACGCCGCACGCCGACGCACGAGCCGATGATGAACCTCTACGTTCCACGGAGGGCCGAGTTGACGGACGCCGACGTCGCGTCCGGTCGCGAGTGCTCGGCGACTAAAGCAATCGTGACCAGGTCGTGCCGCGTGGACTCTCCCGAGGTCGCCGCCTGGAGTGGGAACCGTCCGCCGGAGCACTTCGAGCTCGACAAGCGCGTGTGGACGGCAACGGTGGCCATACCTCCGCAGGAAGAGGGTGTGATGCGCTTCGATTACCGTGTTGAAGACGTCGTACAAGCTGAAGAGGACCTCAGCGTGTACCGGTTGGTCCTTCAACACCAGCCGAGGGTTCGCCCCGAGATCATGGAGATCCGGCTGCGGCTTCCCGAAGGAGCGTCCGAAGTGGTGGCAAGAGGATTCACACGCGAAGGGGACGACCTTGTGTGGTCTCGGCCCCTGCAAGAAGACTTAGAGCTGGAGGTCTCATGGCAAGAGGGGTGATTCTGGCGGCGGGTCGCGGCGTCCGCATGGGCGGCGGCGTGCACAAGAGCCTCATGCCCCTCGAGGGTCACGAGCCGCTGCTCTACTACATGCTCGCCGGCCTCAAGAGGGCCGGAATCTCCGACCTCATGGTCGTTACGGGTCACGCGGCCGGCGATGTCGAGGAATACGTGGCGAAATATTGGGAGCAGGAGGCAACCTTCCAGTTCAACCCTCGCTACGCCTCGTGGGGGAACTTCCACTCCCTTCGCGTCGCAATCGACCAGTCCCCCGGCGCGCCCCTGTTGGTCGTCAACTGCGACATCGTCATCCATCCCGAGGTGCTCACTCGAGTGCTCCAGCAACCGGGTGATCTCGTTCTAGCGGTCGAGAAAAGATTGCGGTTAGACGACGAGGACATGCGCGTCCGGCTTTCGGGAAACCGCGTGATCGGCATCGGCAAGGACCTGACGCGTGCACACGGCCACGGCGAGTTCTGCGGGGTATCGCTACTCCGGCCCCCGGCGGCCGCGGCGTACCAGGACGTCGCCACGCAAGTTGAGTGGCGAGGTGACACGCATGTCTATTACGAAGATATTTACGCTCGCATGCTCGATGGGGTCGACGGTCGATCGGTGGCCGTCAACGCCGGTGAGTACGCGGAGGTCGACGAACCCAGCAATGTCGCGCAGGCTGCACGCGTGGTTCAGACCCACGCAGACGTCTGGGAGGTCGAGGCGCCGGCGGCGCCTCAGTGAATCCACCGGCCGAACGGCCGCGCGTAGTCGTTTTCGACTCGTCGAGCAGCGAGGACCAGGCCGCTGAAGATCTCGCCCGCGCACTGGCCGATCTCGAGATCGAAGCTCCCTTCGTGTTGTCCTCGATCTTCGGCAAACGGCTGTCGGCGCGCATTAAAGGGCCACGACCGGCGGAGTCGCCCACTCCGGGCGCGACGCAGCAGTGGGCGGCAGACCTGGGTTCGCGCGCGCGGCGCTCGGGCGCCGACTCGATCATCGCGGTGGGCGGGGGACGTTGCATCGACGTCGCGAAGCTCGCCGCGGCCCGCGCCGGGTTGACGATCGTCGCGGTGCCGACACAGCTATCCCATGACGGGATCTGCTCCCCCGTGGCCGTCGTGCCCAACGAGACGCCGCTGGCCGAGAGCGTAGGAGCCATCCCGCCGCGCTTGGTCTACATCTCGATCCCAACTGTTGCCGGAGCGCCGGCCGCGTCCGTGCGAGCCGGAATCGGCGATCTGTTGGCCAATCCACTCGCGCTCCGAGATTGGGAGCTGGCCGATCAGCGCGGTCTCATGCCGGTGGACGGGCGGGCGTGGGAGTTGTCGTCGGAGTCGTACGAACTCATCAAGAAACATCTGGACATCAATCCCGGCGAGGCCTCGCGGGATCCCGAGTTCTTGAAACAGCTGGCCGAGGCGCTGGTCCTGTCGGGAACCGCGATGATCGTCGCGGGCAGTTCTCGTCCCGCCTCCGGGGGCGAACACGAGATCTCCCACGCTATCGACGAGGTTTTCGGGGGCCGGGCGCTTCACGGCGCGCAGGTCGCGTTCGGTTGCATCTTCTCCGTGGCGCTCTACGGCGAGGACACGAGATCGTTTCGCGATCAGCTGTCGAGACTCGGTCTTCCCCAGCACCCGGCCGAACTCGGTTTGAACGAAGATCAGATGACCCGGCTGCTCCTGGCCGCCCCCGATACTCGACCCGGCCGATTCACGATCCTGGAAGACGCCGATCTCGATGATGCGAAAGCGCGGGCGCTCATAAGGGATATCTGGCCCGAGTAGACCGGTGGATAGAGGGCCGGTTGGTGGGTTGCTCCCCTAAGATGAAGAACCCAAGACTCTCTGGGAGGAGGACACGTCCGGCGCCGAAAGGCGTAACGGACCGGCCCATGGCGCAAACCGCCCCGACCGCGGACCCGGAACAGACAGAAGCCAGACAACCACTTCAGCGGCGCAGCGCGCGCCGTATCGCTCTACGGATGGTGGCCGACGGCATGGCCGTTTCGGCAGGCCTGTTCACCGCCTCGGCGATTCGTTTCGAGCTCATGACCGGCTCCCCGGCCCCCGATCTCGATTACACGCTCATCACGGTGCTCGGGACGCCGGTGGTGATTCTCTTGTTCTGGCTCTACGGTCTTTACGAGCCGCGCCAGGTGCTGAGCCCGGTTAACGAGTTCAAACAGGTCTTTCACGGGGTGGTCGCCGGCGGCGCACTTCTCTTCATCTTCGACTCTGTTTTGTCATTGAAGCTGGCGCGCGGCTGGGTTTTCATCGCCCTTCTCTCGGGTTTGGTGATAGTCGGCGGCGAACGACTTGCGGTGCGAAAGACGTTGCACTTCCTCCGCCGGCGCGGAGGGGATGTGACGCGCACGATCGTTTTGGGGGCAAACCAGGAGGCGCGCGCGATCGCCCGGACTCTGGAACGGGAGGGCTGGCTGGGCTACAGCATCATCGGCTTCGTCGACGACCAGCAGCCGGTCGGCCACGAGGTCTCCGACGGTCACGAGGTGATCGGTCGCACGAGCGATCTCACAGATCTCGTACGCGCCCATCAGGCCACGCTTGTTCTCGTCGCCGCCTCCGCGTTCGACACCTCTCGGTTGAACAGACTGTTCTGGGAATTGCAAGACGTCGACATCGATCTGCAGATCACCTCGGGAACCGTCGACCTCCTGGCCTCCCGGATGGTGGTGCAATCGGTGGCCGGCGTCCCGCTCCTCTACGTGAAGAGGCCGGGGATGGACAAACTCCAGAGGACCTTTAAGCGGACCACGGACGTAATCGGGTCACTCTCCGGCCTCATCTTGTTGTCTCCGCTGCTGGTGCTGATGGCGCTCTGGATCAAGTTGGACTCGAAAGGACACGTCTTCTTCAAACAGGAGCGCGTCGGCCGCGACGGCAAGCGGTTCACCCTATGGAAGTTCCGCACGATGATCGAGGACGCAGAGCAACGGCGCGCCGAGCTCGAGCACCTCTCGGAGGGTCCCGGGCTTCTCTTCAAGCTCAAAGAGGATCCCCGCGTCACGAGCGCCGGAAAAAGACTTCGCCGCTACTCTCTGGACGAGCTTGCTCAGCTATGGAACGTACTGCGCGGCGACATGAGCCTCGTCGGCCCTCGTCCGGCCCTCCCGAGTGAGGTCGAGCAATACGACGACTGGATCCGCAACCGCCTGCGCGTCAAGCCGGGCATCACGGGTCTGTGGCAGGTCAGCGGCAGGACCGAGACGAGCTTCAGCGATTACGTGCGTCACGATCTCTTCTACATCCAGAACTGGTCGTTCTCACTCGATCTCTGGATCCTGTGGCGCACACTTCGAGCCGTGATTTCGGCGGAGGGCGCGCACTGATCTACCGGTAGGCGGCCCGAGCGGCTCGCCCTAGGCGATGGGAACGAATTGGGATTACGCTAGGCGCATGCTCGAGGAGATCATCGTCGCCGTAGATGACGACAGGCCAGGCATCCTGGCCGAGATCGGCGAATTGTTGGGGCGCTCCGGGGTCAACATCGAAACGCTTGCGGCCTCCAACTACGCGGGACAGGGACGCATCCATCTCGTCGTGGACGACGGCGAGGATGCGGCCGAGACGTTGAGCGCCAACGGATTCAAAGTGGACGAGACGCGCCCCGTGCTGTCGACGACCCTGGACGACCGCCCCGGCGAGCTCGGCCGTTACTGCCGTCGCCTAACCGAGGCCGGCGTGATGATCTCCGCCGCCTACGTGGCGCGCCGCGAGGGGGGCGAGACGGAGATGATCTTCGCCGTCGACGACCTGGACTCCGCCCAACGAGCCTGAGCCTTTAGCAGCAACAAAAAAGGCCGCCCTTCACTCGGGCGGCCCTTTATTGTGAGTTGCAGTTCTAGGCGGTGGGAGCCCTGGTTCCTGTCGTTCCCTCCGCGCCGGCGGTGCCGAAGAAGACGGCGGCCGCGCCGGAGATCAGGTGCAGGAAGTTATCGGGGTCGCCCGCGCCCTCGTTGATGTTAAGAAGCTCGGCCACGAACTCGACCTCGAGGAGTCCGAGAACGGCGACGAGCAGATAGACGACGCCGATTCCGAGATTGGCGGTCTTCGCCGTGTCGTGCCGCTTCGAAGCAACGATCCAGGCCGCGCCGATGGCGAGGTGGACGATGTTGTGCAGCGGGTTGATGTTGAAGATCAGAAGCGAATCGTCGCTGAACTCCGCGAAGTTATCGAAGCCTGTTGCCGCGAAGCCCACCAAACCAACCAGTAGATAAACAACGCCGAACACCAGAGCAAACAGTTGGGCCGGCGAGCGGTCTCCCGTTGCCGTGCCCCGCGTAGGTGCTGTTGCCATTAGTCCCCTTTCTTTGACGGATGTGCCCAATCCGTACCCAATAGTTAATAGGTATACCTCGCGAACATTCGTTTGACCCGGCACAAACGGATTGGTTACAGATAGCCGAGGTTGCGGAGCGACTCCTCTATCTCGGCTTCCTCCGCGGCGGAGTAGGGGCTTACCTCGGCCCCCTCGCCGGCCAGCGGCAAATCCATGTCGGTGGTCTCCGGCGGTCGGTCGACAACCAGTTTCTGGGGAAGGAAGTCGACGAGGACTCGCCCATCCATCGGCGGGAGCTTGCAGCCGGCCAGATACAGAGCAGTGGGTGTCATGTCGTAGAGGTGGGCCTCGAGACCGTCGCGGGGCGCGACGTCGGGGCCGGCGATCCCGAAAATGCCGTCCATGCGGTGGAAGCCGCGCGGTAGATCACGGTAGTCGTCCAGCACGCTCGGCGAGAAGAGCCCGTCGGAGAGCTCGTATCCGTACTCGCGGCACACGGGGAACAGATCCGGGGCGCCGGCGGCCTGCGGCCCGTCCATGACCTCCTCGCGCTTGTAAACCCGGTCGACGACCGGTCGGCCGTCGTCGGGATCGATCAGGGAGCCGAGTTTGTCGATGACCTCGTCGCGGACCGACTCGTATTCCGCGGCCTCCACGATGCCCTCCGGCTCCCGTCCCTTCAGGTTGATGTAGATGCCCTGCTGCGGGATGGGGGCCGAGAACGCCTTCGTCTTGGTCCAGTCGATCGACGCCTGCGCGCGGCCCTTGGCTTTCTGCCACACCGACTTCGGGAGGGCTTTCTTTACCCTGCGCGCGGCCTTGCGAAGACCGGTCGATGTCGTTACCGTACCGGCCCCCTTTACGTGCAGGTAGCCCCACTCGCGCAGAGCGAGGTTGATGTTCACCGTCTTGTCTTTCGGTCCGAAACCGTGGTCGGACATGGTGAGGATGTATCCGTCGCCCGCCCAGTCGATGAGATCACCCATGACCTCGTCCATCTCGTCGAAGAAGCTCCACGCTCGCTCACGTATGGGGGCGGCCTCCGGCCTGGTGTAGTGCTCGCAGGTGGGATCGATGTATTTGTAGTGCACGTGCATGAGCCGGTCGGGCGCCTCCATCACCGCGAACAACAGAGGAAGGTCGCCGTCGTCGTCCATCAGCGCGCGGAGAGCGTCGCGCTTCAATCTCTGGTTGCGCGACAGCCTCTCGATGATGTCGGTCGAACGCCAGTCCTGGTCGTAGTTGACCTCGATGTCGATCTCGTAGGAACCGGCCGCGTCGATGATCTTCTTGGCCAGCGAATCGGGATGGGTGAAGTTATCCGGCGTCGCCCCCCCACCTTCCGGAGTAAGCATTCCCGACACCGACCAGCCGTCGACCACCGGCGGTGGGTACGTCATCGGGATGTTGAACAAACCGGTGCGAAGTCCCTGTGCGTTGGCCGCGTTCCACAGCGCCGGAGCCGTCACGCGGTCGAGGCGTACCAGACCCTCCCGCCGCTGCACGTTCCCCAGCGTGAAGCCGAAGATCCCGTGCTTGCCGGGGTTCACGCCGGTGAAGATCGACGTCCATCCCGGCGGTGTGTAGGGCGGAACGGTCGAGGTCAGAACGCCCGACGCGCTCCGATCCAAGAGCTTCTTGAGGTTCGGCATGTGACCGGCCTCGAAGGCGGGGTCGAGGATCGCGTAGGTCGCCCCGTCGATGCCGAGCATCAGCACCCTCTTCATGCCGTCAGCCTCCTGCGCGCGTTGATCAGGATGCCGGTCGTGACCATGACGGTGCCGACTATCAGCGCCGGAACGACGAGACCGGTAAGTGGGCCGATGATGAAGACCATCGCCTGCACGTCCGGCATGCCCGGCATGGGCAGCAGCCGGCGGCGGGCCAGCGCTCGATTCCATCTGCCTCCCGGCGGCCGCTCTTGAGCGCCGTCGACGAACCAGGCCTCGCGTCGCGTTTCGTTCGCGCCGGAGACCTCTAGGAAGTAATAGGCGAGGACCGCGTACACGATCGCGAAGATGAACGAGCTCTCGGGAACGCCGGCCGGCGCCCACCACAGCGAGCCGTCACCCGGCACCTCCGCCCGCCAGAGCCACAGCGCAAGCCCGAGCGATGCACTGGCGCGCCGCGCTCCGTCGGACAACTTGTCGAAGCCCTCGCCGCGGGGGCCGGTCGTTCCGAGCGCGCGAGCGAGCTTTCCGTCCACGCAGTCGGCGACGAACGCGAGATAGAAAACGACGGCAGCTGCGATCAATGCCGTGCGGGTTCCGAGAGTGAAGATCGCGCCGACGCTATAGCCGAGGACGAGTGCTACGACGCTCACCTGATTCGCCGTCAGCAGCTTTGTGCGCGCTAGGAGGTTGGTCACCGGCACGGCAATGGGGTCGGTGAACAAAACAGTCCACCAGTAGTCGAGCTTCTTTGCTCCCGGCGGAACGCGCGCGGGCCCCTGCCGAGCGGGTGTTGCTCCCTCGGCCATAACGCTCACCGCTCTTCGGCGGGGTCGATCAGACCGCGGCCCCGCGCCTGCTCGTAAGCACCCACCACCAGACCGGTGATCCATCCCGAATCGCGCTGCTGGACGGCCTTGCCCATGCTGTGGGTGAAGAGACCGACGAGAGCCCACCACAGCGCGGCCTTGTAACGGGCCGTTTGCGGCATGTTCTTGCGGTGCAGGTAGAATTGGTTGGCGAGGTTCATCCTCTGCAGTTTGTACGGCGACATCCGATTGGTGTCGACTTTGAAGTGATCGATTCTCGCCTTCGGCGTCTGAACGAGCGCGTATCCGTGGCGTACGACGCGATAGGAGAAGTCCACGTCCTCCTTATATGCGTAGCCGGACAGGTTCTCATCGAACCGTTCGAGTTCCAGCACCTCGCGGCGATAGGACATGAACCAGCCGTTGAAGTACTCGAGTTTCCGAACGCCGGCCGACTGGCTGACGCCCTCCACGAAGAACCCGGAGCGCATGCGGCCGCTGGCCTCGGGCCACCATCCGCCGATTCCGAACAGCTTGCGCCAGATGATCGACGCCAAGGGGGGACGAGCCGGCTTCGTGCGTTCACCACGCACGCCGCCGAGCTCCGGCCCCCATCTGTCGTACTCCTCCAGGATCCGCTCGTGGCAATCGGGCGCTAAGAAAACGTCGTCGTCGATGAAGAACACGGGGTCGCCACTCGTTCTGTCGATGCCGACGTTTCGTTGCACGGTCAGACCTTTGGGGGCCGGGTGGTGATAATCGAGCCGCAGCCCCGCGGCCGCGCAGAGACGCTCGATCTCTTCGCGCGTGGGCGTTTGCTCACTCGAGTCGACGATGCACAGGTCGCCCGGCGGCACGGTCTGCGCGACGAGGCTTTTGACGGTCGTCAACAGCTCCTCGGGCCGGTTGCGCGTGGCGATGATGAACGACGAGCTCGCGCGGGCAGAGGGCTTATTCGCTTCTATGGATTCGAGCGCGGCCTGAGCCATAAGACTCCGGGATGCTACGCCGCTACTTGCTCTCCTTGATGAGGCCTCGCTTGCGGAGCTCCTCCACGTGGCTGTCGAGCTTCGACTCCTGACCGACCTGACTGGCGACCCACTCGACCAGTTGCTCCACGCCCTCGTCGAGCTGGATCTTGGCCTCCCATCCGAGGACCTCCTTGGCCTCCGAGACATCGGGAAAGCAGTGGCGGATGTCGGCCTTGCGGTAGGTGTTGAGGATCTCGGCATCGGGCCCGCCGAGGTGCTTCTGCAACAGGGTGGCTACCTCGGAGATCGTCACGGGGTTTCCGGTGCCGATGTTCAGGGGAACGCTCGGAGGTTGCTCGTTGTAAAGCGACTTCATGCAGGCGCCGACGACATCGCTCACGTGAATGAAGTCGCGCGTCTGGTTGCCGTCTTCGAAGATCAGCGGGGGGTTCCCTCCGAGAAGTCGCGAGGCGAAGATCGCCGCGACTCCCGTGTAGGGGTTTCCAAGCGCCTGGCGCGCGCCGTAGACGCTGAAGAAGCGAAGCGCAATGGTCGGGATGTCGTAGGCCTTGCCGACCTGGAGGCACAGCTCCTCCTGGTCGCGCTTGTTGATCGAGTAGACGAACTGCGGATCGAACTTCTTGTCCTCAGGCGTCGGCACCGGTCGAAGCTCGCTGCCGTCGTTGGGGCAATACAGCTCCCAGCGACCGACGTCGAGGTCGGCCTCGTCTCGCATGTGGGTGCCGGTGAAGTCGCAGCGCTCGCACTTGTAGAGGCCCTCGCCGTAGCATGACATGGACGAGGCGACGAGCAGCCGCTCGGGCTTCACATCGCGGTCGGCGATCGCCTGCAGCAGGTTCGCAGTACCCATTACGTTGGAGCGGCAGTAGTAAGCGATCTCGTACATCGACTGCGCTAGTCCCACGGCCGCCGCGAAGTGAACGACGTGGGTCACGTCCTCGAGAGCCTGGTCCCAGATGCCGGGGTCGCCCACGTCGAGATTCAAGAACTCGACGTCCTTTACGTAATCGGGGACCTTTGCGTTCTCACCGTGGACCTGCGGGTCGAGGTTGTCGACCACGCGCACGTCCTGTCCCTCTGCCTTCAACTGGTCTACTAAATGCGAGCCGATGAACCCGGCTCCGCCCGTTACGAGGACCTTTCCCATGACTACCTCCATTGCTCGGTCTGAGATCCGGCGCGCTGCGGGGCACAAGCCACTCCCACTGCGGATTGGGGCGCACATGGTGATCGCCCGGAGCGCTGGGGCCACCGCAAAACGCCGTGGCCGCCGGAGATTACTGAGATCACAGGGTACCGCACGCCTAGAGCGGCGCCCGGGACTTTGCCGGAGCCCCTCTAAGATGCCGCGATGCCGGCAAAAGCGGTCGTTATAGGCCTGGATGGAGTCGCGTGGCACCTTCTCGAACCCCTTTTCGAGCAGGGGGCTATGCCGCGCCTCGCGGCCCTGCGAGAGCAAGGGGCGAGCGGCGTACTCGGCTCGACCGTGCCCACCTACACCCCTCCGGCGTGGACGTCGGCCGCCACCGGCGTCAACCCGGGCCGCCACGGCATCTACGGGTTCCACGCCAGCAACGCGCAGCACGAGCGGATGGAGCTCATGCATTCCGGCAAGGTGAAATCGCCCACGATCTGGGACATGGCCAACGAGCAGGGAGCCAGCGCCGGCATCTACAACCTTCCACTGACCTATCCCCCGCAGCCCCTGAAGTCGGGCTGGATGGTGTCCGGGATGATGACGCCGAGCTACGGACATCACCTCAAGGGAGTGACCTATCCCGCGGAGCTCGAAGCCGACGTGCTGAGGTGGGCCCCCGGATACGAAGTCGAGATCAAGACGTCGTGGGAAGACGACTACAAAGACGACACGCTGTGCAAACGAGCTCTTGCATCTTTGGAGCAGCGGCGGGCCGTGCTGGACGGCTTGTTGAGCGAGCACCCGGTCGACGTTCTCTTCACCGTTCTCGAGACACCCGATCGCTTACAGCACGCTTACTACGGCTACATGGATCCCCGCGATCCGCTGTACGACACGGATTTGGGCCGACGTCTACGTCCCTCCATAGCGGAGTGCTTCACGCGCATGGACGACATCGTCGGGTTGTTGGAGGACTACGCCGACGGGGCCGGCGTGATCGTTTGCTCCGACCACGGCTTCACCTCTTGGGAGATGACCGTGCACACGAACGCGCTCCTCGAGCAGTGGGGGCTCTTGAAGTTGAAGGGCTCGGCCAAGCTCATGCAGACCGGCGCGGCGCGGGCTCTCGTACCCCTTGCAAAGAAAGTCTTGCCGGCAAAGGTGGCGCGCGAGGCCAAGGGCAAGACGTTTAACGCGGTCGACTGGGGCAACACGAAAGCGTTCGCCTCGCCCATTCCGCAGCAGGGAATCTTCATAAACCTCAAGGGGCGGGAGCCGCACGGCGTCGTCCCAGAGTCCGAGCTCGGTTCCTTGAAGCGCGACATCGCCGATCGCTTCAAGTCGCTGCGGGGGCCGGACGGTCGGTCGGTTACCGATCGCGTGCACCTCTCGGAAGAGGTCTTTCACGGAGAGGCCTTACGAGGGGCTCCCGATGTCTTGCCGGTGCTTCGCGATCACCGCTTCGAGCTCGACGACGAGATCTTTCACAAGGAGCCGTTCACCGACGTCACCCCGCTGCCGCGGGGGGTCCACCACCCCGATGGAGTAGTGGTCTACGCGGGGGCCGGAACCAAGGCGGGGGCCGCGGTGACCGGCAGCGTCATGGACGTCACACCCACTCTCCTGTACATGGCCGGACTAGCGGTTCCCGAGGGTCTCGACGGGGCCGTTCCGCAAGACGCGTTTACCCCGGAGCATCTGAAGGAGCGGCCGATCGCGAGCACCACCCCCGCGTCCTCCGGGCACGCGAAGGAGGAGGCCTCGCCCTACTCGGCCGAGGAGGAAGCCCAGATCGAGGAATCCCTAAGGGGCCTCGGCTACCTCTAGGCCCCCAAAAATCGGTAAAAGTGCTGGTCCAGGGGTTGACATACGAACGTATGTTCGATAGTCTTGTGTCCACGCTTCCGAGGGTCGCGAGAACGGCGATCTATAGGGATGTGATGCATGGCCTTGAGGAGGGCGATTCGTCGCAGGGAACAGGGGCCCTGAACGAAAGGGCTTTGGTGGCAACAGGCAGTACCGCAGTTAAAGACAGGGTCTTCGACCTAATAGACGGTCTCAACGGCGCTCTGGCGAACGCTGCAGTCTGGCAGCGGCGTATCTTGG